>NZ_JAMQGP010000006.1 GCF_023703465.1 Echinimonas agarilytica | reverse complement strand
AGATTGTCTTGCTAAATTGTTAAAGAGCGTCGCTTCGGCGTTGCCGTTGCGGGAGGCGTATAATACGCTTCCGGTGGTTAGTGTCAAGCGATTCAATGAATCTTTTTTGCTAACCGATTTTCTTCACCGCTTCGGGCTGAAGTCTTAACTTCTAGCGTTGCCGCCTTGCCCGTTGCTGTGGGGGCGCATTATAGGGAATCTTCTGACACGGTCAAGGGCTTTTATGAAATAAATTCGTAATATTCCTCACATGCTAAAAACCGCTTAATAAATGCTCGTTTTTAGGCGTTTTTGGCACCATAAACTTATCTTTACACCCTCTATCAACAAAACTCTCACATTCAACTAACGAAATACTATCTGAGGCACTAAATTTGCTTAGTCACATTACCTTCGATGGAGAAGTACGAAGGGCCGACCGTTAATAATCCGCAATCACAAAACAAATAGCGGACTCAGGTATATAAAAGGAAATTTTATGTTTCAACAGAAAGGAGCATCAAGCCTATTGCTTGCAGGCGCAATTGTCGCGCTGCCAGTTCTAGGAATCTCAGCAAATGAGATTGGTAACCTTGATACAACACAGCTACAACAAGGAAAAACAAGTCTACAGCCCAAATCCAAATCCGGTAACTACATTATTCAGCTTAAATCCCCCTCAGGGATTAGTGTTGCAAATGATTTAGGGCAACTCATACCTTCCAATAAGGCAGCAATTCCACAAAACCGGTACAACGCCCGTGACAGTGAGGTGCAACAGTACACGGCCAAATTAGAGCAATTGCACCAAACTCTTGCACAAAAAGTAGGCGTCAGTGAGATTACCTACTCTTACACGCATACATTTAACGGATTTAGTGCCACATTAACGTCATCTCAAGTCGACGCATTAAAAGCAAACCCTGACGTTTTAGGCGTGTGGGAAGATCAGTTACAGCAAGTAACCACTGCAAATACTCCGACTTTCTTGGGATTGGACTCGCCCTCGGGTCAACACACCCTAGATCTGAAAGGTGAAGACGTAGTCGTTGGTATTGTCGATACTGGTATTTGGCCGGAAAACCCTAGCTTTGCTGATGACGGATCATATAGTGATCCCACAGATTTTGGCTGGGCTGGTTCATGTGATGCTGGCGAAGACGAAGCATTTGTATGTAATCACAAATTAATCGGTGCGCAGTTTTTCAGTGGCGCTTTTGAAGCGACCTACCCACTCATTCCTCAAGAGTTTCGGTCACCACGAGACGCCGACGGTCATGGCAGTCATACCGCAGGTACAGCAGCGGGTAATGAAAATGTACCGGCAGTATTGTTCGGTACAGATGTTGGATCAGTGACGGGTATAGCACCCCGTGCACGTGTAGCAGTATATAAAGCATGCTGGAATAGTGATTACGAGACTGAATCAGGTCAAAAACAAAGTGGTTGTTTTTACGGCGATACAATGGCGGCAATCGATCAAGCAGTGGAGGATGGCGTTGACGTGATCAACTATTCCATTGGCGGTAGCCTTACTGATCTAACCGTGCCTTCAACTGCAGCAATGCTCATGGCAGAAAGAGCGGGTGTATTTGTTGCCGTATCAGCCGGTAACGATGGTCCCGATATTTCCACCGTTGGCACACCCGCACCTTGGGTGATGAGTGTTGCTGCCTCTACCTATGATGGAACTAGTGCAACGAATGCGATTAGCGTGGTGACTGACGACGACATGGTCTCGCTTTACGAATCAGTTGAGGGTGCAATCACTAAACCAATGAGTGAAGTTGGTGTTACTACACAAGCATTAGTGGCAGCCCAACCCATTGACGGATGCTTTATTGCACCCGAAACACCCACGCCACTGGAAAATGAAGAAGAAATTGCTGGCAAGATCGCCCTGATAACCCGTGGAGCGTGTGCATTTACCGAAAAAGTAGAACGCGCACTTCTAGCGGGTGCTGTCGGTGTCGTTGTGTATACCAATAATGATGGAGCGCCTATTGTTATGGGTGGCACCAAAAACTTTGATATACCCGGAGTTATGATTAGTAAGGCCAACGGTGAAACCTTACTGTCTGGGTTAGATGATAACGCATACACAGCGGTGACTCTCGACGCTGGTACTTATATCCCTCGTCAGGAAGTCGGTAATATCATTGCTGATTTCTCATCACGTGGCCCTAACTTGTCCACGGGTGATGTTATTAAACCCGATATTACTGCACCGGGCGTGCGCATCCTCGCAGCAACCACCAGTAATCCTGCTTTTGCAGCGGATGGAGAAACCTTTAAGTACTTGCAAGGTACTTCTATGTCTGCCCCTCATATCGCAGGTATGGCAGCTTTGCTCAAAGGCCAATATCCGAATTGGTCGCCGTCTATTATTAAGTCGGCCTTAATGACCTCCGCTCGGCAAAATCTCGTCAAAGAAACATTAATCGAGATAGCCGACCCTTTTGACTTCGGATCTGGACATGCTGTGCCTGTATCAGCCATGGACCCGGGTTTGGTCTATCAAACCGGTTTTTTTGACTATATGGCCTTCATGTGTGGTTTAGAGCAAGACAGCTTCGTACTTGAAACCAGTGGTTTTGCTTGTCCCGATTATGTGGCAGCTAACTTTGACATTGATCCCAGTGAACTGAACTTACCTTCAATTGCGATTGGTGAATTATCAGCTCCCGAAGCCGTGTATAGAACTGTCACCAACATTACCCAACAAGACTCCGTCTATACAGCATTGGTAGATGCTCCTTCAGGTATTTCTATTGAAGTATTCACTGCCTCCGAAACTGGAGAGTTAGTTGTTAATTCAGGTTCTTCGGCTCAATACGGATTACTATTCACGGTTGAAGATAATGCACAACTGGGTGAGTGGGTATTTGGCTCAATCACTTGGAGTGACGCAGCTGGCCACGTTGTTCGGAGCCCTATCGCGGTGAAAGTAGTTTCGCCTCAAACGATATTGGCGCCAGCGCTTGTCAGCAACACCGTCAATGCAACGCGGGGGCGACTCAACTTTGAGATCGAAATGAACTACACCGGCACCACCAGTCAACGTTCGACGGGTCTCACACTACCGTTTGTCACTAGCGCAACCATTCCTCAAGATGCTGACTCTACCTTTACCTTCAACGAAGCCAGTTTGGGTAAGCACGGGTTCTTAGTCTCTGAAGGGACAAAAGCTTTGAAGTTTATGTTGAGCGACGATCTCGTTTCTGTTCCTGGAGCAGATTTAGATTTGTACGTATATCGCTGCATTGCAAACGCATGCGACTTGGCAGGCCAATCAACGACTGCAACGTCAAACGAAGAAGTATTGTTGATTAACCCTGAGCCGGCAGCGGATGGCCCAAATGGTGATTTCTACTTCATCATGGTTCACGCCTACAATATCGATGGCCAAGCCGATTCTACCGTCACCTACCAAATGCCGTTCTGGTTTGCAGAAGAAGGGGCTGACACATCAAATATGAGAGTCTCTTCAAGCCGCCGAGCAATTCAAGGCCGAAGCAACTATGTGTCTATCTCGACACGCGGATTGGTTGCTGGCGGTTCATATTTAGGCGCAGTAAGTTTCCTCGACAACAAAGGTGTTGAGCAAATGGTGACCATCGTCGATGTAAAGGCTAACTAACTACCATTTATATAACCACAGGAAGTGCGGGCAAATACGAATGCAAGTATCTGCCCGCCAACGAAGACATTAAGGATAAACACAATGAAAAAAATCATTAAAACAATATTACTCGGCGCAACTCTCTTAATCACAAGCCTCCACGCAAATGCAGTGCTGGTCACTCAAGACATTATTTTCAACAATGTTGTAGAGGGATCTATTTCTTTCGACCCTCTATTGGCTGACGAGTTTGACACCATTGATACTTGGCAATCATTTGATTTCTTGGGTGTTGATTTTGCACCTGAAGATGCATTTGTGATTGAGCTGCAGATTGACCCGATGGACATTGCAAGTGGGCTTCAATTTTTACTGATTGATGTAGTCGACTCAGCAACATTCTTCGACTTTCAAGGCATTTGGGAAGCTGGGTTTGGCGGCGAGTTTAACGCCATTTTAGGCGGTACTCTTTATGACAACCTACCATTCGACCTAGGCAGCGTGAATGTAGTACCAGAACCTTCGGTTGCCTTTCTGATTATGGTTGGCGCGATAGCGATAGCCTTTCGCCGCAAGAAGCGATAATAACTAGTCAAGTTTTAACTCGGAAAAAAGCAGCCTTTTGGCTGCTTTTTTAGATCTGCGATGGGATGACCGTTGTAGCAGTTCATGGGCGAATTCAAACGAAGTATCAAGGCAAGGGCTACTTACAACAAAATGATGTGTTTAGATTTCAAGTAGGTCAACGCGCACGTTTCAGTGGCCTCCACTGCTTCTTTATGGTGGTGAGTTCGCAAGTCGTTTTCATCAAACCATATGTCGGTTTGATCAGAGACTAAAAAATTGTATTGGTCTCGGGCTTGCTGTTCCTGCTTAAACGCCTCTATGAACTTAGGGCTGTTACGAGCAATCGCTTGGAGCTTAGAACTTGCCTCATTAAGCTGGTTTAGAGCTTCATATACAGCGTTGGCACTATGAACATTTTCCATTATCTCAGCTTCGGTGAGAATGCCATCTTCAGCCTCATATTCCACAACCTTTTCAGATGCACAATGCGTGGAATAGATTTCGTGCAACAACACTTGTGCTTCCTCGCTGCCTACATCGAGATAAGTGGGTTCACCACAACCTAGTAACGAAACGACAGAAGCGGCTAAAGCGAGTGGTATGAATTTGTTCATTTCCATTTAGTCTTCATTCAATATGACGGCCGATACGGCCTGATCGCACTAGACACTTTCTATAATCTTAAAATACTCGACACAAAAAGTCGTACTAAAATTCAATGATTAGCGATGTATGACTTCGTTAGATTGTATTTTTGGAGTCGCACTAATTGAGGCAAGAGGATACAAAAAACGCACCTTACACTGGTGCGTTTTGAAACAATGAACGTTCGAAAAAGCGGTAATGGCTTAACTTTATGGATCACTTTTCTCTTTGGGAGTTTCAGCCTTATCTTGCGTAGACTGCTTCGCTTCATTCGACGAATCAAAATCTGCATCATCGCTGTCGCCCACAACATGTTCCATCTTTAATTTACGTACACCGCGAATCGTCACGAATGGCCCTGAAATCGCGTATCCCGCAAAAATAACAAACAATACCAAGGATGGGTTTGTGGCGATCACCACGTAAACCAACACAATCACAAGAATGGCAAGAAACGACACGCGTCCTTTCCAGTCCACGTCTTTGAACGAGTGATAACGGAAATTGCTGACCATGAGCGAACCCGACACGATTGTAATCGCAGCAACAATCCAATTAATCGAGTGACCCACAACCTCGTAGTCGCTACCTAACCACACCATGCCTGCAATAATACCGGCCGCGGCTGGGCTGGCTAACCCTTGAAAATAACGTTTATCGGCAACACCCACCATGGTGTTAAACCTTGCAAGCCGTAACGCGGCACCTGCAACAAAAATAAAGGCAGCTAACCAGCCAACTTTACCAAGTTCACTCAGCCCCCAATTGTATGCAATCAGGGCTGGAGCGACACCAAATGATACCATGTCTGCCATGCTGTCATACTCCGCACCAAAAGCGCTTGAAGTATTGGTCATGCGTGCCACTCGGCCATCTAAACCATCAAAAATCATGGCAATAAAAATAGCGACTGCCGCAAGTTTAAAATCCCCGTTCATCGATGCTACAACAGCATAGAAACCTGAGAATAAACCGCCTGTGGTTAACAGGTTCGGCAATAAGAAAATACCTTTGTGAGCCTGTGGCTCTTGATCTTGATGCTCTGACATTGAGGCTATTTTTCCGGATAAATCAGTCAATAACTGGCAACAGATTAGCACATGCACGTGAGTGGGGTGAATGAGTATGTTTGATATTACGCAAATGAAGCAGGGAACGAATGCCCCCTGCAAGAAAAATGACTAAGAAAAAACCAATTGTTCGTCTGCTACATCCACTTGAATTACGCTGCCAGGTACATATTTCCCTTGTAATAATGCTTGTGACAGTGGGTTTTCAAGCTGATGCTGAATAGCCCGCTTAAGTGGGCGCGCACCATACACTGGATCAAATCCCGCGTCTGATAATTTATCGAGCGCCTCTGTCGAAATTTCGAGGGTCAATTCTCGTTCAGTTAAGCGTTTAGCCAAACCTTCGATTTGAATGCCCGTAATCGATCGCAATTGCGTTTTTTCAAGCGGATGGAACACCACCAACTCATCAATACGGTTAATAAATTCTGGACGGAAATGATGCCCCACCACATCCATCACCTGAGCCTTCATCAACTCATAATCGTCAAGTCCGGCGCGCTCTTGAATACGATCCGAGCCCAAATTAGAAGTCATGATGATCACTGTATTGCGAAAATCGACCGTGCGCCCTTGGCCGTCGGTTAAACGCCCATCATCCAGTACTTGCAGTAAAATACTGAACACATCGGGGTGAGCTTTCTCAACTTCGTCTAGTAAAACCACAGAATATGGACGACGACGCACCGCCTCTGTTAAATACCCGCCTTCTTCATAGCCGACATAGCCCGGAGGCGCTCCCACTAAACGAGCAACAGAGTGCTTTTCCATAAACTCAGACATATCAATACGCACCATGGCATCTTCGGTATCGAACATAAATGACGCCAACGATTTACACAGCTCTGTTTTACCAACACCGGTTGGGCCTAAGAATAAGAATGAACCGATAGGCTGATCCGGATCGGCCAGACCGGAGCGAGAGCGACGAATGGCATTAGACACCGCGTCCACCGCTTCATGTTGACCAATCACACGTTTGTGCAATTGATCTTCCATTCGCAACAGTTTATCGCGTTCACCTTCAAGCATTCGCGCAATCGGAATGCCTGTGGCGCGGGCAAGAACCTCGGCAATTTCTTCTTCGCCAACTTTGTTGCGCAGCAGAGTCATTTCTTGCATCTCAGCTTGCGAAGCCAAGTCTAGCTGCCGTTCTAACTCTGGAATACGACCGTATTGCAGCTCAGACATGCGATTCAAATCGCCCGCTCGGCTTGCAAATTCGAGGTCTAAACGAGCTTGTTCAAGTTCAGTTTTAATATGTTGAGTGCCTGACAGAGCTGCTTTTTCAGACTCCCAAACTTCGTCTAGTTCGCGATATCGCTCTTCCAACGAAGAAAGCTCAGCTTCCAGTAAGGTTAAGCGTTTCTTACTGGCATCATCGTGCTCTTTGGCAATGGCTTGCTGTTCAATTTTGAGCTGAACGATTCTGCGCTCCAATTTGTCCATGTCTTCGGGTTTAGAATCAATCTGTAAGCGAATGGAAGACGCTGCTTCATCAATTAAATCAATCGCCTTGTCGGGCAATTGTCGGTCTGAAATGTAGCGGTGAGACAAAGTTGCTGCGGCAACAATAGCGGGATCGGTGATATCAACCGAATGATGCAATTCATAGCGTTCTTTTAATCCACGCAGAATGGCCACAGTATCTTCGACACTGGGCTCTTCAACCAATACCTTTTGGAATCGACGCTCCAACGCTGCGTCTTTCTCAACGTACTGACGATATTCATCCAGAGTGGTGGCGCCCACGCAATGTAACTCTCCCCTAGCCAAAGCGGGTTTAAGCATGTTTCCGGCATCCATCGCACCTTCAGCTTTGCCTGCTCCAACCATGGTATGAAGCTCATCAATGAATAAAATAACCTGGCCTTCTTCACGCGACAATTCACTCAAAACCGCTTTGAGTCGTTCTTCAAATTCACCGCGATATTTCGCACCAGCCAGCAATGAGCCCATGTCGAGTGACAATACACGCTTGTTTTTTAAGCCTTCGGGCACTTCTCCGTTAACAATACGTTGAGCTAAGCCTTCAACAATTGCAGTTTTACCTACGCCCGGTTCGCCAATGAGGACTGGATTATTTTTGGTTCGGCGCTGCAATACCTGTAATGTGCGTCGAATTTCGTCATCACGCCCAATCACAGGATCGAGCTTGCCTGCTTCTGCACGCTCAGTTAAGTCGATAGTATACTTTTCAAGCGCTTGGCGTTGTTCTTCTGCGTTCGGATCATCAATTTTCTGACCGCCACGCACTTGCTCAATGGCTTTTTCAATCGCTTCAGGGGTGCCACCTTGCGCGCGAAGTACATCGCCAACTTTGCCTTTGTCCTGACTCATAGCCAACACAAACAACTCGCTGGAGATAAATTTGTCTTTGCGCTTTTGAGCCAGCTTGTCAGTCATATTCAACAGACTAATCGTGCTTTGACCCAGCTGAACATCACCGCCAATGCCTTCTACTTTTGGAATTTGGTCGAGCGATTCTGACAATTGAGAACGCAACGCCACAACATTAACTTGGGCAAGCTGCAACAACGGACGCACCGACCCTTGATCTTGGTTGAGCAACGCCAACAACAAGTGAGAAGGCTCGATATACTGGTGATCGCGGCCCAAAGCTAGTGATTGGGCATCTGATAAGGCAATCTGAAATTTACTGGTTAATCGATCAATACGCATAGTCACTCCCGTCTAATCGAACAAATTTTGGTCTGATTAATAGATGGGTACTAAAACTGGATATTCAAGCGTGTTGTTCGATCCAGATAGCCGAAGCCATGCGGCCCGTTACGCCATCTCGGCGATAAGAAAAGAATAATTCGGGTTGTTCAAATGTGCACCGAGCATCAGCAGAAATGTCGGTCACACCATATTTTTGAAGGCGTTGTACGGCTAATAAGTGCAAGTGAGCGAGCCACTTATTATTGCCTTGCGCAACAAAGGCTTGTTGGTGATGAGGCGATGATTTAATAAATGCAGCGCGCACTTCTTCGCCCACTTCAAATGCACGAGGCCCAATACAAGGCCCTAACCATACTCTGATATCTTTTACCGAGGTTTGCATGGCATCGATAGTATTCTCGATCACTCCATTTAACAATCCTCGCCAACCGGCATGCGCGGCTGCGACTTCTGAACCATCGGCAGCACAAAACAGAACGGGCAAGCAATCAGCTGTCATGACAATACACGCCTGACCCGGCACCTGCGTCACAGACGCGTCGGCCGACATGACGATGCGCGGTGCCGACGTTAAGTGCAACACTTGAGTACTATGAATTTGCTCTAGCCAATGAAGGTGTTGGCAACCTACCATCGATTGTTGCAGCGTGAGTCGGTTTTGATGCACAAGCGTTGCGTCATCATTCACGTGAAGCCCAAGATTTAAGCCTTGATAAGGCGGGCGACTCGCGCCCTTTTCACGTGTTGACTGAGTCGCACGGACATTGCTAGGCAAGGCCCAATCTTCGATCTGACTATCCGATATCTGAGGGATTTCTTCGCGCATCCTCGCGTAAAACCTCTGTAAGTTGCTTCATGTCATCTGGAATCGGCGCCTGCCAATCCATTTTCTCGCCCGTGATAGGGTGTTCTAAAATAAGACGAGCAGCATGAAGGGCTTGGCGTCTGAAACCTCTGAGTGCCTCGACCATTTCTGGGCTGGCACCTTTTGGCAATCGATTTCGGCCGCCGTATGTCGGATCCCCCACCAAAGCATGGTGTAAGTGAGCCATATGAACACGGATTTGGTGCGTACGTCCTGTTTCCAAACGTAGGCGAAGACGCGTGTGATGTGCAAATTTTTCTGCAACACGGTAATGCGTCACTGCTTCTTTACCATTTGGATGCACAGCCATGGCGGTACGACGATTAGGATGGCGTGAAATAGGTTCTTCAACCATTCCACCTGCTGTCATAACACCCACTGCGATAGCTTCATACTCACGCGTAATATTGCGATCTTGCAACATCGACACCAAGTGCGTTTGCGCAGGGACCGTTTTGGCCACCACCATCAACCCTGTTGTGTCTTTGTCTAGACGATGCACAATACCAGCACGCGGCACTTCAATCTGGGCCGGTAAATAGTGCAACAAAGCATTCAATAAAGTACCTTGCTGATTGCCCGCACCGGGGTGAACCACTAGTCCAGCAGGCTTATTGATCACTAAAATGTCATCATCTTCGTAGATAATATCGAGGTCGATGTCTTCAGGCTGATGCGTCACTTCGTCCTCAAGAACAACATTGAGCACTATTTTTTCGGTGCCCATGACTTTTTCTCGGCCTTTGGTCACGACCTTTCCATCGACTTCGGCGCGACCGTCAGCGATCCACGCTTGCACGCGAGTCCTTGAATAATCAGGAAAAACTTCAGCCAACGCTTGATCGAGGCGTTGTCCAAACTGGTGCGAACTTAGTTCTGCTGTAATCGAAAATTCTTGAGCCATAGTCTCATTCTTAGTCACGACACATTCACATCGTGCCGAGGATTAGTTTAGAATGCTGACATTGTATATGGAAGTCAGCCTAACCGAAACGCAGCAGTGCTGCGGAGATGTCGAAATGTTGTTTAGAAGATGGTCCGTATTGGGCTTAGTAATCCCTACATTGTTAATAGGTGCGTGCTCAAGCACTCCCGAAAAAGAAGAAATTTCCGAGCAACCTGCCGCTGAATTATATTTGGAATCTAAGCAGCGCATGAACACCGGTAATTACCGAAGTGCGATTGCTCACCTTGAAGCTTTATTGTCACGCTATCCGTTTGGGCCGCATGCAGACCAAGTGCAACTTGATCTGATTTACGGCTACTATGCGGTTTCAGACAATGCAGCAGCCCGTGCAGCCGCGGATCGATTCATTCGCTTAAACCCAACTCACAAAGACATCGACTATGCGTTGTATATGCGTGGCTTGATGAGTGAAGATGAAGATTCAAACTTTTTCCAAAGCATGTTTAACATCGATCGGTCTGATCGCGACCCTGCAATGGTGCGCCAAGCCTTTGGTGACTTTGAAAGACTGATTCGCGAGTATCCGGCCAGTAAGTATGCTCCAGATGCAGCCCGACGCATGATTGCGTTGAAAAATCGACTAGCGCGATATGAGGTACGAGTGGCCGAATACTACTACCAGCGTGAAGCGTACGTTGCGAGCATTGGGCGTGGGAAGTATGTCGTACAATATATGTCTGATACCCCTTCGGTCGAGCGTGCGTTAGAGCTCATGGTTGAAAGTTATGACAAACTGGATATGCCTGAAGCCAAGCAAGATACACTTGCAGTGCTGAAATTAAATTATCCAGACAACAGCATGGTGAACTAAACCACCACTGTTAAGTGATAAAAAAGCCAGTCACTCGACTGGCTTTTTTGATCCACTAAAAAACACGAAGCATTGATTACAATGCTTCGTCGTCTTCTTCGCCTGTGCGGATGCGAATTGCGCGTTCCACATTTTGGATGAATATTTTGCCGTCACCAATCTTGCCGGTGTGGGCCGCTTCTGTAATGGCTTCAACTGCGCGCTCAACATCAGCGTCAGGAACAACGATTTCTAATTTAACTTTCGGCAAGAAATCAACCATATACTCAGCGCCACGATACATCTCTGTATGACCTTTCTGACGACCGAAGCCCTTTACTTCTGTTACGGTTAAACCACTCACTCCGACTTGAGACAATGCTTCACGAACGTCATCAAGCTTAAATGGCTTAACGATGGCTTCTACTTTTTTCATACCTATTCCTTTTTACCAGTTCTGACGACCAAACCCTGAACAAATTGGATAACGGCGATCTTTCGCAAATCCTCGGGGGGTGATCCGTGGACCTACTGCAGATTGGCGTCGCTTGTACTCATTAATATCAATTAAACGAATCACTCGCCGCACAACGTTCTCATCGTAGCCTGCAGCTACAATATCTGCCAGTGATTCATCAAGTTCTACATATCTTTCAATCATATCGTCCAAGTCATCGTAATCAGGCAGGCTGTCTTGATCGACTTGTCCGGGCGCTAATTCAGCCGACGGAGGACGAGTAATCACACGTTCAGGAATAATTCGTCCTAACGTATTTCGATAATTCGATAAGGCGTAAACCATGGTCTTAGGCACATCTTTGAGCACCGCAAATCCACCACACATATCACCATAGAGCGTGGCATACCCCACAGCCATTTCACTTTTGTTGCCTGTAGTTAATACCATTCGACGACGTTTATTCGATATCGCCATTAAAATAACACCGCGACTTCGTGCTTGAAGATTTTCTTCCGTGGTGTCTTTTTCGGTTCCGGCAAACATCGGCTCAAGCTGGCTAGAGAACGCATCAAAAATAGGCTCAATCGATACCGCTTCGTACTCCACCCCCATTAGACGAGCTTGTTCGCTGGCATCGGCAATACTCATTTCAGAAGTATAGCGAAATGGCATCATCACGGCTTGCACTCGCTCTTTGCCCAACGCATCTCCGGCAATCGCTAAGGTGAGTGCTGAATCGATTCCGCCCGAAAGTCCCAATACTGCGCCTTCAAAACCATTGCGCAGAACATAATCACGCACGCTGCATACCAAGCCTTTGTAGATTTCGGCAAGGGAGTCCATGCTAGGGTTAGATTCGGTATCGCAACTTATGGTTTTGCCATCGAACCGCACCTTGGTAAGGTCAGGTTCAAATGCTGGTGCTTGGTAGACCGTGTGGCCCAATTCATTGATCGCCAATGATTGGCCATCGAACAATAACTCGTCTTGCCCGCAGCTATGATTCACATAAACCACTGGCACATTTAAGGCTTTGGCTTTGGACTCAATGATCCGATGACGCATCGCCGTTTTTTTGCTGTGATACGGAGACGCATTGGCCACCAGCAACAATTCGGCTCCGGCATCTTTGGCTGCTTGGCCGGGCTGTTCGTGCCAAATATCTTCACAAATGAGCACCCCTAAAGAATGCCCTTTTACTTGAATTACACAGCTTTTGTCGCCTTCGATAAAATAACGTTTTTCATCAAATACGCCGTAATTCGGCAGCGATTGCTTGTGGTAACGCTTTTTCTCTTCGCCATGGCTTAGCCACGCAAGACTATTGAAGATTCCTTGATGGGTTTTGGTCGGTAATCCAACCATTGCATCAATCGCTGGCATTTCAGCAAGAATCCGTGCGCGAGCGGCATCTACTCGGTCGTATAAATCAGGACGATATAAAAGATCTTCGGGAGGGTAACCCGTCAATGTTAATTCTGGAAAAAGAACGAGATCTGCACCTTCGGAGTAACTCTGATGCAGGGCATCCAAAATCTTCTGACAATTACCTTCAATGTCACCAACCCAGCAGTGCACTTGTCCAAGAGCAATGTTTAACACGTCTACCTCAAATTCTGGCCTTCATTCAGGCGCAATCATCATCAGGGCTCAATCATAAAGCAAGTTCTAAAGAAGTGGTACGGTTGGGATACATTCTGATCAAGTTTAAGCGTTTTTAGTCATTCAAATTGTTATGTATTAAATGAGTTAATAAAAGTAACAGCCGAACAATAAACCTAGAAAGGAAGTTGGCTGGGTCAAATGAGAGTTTGATGACGGCCGCTAAACCTGATCGGCTGAAACGTCTAAGGGCTAAAATCCGTGAGTTACTCAATGTCTTAGCATTGTAAATAATGCTAATCTTGCCGTTCAGTTAGGTCTTTAGAAGCGATGTTGAAGTCTTATGGCAAGGAAGTCTGGTTTTACCCTAATCGAATTAATGGTGACGGTTGCTATTGCCAGCATCGTATTACTTGCGGGCGTACCATCTTTGATCGAATTTATCCGTCACAGCCGAGCGTCTCAACAAGCCAGTTATGTGAGTTCTGCGCTACAAGTTGCTCGTATGAGCGCGATTGATTCGGCGCAGGTGATTGGTGTCTGTCCTGCCAAGGCAGATTTGTCGGCATGTTCGACGTCTTGGGATGATGCCATTATGATCTTTATCGATGCCGACAATAGTAAAACCTTTAACTCAGGTGATACCGTCATCCACAGCGTGGAGGCGGCGCCAGAAAGCATCACTCGCTCGTTCAATAATGGCACTGTGATTCAATACCAAGCTGAAGGCCACACCACTCAATTTGGCACCTTTAAAATTTGTGATAGCTCTAAAGAAGCCGCATATGCTCGAAGCGTCGTAATTAATCTGCAAGGCCGTATTAAACTCTCTAAGGATTATAACGGTAATGGCGTTCATGAGTATCCCAGTGGCACAGAGCTAAGCTGCGTTGCCTCTTCAGGTGCTTCCTAGGTCATCATCAACACTGCCAGCAGTACTCTGAGCTGGCAAACGTACCATCATTATTCGAATCCCACGCTTTCGCGCCATCGGAGCGATACAATAGCTTTCCATCTTTGCTCATATTTTCCGTACTCAATGGGGTAGCAAGGAGTTCATAGGTTCGGCCATTATCTCCGATTTTTTTGATGGTCAAATTGTATGCTTTGTTGGCTGAAGGCTCGTCAGCAGGCGACCAGCTGTTGAAAATAGTGGGGGCTCCGGTGTCTGCACCGTTGGCTCCGGCTCCACCATAGCTATAACTTTGTGCTTTGTAAGTTTCCATCGCGTTGGCCAATGCTAATAAATCAGCCATGGCTTTTTGCCGCTTGGTGGACATCACATGGTCGGTATAACTTGGGTATGCCACCAGCACGAGTACACCAAGAATCAATACCGCAATCATCAATTCAATGAGGCTGAAACCACGGATAGAGCGTTTACCTATGATCAAGGTGATATTTCCTTTTCGCTGCTCCAATTACTATCTCGATAAACGCGATTGGTTGGAGGCAGAAATGTATTCAAGGCGTTTGAACTATTGCCTTGCGAATTAGTCGATGAGTCGGGGTTGCCATCGCTATCAAACATGGTAGAGGCGTTTGCGCATTCGCTACTCACACAAATGACCGGAAGATCTTGTTCTGAATAGATAATTTTTGGAGAACTTGGAATGCCTCCATGCGTTAAATTGATATAGCGGTCATCTGCATCCACACTGTCATTCTCGTCATAGTCCCCGGTAGGAAGCCCGTAACTTAGCGACATCACATAAGCCCGTCCATTGCCCTCAGGAGGGGTACACGCGTTAGGCGCGGTGGCAGAGTCGCCTGGAATATATGTAGTGAACGCAACTTTGTAATCGGCGATCACAGGCGATGAAAGAACTTTTTCCCCCTCGGTCGTTAAGCGCACATAAAACCCTTTTTTATACCGATCTAACTCGGCAGTGCTTAACCCGTTCACATCGCTACCAGAGGTGATGTTGGTGGAGTCGAGTAAATCATCTTCAGCCACTTTGTTGAAGGCGTAGGTTACTTTATTTTTACCATTGACCGTTGCAGTTGTAGTTTCGAAAACACCGGCATCTCGTAACACATAAAAACGGTCGTTAATCTCAGTGTTCAAAGGATGAGCGCGATAGCCGGAGCCTAATGCAACCGCAAAATATTTACCAAAAGCATCATCGGCATACCCGACATCTGGCGTGTAAAAGAAGCGACGGTTATTAGCTTCCACCGAGCTTCCCGCAACATCTGCAATGATGCCACCCGATACAAAGTGAGTCGAACCGTGACCATTGTGAATATCAAAACGCAGTACTTGACCGCCCATATCCATGGCATACATATGATCGGAATAGCCATCTCTGTCGCGGTCTAACACGTAGATGTCGCCCGGAATTGCATAATCCATTCCCGCCACTGTGGTGTACTCTGAGCCACCGGATAGGTTGGCATTGCTCGCATACCAAAGGAGTTCGCCCGTGGCTGCGTCCACCATATAAATAACGTTGCCTACGCCATCGGTCACACGGGTTTCTTTGGTATCTTGCGTGGGGTCATAACCACCACCAAACACCAGTACATTTTTGTCTACATCATTAATTTGAACTTTAGCTGGGATCATCTTCGACCAGCTTTGTCCCAACTTGCTGTAAGGGCCAGTGGATTGAGGTTGAATAGGGTTGAGCCAAGCCATTGAGGGCGTGCTGCTAGTAACATCCAACGCGTAGTAGCTTTCTCCACCTCGGCGCATTCCGGCCACGAGGATCTTCTTATCACCTGAATCATACAGTGTGAGCGGGCCGTCCATGCCATACACTCGATTTACGAAAACAGAATTCTCGTAGTATTCATTGACGTTACTGAGTAACTCTTCGGGAATGAACGAATACAGCTCTTTGCCATTACTGGTATCAATGGCGTGAATAAACCCTTGGTTAGTGCCAAAAAATATGACGTCATTGCCTTTGTCATTATTCATCACAACGGGTGACGAGTGCAGAGGATCCCCCATGGTGTAATCAGCATTTCCATCATCATCGAGCCCCTTAATCCAATTAAGCAGCTCATCGCGGCGATCCGACGCATCCGATCGCGCAGAAATCCCCAGCACATCCTCGGTCACAAGAGACTGATGTGCAGACGATGATATTTGTTTAAAGCCGTCTAAATTACTATATACCACTCGGTTGGTCAGATTAGCATTGACTTCAGTGGCTCCGCCGACTGATACCTCATCGTTTCCGGATGACGTTGTCGACCAATAGTCGCCCTCAGCTGACTCAAAAAAGCCTGTGGCGGGGTCAACCGCATTGTTGCCACTTTTGCCCAAAATCAGGCCATCTTGGACCTTATACTTCTTTAAATTGCCGGGCCAATCCTGCGTGTCTCGCGGGCTAAATACGGCGTAATAGACAAAATTATCGTGCAGTAATTTGTTGACGTCTGAAATAGCAACCGAGGGTGCAACAAAGGTCGTGTTACGCTTTTTTGCATCAGAAATAATGCGCTGAAATGCTTCTGCGACTGACGTTGCATCGGAGGTTGGATAGAAATCTCCGCCGCCCAAAGTTGCCATATCTTGTAGATAAGTGAGCCAGCTCGGCGTGCCTGTCCCTTCCGGTACAAAAGAAATGGTGTGGGTGAAAATTCTGGCATCTTCTGCGCCATTAGGCTTTTCGCTTGCGGCATTGTACTGCGCTAAATGCACACCACAGTTCACATCATTAATATTGCCGCTGGTTTTTGCATCACATGTTTTGCCCGTTAAGGCATCGATTGAATCTCTCACATGTTGTCGTGTTTTATTGGCATATCCGTCGGTCAGCAATACCAAATGATTTTGTTGACACACATGAGTCACAGGGCTGACGTATTTCGGTTTAGGTGACGAAGGAATGTATTCGCTTGAACAGGCCGACGCACTCAAATTATCTTCCGAGCAACCCGCTGCGCGGACAGGTTCTGCCCCCGAATACGAATTTTCATGACTGACTCGAGTCAGTGGCTTCACTTTCGAATCGGTTCCGCGAACCAAACCATATTCAACGTCTTTGGAATTGAAGTATCGATAGGCTTCGTACATCGTCTCAGCAACAGGTGTATATCCTTCGTGAGTTAAACCGTCTACCAATGTTTGCATGTGTTGCCGCACGGTAAAGCTAGATGACTCCGCCGTGCCACGATACTTAATGTACAACGACACCGCTTTGCTGGCGCTGCCTTTGTAGGTATATGCTTTAATTTCTTTGTTAGACGGCGTGATTTTAAATGACATTGCATTGCCACTTTTCCAACCCGATTTACTCACAACGCTGGTGATTAGCGACGATATGTTTGACGTATTTTGAGCCGAGTTAGTCCACCAGCCATTGACCGTCCACGACACATTGCCAAGAAAATCTCTTGAGGTGACTGGGTATCGAGAGTTGGAATAGGCCGCTGCGTTTGTGGTGTCTTCTATGGATATTTTAGACGTAGATGAATTTGATTGGTTGGCGTATGGCGTCAGCGTTAAGTACGCCTCTTCAATGGTTGCTCCTTGCGGAACTGATACATTTTCAAAACGTAAACCAATGGCCTGATTTTCATTGGACTTTACATTGATCACATTACCGGTGCTGTTCCAGCCATTGGTGGTTTCTTCAACATTATTTTCTTGGGCGCTAATTTGGTTGGCGTGACTGCCACTGACACACCCACTTGCATTGCTGTAGTCATAGCTAATTTTTAACGCAGCCGCTAACGATGAAGAACTGTCATTGGCGTGAATAGGACGCGCGCCATAGCTAGAACCATTTTCGGCCTTCACAAACAAACTTAACGCTTGGCCTCCGCACCAGCCACTGCGCTCAGTGATTTCTTCCACAATAGAGGTCACATCAAAACTTGGGCTGAATTGATCTTGAGACCATACGGAGGCATCGGTAATACTGGATGTTTCGGAGGTGAACGTCCTGCTTGAGAGATCGTTAGATGCGGTCGAAAACTGTTCTGAATTGTCAGCATCTTCGCCTTTGATAGTAAACGTCACAGCATCCGCACTGTCTGTCGATGCTCCAAAATATAATTGGGCCGAATGAATGCTGGCTCCTTGCGGAATACGTACATCTTCAAAACGAAAACCATGTAAGTCGCCGTTACCCAAACTAATCACGGTATTATCCAATACCACGTAACCCGAATTCGTCTCTGAGCCATCATTTTGGTCAAGCCGCACACTTACCCGCTCATCGGGCGATACTGCTGAATCGATATGACTCACAGGAAATAAAACAGGCCCGCCGGGATCAGAAAAACGCATAAGCCCCACGTTCACGTCGGTCGATGCAGCAAGCACTTCTTTAAGCGCTTCCTGAACTTTGTACAAACGCGTGGTTGATGTGCCGTCCTTGCCATCCATACTGCCGGAAGTATCAATGACAAACATGACGTTGGGCAAGTAAGTCGCCGAAGAGTCGCTGGCCCCAGCATAGATTTCAATGTCATCTGCCGCAGCCATGCCAGCACATAAAGAGAATACAACACTGGCAGTGCACGCCGTGATTCGTTTCCACATGGTTGCTGGAGCCATCTTCATGTCCTCTTATACGCCCTAACTACTCGGACTTTGGTCCAAGTAAATATATTTGTAATTCATTCGCAGTGGTTGTTCGCTCGCCTGCCACATGCCCGCATCCTCGCACTTGGAAATAATGAAACCCTTGATTAAATCCCCAACCGGCTGGCACTCTCAGGCCTTCTCCAACATAGGCAACTTTGGACCAAGAGTTTAATTCTGGATCAGCATGCAAGCTGCCTGTACCACTATGAACCGCTCCTTTGGTCATGCCCGAGCTGGTCATGGTTCTAGACGTCCAATTGGCATCATGACACTCCATACTATCAATTTCAGGGTCAAAACTAGCTGCACCTTGAGCAATCGTCAGTACCCGCAAGTTGGCATCTAAAGTCACGTCTTCTTGCTCAAAGACCACGCCATCAATCGCAACTTCTGCGGCATCAAATGCCATGCCTGACGCATCAAATAATGTGGCCATTTTTTGCTGCATGGTCGAGCGATTCAGCGCTAGTACCCCAGTCAAGGTTAACACCAGAAGAATAACAAGCGACACCACCAAGGCGGCCCCAGATTGGGTGTGTATTGGTCTCATGAGCTCGCTCCAAACACGGCAGCGTTCCAAGCATTGCGCAGCATCACCGTTTGTTCAAAGGTACGGTAAACACGTGCTTCAGCCGGCACAGAGGCTTTATTGTCTAATAATTTCATTTTGCGGTTAGCGCCATTTTTGCTGATAGTGTCTTCGCTAAATAGCAACAGTGATAACTGAACGGCGACGACACGAGCTCCGGCATTTACCGCAACGGTTGCTCGGTCAGCTGTTGCGTAGTAACTGGGTTGACCAGTAAATGCACCCAATGCATCGGGCTCTGCCACACCATATAGAATCTGAAAATCATCCACATTTTCTACCAACGTCACAGCATTTGATGAACCGGAAGAGGACTTCACACCTCTGAGTACCCGGCCATCATAGCCTTTGCATTTAAGCTGGTTGGCATCTAAATAGTATTCATTTACCACATGGAATTCGCGAGCCACGGTTTGCCCCGCCACGACCACCGTCCCGTATCCATGACTATCTCGAGTACAGTCAGCACCGCCTTGCATACCTATCACCAGTGTATCCGAAGCGCCGCTCGCCCCTTCTTTGCTTCCCAGAAACGCGTTGGAAAGAAATGCACCAACAAACCCAACTGCGGTATCTACAACCTCTGCTTGTTCTGTGGTCACTTCAATACCATTAACATCTAATTCAGGTGCTTGCGGGTTATAGCTCCCCGCCAACCGCACATCCTGAGTGAGTTTCGATAGTGCAAAACGCCCATTTTCTTGCACCGAAGATAAGGCTTCATTGAGTCTCAAACTCGCATTATTGCTAGTCAGCACCGTTAATGAGCCTGCCAACAATGCCGTTCCGATCACCAGCGATACCAACAGTTCAACGAGCGTCATACCTTTTTGAGTATTCATCGTGAACCTCCAAGCGTCACCGTTAACAGCACACAGTTTCGATCAACATTTTGGGCCCCTGTCGCAGCAAGTCCAAGCGTGATGTCGGTTGGGCAACTCGCTCGCGAGGACACATCAGATACGCTTGCTGGCCAACTGGCTGTAACCACATAATTACTGTGTGCTGAACACGCATCTCCATCGGCACTATTGGCATCCTGGCAAGCCACTTCCAAAAAAAAGTCGGGATGAACGTTTACTCCAGCACAACTCATTTCCCACGCATCAAACTGAGCCAGCTCGGATGCAGAGCACGACGCGGCATTGGTACTGCCATCATCTCGGCATTTAGGCACATTGTTAGGAATGGTTTGGCAGTAGCAATTCCAAGCCGTTGATGTGCAACTACCAAGGCCTGAAAAGTTATAATTTGTTTTGGTGCTATAAGCGTTGTCGTTAGCCGCAACAAGAACAGGTGATGTATAATCTGTTCGATTGACGTATTGTTGATTTAGGCGAATTCGGTCGGCCATGCTTTGTACAATGACCATGGCTTGCGAACGCACATAGCTGTCTTGGTTTGCTTGAGTCACAGTTAATTGCATTGCTGCAAGCCCAAGCAAGCCCACAACTAAAATGAACATAGTGATCAGCACTTCAATCAAGGTAAATCCTTTTTGATTGAATGAAGGTTTCAACATTGCGTTCCTCTATATCCCCGTGACATCAATCTCACTGTGCTTGGATTCATGTGTGCAACCTACAAAAAAGCCACCGAAATGGTGGCTTATTGGAAACTCAGCAAGAATGTGACTATTGCAACTCAGCCGGCACTGCGAAGGTTATATTTTCTTCTCGTCCCGGATGTTCTTGTACCTGAGTACCACCCCATTCTTGCAGGCGTTCTACAACTTGTTGCACCAAAATTTCTGGCGCTGAAGCCCCAGCGGTTACACCAATGGTATTCACACCGGTGAGCCATTCTTTTTCAATGTTGTCTGCAGTATCGATGAGGTAAGCAGTGGTGCCTATTTTCTCGGCCAACTCACGAAGTCGATTTGAGTTTGAGCTATTACGTGCGCCAACCACCAACATGGCGTCGGTTTTAATAGCAAGTTCTCGCACTGCGTCTTGACGATTTTGCGTGGCATAGCAAATATCGTCTTTGCGCGGCCCTACAATTTTCTCAAAACGTTCGCGTAGCGCATCAATCACTTCGGCCGTGTCATCTACAGACAAGGTTGTTTGAGTAACGTAACACAGATTATTCGGATCTTTTACTGGCAATGTTTTGACATCCGCCGGAGATTCGACCAAATAAATACCACCACTATCAGTATCATACTGACCCATTGTGCCCTCAACTTCTGGGTGTCCTGCATGGCCAATCAAAATACATTCGGTACCTCGTTTGCTCGCACGAGTCACTTCCATATGGACTTTAGTGACCAATGGACAGGTGGCATCAAATACTTTGAGACCTCGTTGTTTGGCATTATCACGCACAGCTTTGGACACGCCATGCGCTGAAAAAATAACAATGCAGTCGTCTGGAACTTCGTCCAATTCATCTACAAAAATGGCGCCTCGATCACGTAATCCATCCACAACATAGCGATTGTGAACAACTTCATGACGTACATAGATAGGCGGTTCAAACAATTCTAAGGCACGTTCGACAATACTAATTGCGCGGTCCACTCCCGCACAAAAGCCACGCGGATTGGCTAATAAAATGTCCATTATTCATTACCCTCAACATTTAGAATTTCAACTTCAAACGTAACGGTTTGCCCCGCCAGCGGATGATTAAAATCGACGGTCACAGAGTCACCCACGACTTCACGAACGATTCCCGGAATTTCAGCACCATTCGGTTGTGTAAACACAACAATCGAACCCTCTTCGGCGGGTGTTTCAGCAGTAAACTTGGTCCGGTCGAGGTGGTGAATATTATCAGGGTTGGCTTGTCCAAAAGCTTCATCTGGTCCCAACTCGAATGTGCGCTCATCCCCCTTAGACAGCCCGAGTAAGCAGTTTTCAAAGCTCTCGGTTAAGTTGCCATCGCCCACTTGAAATTGGGCAGGTTTATTATTCACTTTGGTGCTGTCGGCCACCGTTCCATCTTTCAGTTTAATGCTGAAATGCATGATCACCGTTGCGCCTTTGCTGATCGTGATTCCGGTCATTTCGACTGCTCCGTTGGATTCTTCCAAGCATCCCAGATCAATAGCACTGCACCCACACAAATGGCCGAGTCTGCAATGTTAAACGCAGGCCAGTGAGAAGCCCCCACGTAAACATCAATAAAGTCGATAACATAACCGTAGGCAGCACGATCAATCACATTGCCCAATGCGCCGCCTAAAATAAGCGTAAAGGCTAAATTTTGAAGCGCTTGAGTCGCGTTATTTTTACGCAACCAATACAGCAACATGCCACTGACACCAATGGCAATCGCGGTAAAGAACCAGCGCTGCCAACCGCCCGCATCGCTCAAAAAGCTAAATGCGGCGCCTTCATTGTGAACATACGTTAAATTGAAAAACGGCAAAACCTCAATACTCTGGTAGAGATCCATTTGATCAATCACAAGTAACTTGGTGACCTGATCTAAAATCAAACTAATGATCGCCACCCATACCCAACGCAGGCCACTATCGCGCCAGCTTGTTTGTTCTGGCGTTATGTTCGTTTGAGCTGCACTTGCATTAGGCATAATGACGTTCCTCGCCTTCACCATCAACGTTGGTCACACAGCGGCCACACAACGTTGGGTGCGCTTCGTGCGTGCCCACATCATCACTATGGTGCCAACAGCGCTCACACTTCGGAGCTTCTGTCGCTGAGACCGCCACTTTTAATTGCTCAATTTCAGTGGCAACCGCATCAACGCCTTCCGCTAACGGTTTGATTTGAACTGTTGATGTTAACAACACAAAGCGCAACTCATTGCCCAATGCCTGCAGTACGTCGGTCAATGAACCGTCCGTGTAAAGCGTGACATTGGCTTCGAGTGTGCCACCTATCAAGTCATCACGGCGCGCTGCTTCGAGAGATTTATTCACCTCGGTGCGCACCGCCAGTACTTGCTGCCATTGCTCTGCAGACAAAGGGGCATCAGCTGGAAGCTCGCGAAGACCGTCAAACCACTCCGCGGTAAATACGTACTGCTCGTGTTTACCCGGTAATGCTTGCCAAATTTCCTGTGCGGTAAAGCTCATGATTGGGGCCATCCAACGCACCAACGCTTCGGCGATGGAATACAGCGCTGTTTGACATGAACGACGCGCTAGGCCGCTGTCTTTTGCGGTGTATTGGCGATCTTTAATAATGTCGAGATAAAAGCTCCCCATGTCCATTGAACAGAACAACATCAATGACTGGTTCACTTGGTGAAGGTTGTAGTTTTCGTAAGCATCAACAATAGTATTTTGCGTTTCGAGGGCACGAGCTACGGCCCATTGGTCTAGCGCAACCATGTCTTCAAATGGCACTGCATCCGTTTCTGGATTAAAGCCATTTAAGTTCGCAAGTAAGAAACGCGCAGTATTACGAATTCGACGGTACGCGTCAGCACTGCGTTTGAAGATTTCATCAGAAACCGTCATTTCTTGAGTGTAATCCGTTGACGCAACCCACAAACGCAAGATATCTGCCCCTAACTTGCCAATAACCTCTTTCGGTGCAATCACGTTGCCCAAGGATTTCGACATTTTACGGCCGTCTTTGTCAACGGTAAAACCATGCGTTAACGCTGCTTTATAAGGCGCTTCACCTTTGATGGCGATAGATGTTAACAACGAGGACTGGAACCAACCACGATGCTGATCCGACCCTTCTAAGTACAAGTCGGCTTTGTTGCCGTGGAACGTTTCTTCACGCGCATCAACGACGCATGCATGCGTCACACCAGAGTCAAACCATACATCTAAGGTGTCTTGCACCTTACGGTATTGGTCACATTCTTCGGCCGTTAAGATGTCTTTGAGTTCCAAATCGAACCAAGCTTGAATGCCTTCTTTTTCCACACGCTTGGCGATTTCTTCAAGCAACTCCAACGCGTTAGGGTGCAATTCGCCTGTGTCTTTATCAACAATCAAAGCAATAGGAACCCCCCACGTACGTTGACGAGAGATACACCAATCTGGACGACCATCAACCATACTGCGAATGCGGTTCTCACCCCATTCAGGCAACCATTGCGTGTCTTTAATTTCGTTCAATGCCGCATCACGCAAGCCCGCTTGCTCCATGCTGACAAACCATTGCGGTGTTGCTCGGAAGATAATCGGCGTTTTATGACGCCAGCAATGCGGATAGCTGTGCTGGTAATTCACATGGCACAATAGGGTGTGATTTTCTTTCATGGCTTCGACAATAATGCCGTTGGCATTTTTAACGTGTTGCCCGCCAACCAATGGCGTTTCAGGTTTAAACACGCCATGATCGAGAACTGGATTAGCCACTTCTAAGTCATACTGCTGACCGACGATGAAATCGTCTTGACCATGCCCCGGTGCCGTATGCACACATCCCGTACCTGATTCAGTGGTCACATGCATGCCCAAAATAACAGGGACTTCCATATCAAATAATGGATGTTTAAGTGCAGCAAGCTCTAAGTCAACACCGCGGCAGGTGGCCACAACGTGAAAATCGCTGATGCCGTAGCGGTCCATTGCATCCATCATCAGGGCATTAGCCATCACCAAACGACGTGGCCCTGTTTCCGTATTCGCTTGAACCACCACATAATCAAGTTCAGGGTGAACAGCCACCGCTCGGTTTGCAGGTAAAGTCCAAGGCGTTGTGGTCCAAATCACCACTGAAACTGGGCCTTCCCCTGTATGATCTGCAGGGTGGTCGCATTTAGCCAACAAGGCTTCGGCGTCAACGACTTCAAACGCAACATCAATCGCCGGAGATGTCTTGTCTTGATATTCAACTTCCGCCTCAGCGAGCGCTGAACCACAATCGGTACACCAGTGAACGGGTTTAAAGCCCTTGTGCAAGTGACCATTTTCTACAATTTTTGACAAAGCGCGCAATTGATTGGCTTCGAAGTCAAAGTTCATCGTGAGATAAGGGTTGTCCCACTCACCAAATACACCTAAACGCTTGAAACTCTCGCGCTGACCGTCGACTTGACGAGCCGCATATTCTCGACACTTAACTCTAAATTGGGCTGCATCAAGCTTTTTGCCTGGCTTACCATGTTTTTTCTCAACCTGAAGTTCGATCGGCAAACCATGACAATCCCACCCCGGTACATAAGGAGCATCAAAGCCACTCAATGTTTTAGATTTAATAATGACGTCTTTCAGAATCTTGTTAACGGCATGCCCCAAGTGAATTTCACCGTTGGCGTACGGAGGACCATCATGAAGAATGAATGATTTGCGACCTTTGCGCGCATCACGAATGACGCCGTACAAATCATTTTTCTGCCATTGTTGCAGCATCTTCGGCTCGCGCTGGGCTAAGTTGCCGCGCATGGGGAAATCTGTTTCTGGAAGGTTCAGCGTGTCTTTATACTGGCTCATTGAAAGCTCAATCCTGATGTCGTCTGTCTTACGTCAATTCGAAAGAATATAATCATCACAGCTGAGCCAAGCTCGACTGTGCATTTAATTTGTCTTGGTGCAACTGCGCGGTTAAAGCCTCGACAGATGCAAACGGCTGCTCTTCTCGCAATTTTGCGACCAGTTCAACCCGAATTCGTTGGCCATATAAATTGCCTTCGAAATCAAAAATATGTACTTCCAACTGGCAACGCGTGCCATTCACTGTGGGCCGCGTACCAATATTCGCCATACCGGTACGACGCTCGCCAGAGGCTAACTCAACCTCTACGGCATACACGCCTTTCACTGGCACCACTTGGCGTTTCATAAATACGTTCGCAGTAGGAAACCCTATGGTCCGTCCCAGCGCCTTACCGTGGGCCACACGCCCAGTGAGTGCATACTTACGGCCCAACATAGACTGCGCGTCATCGAGCTGATTCGTCGACAACGCCGCTCGAATTTTAGTGCTACTTACACGCATTTGGCTCAGCACAAAGCTCGCGGTATTAGCCACCACAAAATGATGCTGTTGGCCCGCTTTAAGCAACAAGTCGAAGTCACCTTGGCGTTTTTGGCCAAATCGAAAATCATCGCCCACCACTAAAAATTTCACAGCAAGCTGTGTGACCAATAATTGCGATATAAATTGCTCAGCAGTCAGCGACGAAAAATGCTGATTAAACTGAATACACAGTAATCGGTCAACACCTAGCTCTGCCAGCAACTGCACTTTATCGCGCAATAAACTCAAGCGAGCAGGCGCTGTTTCGCGTGCGAAAACTTCTTGAGGCTGAGGCTCAAATACCATCACAGTTGATGGAAGCTGATACTCTTTTGCCTTTGCAACCAATTGCTTAATAACAGCTTGATGCCCAAGGTGCACACCGTCGAAATTACCGATAGTGAGTACACACCCTTGGTGCTCTGGTCGCAAATTGTGTATACCGCGAATTAGTTCCATGGTGGCCATGTTGGCTGTAAAAGCGCGGATTATAACGTGTTCAATGCGCTGCTTACTAGCTATCGCATTAAATGTCTTACTCGCACACCCAGAATCCCTAACATAACCGTATAGACGGAAGCAGCCAAGAGCATTAATCCAACCAACCAAAACACCGCTTCAGTAAAGCTAAATTGCAACCAGTGTTTAAACTCAGGGCTTAAGTACCAAACGCTAAACGCCATAATGACAGCACTGATCAACATACGAATAATTAAACCAACGGATTCACTCGAAAGCTGAAATACTCCCAGTTGGCGCAAACCCCAATACAACAGCCCAGCATTGAGCAAAGCCGATAGAGAGGTTGCCGCGGCAAGGCCAATGTAACCAAGCCAAGACGCCAATATCACATTGAAAACCATGTTGGACACCATGGCATAAATGCCAAATTTAACCGGTGTTTTGGTATCTTGCCGCGCAAAATAGCCCGGGGCCAACACTTTGATGTACATGAAAAACAGCAGGCCTGATGCATACGCAAACAAGCTATAGCTCGACGCCAGTACATCATTGGAAGTGTACTCCCCTCGCATGAAGAGCAGCATCAAAATAGGCTGCGCCAACACAATGAGCCCAAGGGCGGCAGGCAGACCAAGTACACTCACCATTCTCACGCCCCAATCCATGGTGTGTTTAAAGGCGTCTTTATCGTGTGCGGCAGCCTTACTACTGAGACTTGGCAATACCACAGTGGCGATAGCTATACCAAACAGGCCTAGTGGAAATTCCAACAAACGGTCGGCGTAATACAGCCAACTAATAGAGCCGGTCATTAAAAAGCTGGCGATAAAGGTATCGAATAACAAGTTGAGTTGACTTACCGACACACCGAACAATGCAGGGATCATCAACGTACGTATTTTCACTACACCAGGTTGACGCCATCCCCACTTGGGTTTGACCAAAAAACCTGCTCGCTTCAAAAATGGAATTTGAAATAAGAACTGAATGATTCCACCCAAAAAAACGCCCCACGCTAACCCTAGCGCAGGTTCGTCTAGTGTTGGGCTGAGTAGTAAAGCGCAACTAATAATCGCTATATTCAAAAATACGGGGGTAAACGCGGCCACAGCAAAACGCCCATAGGTATTCAGAATCGACCCCGAAAGCGCCGTCAGTGCAATAAAAAACAGGTAAGGAAAGGTAATTTTAAGCATCAGCGATGCCGTTTCGAACTTATGCGCCTCGGGCCCATCATTCAGCCACTCGATAAACCACCCCGTACCGAATATAGCCGCTAAAACAGGAGAGCCCACAACGCCAACAATGGTCGCAATCATCACCAATGTGCCCAAAGTACCCGACACATAAGCGATTAGCTGGCGAACACCGTCTTTGTCGCCTTCAGCTTTGGTTTCTGCCAGCACAGGAACAAACGCCTGTGCAAATGCGCCTTCTGCAAATAAACGGCGTAAAAAATTAGGAATTTTATTGGCAAAAAAGAACACGTCCGCTGCGGCACCGGCTCCCATTAAGTTGGCAACTACAACATCTCGTACCAACCCTAGCACCCGCGAAATCAGTGTCATAGCACTGACAATCGCGCCCGATTTAACTAATTGCTTACTCAAGCTTCATTCCTTTTGTGGCAGCGACCTAACAAATCCGATGATTTAGCGTGCTTAAGCACTGGCTTTAGGCCCAACGTACTGCTAAAATCCGCGCTCATCTTACTAGGCTGTACGCAAATCGCCAAAAGCAACTTGCAAAGCCTGTAAGCTAACGCGAAATTAATTGACATTGGGTTTTTAACGGTGCAAAATGCGCCGCCTTGAAAATCTATCTACATAAGTGAATTGGGAGTCCGACCTTGGCTAATATCAAGTCAGCGAAAAAACGTGCGCTCCAGTCAGAAAAGCGCCGTAAGCATAACGCTAGCCGTCGCTCCATGATGCGCACATACCTGAAGAAGGTAAACGCAGCTATTGAAGCTGGTGATAAAGAAACAGCAGCAGCAGAGTATGCAGTTGTTACACCTATCTTGGATCGTTTTGCCGCTAAAGGCCTGATCCACAAAAACAAAGCAGCACGCCATAAGGCTCGTCTGAATACTCAGATTAAAGCGCTGTAAGTTTTTTAGGTCATATGAAAAACCGGTCTATGACCGGTTTTTTTATGCCTGAAATTTGTCCTGCAATCCTCATGCTACTCAAACTGACCCGCAGCAACTCAACTTTATTCCTTGCAATACAAGTCGTGCAGTAAGCCAATCATGGCCGCCACTTCTTCACTGTCGAGCGAGTAATAGACTGTTTGCGCTTCCTTTCTTGTTTTTACATACCCTTCGCTACGCAAAATCGCTAAATGTTGGGATAAAGCCGACTGACTTAAACCGACTCGCTCAGTTAACTCAGTCACACTTAATTCTGTACCGTGTAAATGGCATAGAATAAACAGCCTGTTTTGATTGGACAGAGCCTTAAGCAACGGAATTGCCTGACTTGCATTGCGCTGCATTTGCTGGAGGTTCATTACAGTTACGTTACCTATCAATTTCTAACAGCGTTCGCTATTCATTGTGTTTCATTTTAGTATGTTCAGCTCAATGATAACGGTATCCGTGATCAATGCGCCATTAAAAGAGGTTTATGTGCTCAGACACATTATTTTATCATTTGCTTTTGTTGCATCTATTGTAAACGCAAACGACACCGTCGAGAAAAAAACAATCAATGAGCAACTTATAGAAACTGCGCTCACTTCCCGTCACGCACTCGATATATTGACCGACCTAACGACCAATATTGGCCCACGACTGCCAGGCACAGAAGCCGATTTACGAACTGTTGCATGGGCAGAAAACTTACTCACATCACAAGGATTTGATCGTGTCTATAAGCAGCCCGTGCGTGTGCCCGCATGGAAGCGAGGGATAGCGAATGCGTCTATTGTTTCTCCTGCACCTCAAGCTTTGATCATTTCAGCCCTCGGGCATTCAGTTGGCACACCAGAAGGCGGGATTACTGCGCCAGTGGTGCGCGTGTCTTCATTGGCAGCACTCTCTGAAATATCCGCCCGAGCGGTTAAAGGGCATATTGTTTTTATTGATCACAAAATGGAGCGTCACCGAGCGGGCAAGTATTATCGAGAAGTTGTGGGCGGCCGCTCCAATGGAGCGAGCATTGCGGCCACTAAAGGCGCGGTAGGACTGTTAATTCGCTCAATCGGTACCGACAGCGATCGCTTCGCCCATACTGGAATGATGCTATACGACGTAAAGAAACCTCGAATTCCCTCGGCTGCGCTTTCTGCGCCCGATGCAGATCAGCTCACTCGTCTACTCACACAACACGGCAAGGTTACTTTAAACTTTGAGCTTGGCAGTGAGCACCTAGAATCAGCAATTTCATACAATGTTATTGCTGAATACGATGGCGCTAAATTTCCAGAGCAGTATGTACTGGTGGGCGCGCATCACGACAGTTGGGATGAAGGCACTGGCGCGTTGGATGACGGTGCCGGCATTGCTATTGTGACTGCTGCTGCAAAACAAATCATTGATTTACCAGATCGCCCCAAGCGGGGTGTGCGAGTGGTGCTTTATGCCGCTGAAGAATTGGGCTTAGTCGGCGCGAAAGCTTACGCGAGAGAAAATGCAGATGACTTACACAACATTTACTTGGCTTCCGAGTCCGACTTTGGCGCCGGTGAAATTTGGAAACTAGATACACGCTTTTCCGATGCGCTCTCTGCATTGAGTAAAAAATTACTTAAAGAGCTAGCGCCATTGAATATCGAAGCAGGCCATAATAAGGCCACCGGAGGCCCAGACACATCTGTACTGGTCAACAAAGGCGTTCCTGCACTTACATTGTTGCAAGACGGCACTGATTATTTTGATTTTCATCACACGCCCAATGACACACTTGACAAAGTATCGCCAGAGGCTCTAAAACAAAATGTTGCAGCATGGTCGGTCATGCTTTGGACCACCACGAATAGCGATGCGGAATTGCGCCCAATATCATTAAAAAAGACACAGCGGGTTGAGGCGAAAGAGCTCAGCACACCGCAACAATAGTAATAGGATGACGACCATGAGCAGTAAATGGCAGCGAACGCTATCCATTGAAACACCTCGCTTGCGCATGCGGCCTTTTCAGCTTGAGGATGCCAAAGATATTTTAAACTTCGCATCCAACAAAGAGGTCACTCGATATACTGGGGATAAAGGGCAAACCAAAACCCTAGAGGACGCTCGGAAGCTAGTCACCGATGTGTGGCACCGAGATTATGATACCTATGGTTATGGTCGGCTTGCTGTTGAGTGGAAAGACACATCTCAAGTCATTGGCTTTTGTGGTTTTAAGTATTTGCCCGACTTTGAAGCCATCGACATTGGATATCGATTTTTACCTGAGTTCTGGGGACAAGGCATCGCCAGCGAGGCCGCTTTAGCCTGCGTAAAACATGGACGAGAGGTACTAGGCATTAACGATTATATAGGGATGGCGGATGTTGAAAATTTAAGTTCACATCACGTGCTTCTCAAGTGTGGGCTTGAGGTCACAGAAACCAAACAGCTCGACGGACTTTACGCCCATATCTATCGACTTCCAAGCGCTTCAAATTAATCATTATGGATGTGTTCATGCACCATGAACACATCCATTTAAAAATATTTTCCTACCATTTAAACCTTTCTGGTTTATTGTTCGACTAACTCTTTAACGCAATCACAGAGACGTGACTATTGAGTAATCAAGGACAGTTAATTGAAGCCCACGAACGCTTCACTGACACTGAGCTAATCCACCTTATCGAAGCGAGTCGTGCAGGCGATAAGGCCGCATATCGGCAGCTTTATGACATCAGTGTTGGGCAAGTGTACGGGCTTGCACTGCGGCTCATTGGTGACCGAAACATGGCCGAAGACGCAACTCAAGAAGTCTTTATCCAACTTTGGAACAAGTTAGATAACTATGCCGGTGACGCCAAGTTTTCGACTTGGCTGCATCGTGTCACAGCCAATATCACGGTGTCGTACATGCGCCGCCAAAAGTCATGGTGGCAACGCACATTCTCAATTGAGAATTCTGAAGCAATGCAACTCCCGGCACAAAGCGATTTGCAACAAGTGAACTTTGAAGCCCACGTTGCTAGCTTGCCAGAGCGTGCTCGAATGGTATTTGTTCTGCACGCAATTGAAGGCTATCGCCATGAAGATGTAGCTGAAATGCTGAATATGGCAGTGGGGACTAGCAAAGCTCAATATCATCGCGCCAAACATTTGTTAAAGGAGAGATTAGGTCATGAGTAAGCAAAATTTTGAATCGGCTTTAGCGACCCATGTAACGCAGGTGCATAAAGCGCCCTCGCCTCAACGTGACCTTTGGCCTGGCATAGAGCATGCGCTAAATGAACCTGAGCGATCTTCAAAATCCTCAAAACCAAAAGCGTCGCGCTTAATTGCAATGGCCGCCGCCATTACCTTGGTTGGTGTTTCTACATGGTTTGTGGCGTATCAGCACTCCGCTCAGGTCACGAGCGACCAAATGATTTCCGCGCTCGAACAAAAACATTCGCATGAATTGCAGGGCTTACTCACGCAATTTAAAGGCCGCCCGGCCCTCACTAAGAATTGGGAAGAACAGCTCAAGGAATTAGATGAAGCTGCGAAAGCGATTAAATTGGCTCTCGACAACGATCCAATGAACCCAACGTTGTTAAAAATGCTGCAAAGCGTTTACCAACAGCAAGTCCAACTCGTAGAGCGTGTACACGTCCCTAAATGGTCTAAGGTATAACGCTCAACAAGGAATACCCCATAGCGCCCACGTGGCTTGCTTTGAAAGGAACATGAAGATGATGATAAAGAAACAACTATCAACTATGGCATGCGTATTAACGCTCAGCTTAAGCACTGCAATGACTTATGCAGGTGAACTCATCAACGACACGCTATCGGCTACACCCGGCGCCACCGTGTCTATCGAACATAGTAATGGCAAAGCTAAAATTACGGGCTGGGCCCGCGATGAAGTGCAAATCAAAGGCGAGTTATCCAATTCAGCCGAAAAGCTCATCTTTAAACGTGAAGGCGATGACATTGTCATTCAAGTGAAAGAACGCAAGAACTGGTCAGGCACCACGCTAAAAGGTGATCGTCTTGAAATCTTTGTCCCTCAACAAAGCCAGGTGATATACCAATCAACCAACGCTGATGTCTCTATTAGCAGTACTATCGGCGCATTGAAAATCGACGCTGTTAACGGTGATGTTGGTGCTAAAAACATTGAAGGCGATACACGTATTACACTGATCAATGGCGATATCGAAGTCAAAAATGTTAGCGGTTCAAGCTATTTTGAAACCGTTAATGGTGACATTGAGCTTGAAAACATCCAAAGCAATGATGTGGAAACTCGAACCGTAAATGGCGACATTGAAGTCACAGGAAAGGTGAATGGGTTTACCGCAGAAACCGTCAATGGTGACATTGAGTTAAAAAGTAATGAGCTTGCTAAGGTTGATGTGACCACTGTTAACGGCGATGTTGAAGCTGTCATCGGCTTGACCGACAGCGGCTCCATACAAGCATCATCTGTTAGTGGCGACATAGAATTGAAGTTTCCTCAGGGCTTGTCAGCCAATGTGCATGTTGAAGGCCACTATGGCAGCGACATTGTGAACCAGCTCAACGACGCTCAGGTGAAGGTCGATAAAAAGAGCAATACGCGCTCGTTATCGTTCACTGAAGGAGACGGTAAAGGCACGGTTCGTATCTCGACCGTTAAGGGTGAAGTGAAGATTTCTAAATAATTTTACCCACCACTCACGTTCTAAACTAAGTGCATAAAAAAACCGGCTCCAATGAGCCGGTTTTTTAAGTTTATGTTAAACGCTTAGAAGTTGTAGCGAATACCCGCTTTCAGGCGCCACGCTGATTGCTCAACGTTGTAATCGTCCCAATTGCGTGTTTCCAAACCTTCTTGACCATAAGGAACTGAGTAAGTGTACTCACCCGTGTCTTGGTCGTAGCTGTAATCCACTAAGATGTCTGAACCATAACGCTTGGTTTTCACTTGGCCCCAATCGTCATTGAGCAAGTTCAAAACGTTCTTCACATCAAAGTAGAACAAGAAGCGATTGTCGCCATAGAAACCTGGTAGCTCTTGTGTGAAACGGAAGTCCAGCTGGCTCACCCAAGGTTGGTTGCCGCTTGATTTACCGCCATATCCACCCGCATCACCGCCCATACCAATTGCGCGCGCTGCATCCATGAAGGCTTCATACGTCAAATCACCGCGATAGTTAACCGCTGGATCATCGGCACCCGTTGGAATGTAAGGTAAGTAGTAGTCCGAATCATCAAACTCTGGCTGATCACCCAAGCTGCCATTTCTAAATGCACCCAAACCGTAGTTAATCGGCTGGCCGCTACGACGCTCCCAGAAAACATTGAAGGTTGATTTGTAGTTAGAAACAAACTCAGTGTCGTAACCCAATGTTAGGATCCAACGATGTTCAACTTCGTAGTACCCAGGGCCAATTGTTGTGCCGTTTCGATCTAAGCCAACGGCTGTGTATTGGTAGTTCGACGTGGCTTGTGACGATGAACCTTGGTTACCTTCATCAATGTCAGTGTTAGTGTAAGACGTGCTGAAACGAACACCTGACTCCCACGCTTTTGACATGGTAAAGCTAATCGCGCGGTTACGACCGTCTTTTTCTGCATTGGTAAGCATCAAGTCATAACGATCAGACTCTTCACCCGTGAGTTTGTCGATTGGCGTATACACAGTACGGCCACCTGGAGTGGTGCCTGTTGCTTCACGCGCTAAGTCTACCCATGCCACATCGTTTTCACGATCGATGTACAAGAACTCAGTGCCGAAATACCAGTCTTTACCGAGGTAAGGGATGTCAGTGGTGTAATCTATCGCTAAGTTATAACGCCAGTCAGATGGCAAATCGAACTTAGGATCTAAAGAGTTTACGTAACCATCACCCGGCACTAATGAATCCGTCAGCCCTTGAGGGATTTCAGTTGGATTAGCGTTGTCTAAGTATGCGCTTGTATCCAAAGCTTCAACGTTGGTAATACCGTCGTTAGAGAAGCTGTTTGCAAGCCAAACTGTGGGTTGACCGCCTGAGAAACGACCCGCTCCACCGCGCACTTGTAAATTATCGAGTACTTGGTATTTAAACCCGATGCGAGGCAACCAAATATCTAAACCATCAATTGTTTCATTGTTTTTGAAACCATAACGCTCTTGGAAGTTTTCGTTGAGTGTTGGCTTATCGCTCGTGTCCATACGCTCATAACGCAAGCCGTATGTGAGTTCTAAATCATCAGTAATGGCCCACACGTCTTCTGCAAATAACGCAGTGGTGTTCATGGTGAATTCAGCCGCTGCATCTCTTGGATTACCGGTATAAGCGTTTTGGTATTCGAGATCTGAAGCAGAGCCTGATGCAAAATCTTCAATGCTGTCAAAGTCCCACTTACCCAAGGAAGTCGGTACAAACATGTTAAAGGTATCGAGACGATTGTGCTGAATACCAAAACCAATCTCATGGTCACCCAACAGGTAAGTACCCGCAAAACGTAATTCTAAGTTTTGGTTGTCGAGTTCGTTGGCATGACGATATTCGTCAGTTCCCAATACGACCGAGTTTATTGGGTCGCCCCAATCATTTTCACCAGTATAAACCGTAACGTGTCCCATACCAGAGTTCACGAGAGGAGAGACTTCAGAGGTGACATCTTTGTACGATACGCGAATATCGGTAGAGAAGTTGCTCGTCCAATCACTGAAGAATTGCAATGAATAGCCTTTAAGCGTTTCATTTTTGTCGTACCAGTGGCTCGACAATTTCAGCTCGTCACTATCACCTTCTTCATTGCGTGTGTCGTTACTTTCAGAGTGCTGATAAGTAAACGCAGCACGATGATCGTCGTTCACGTTCCAGTCAATTTTAATCAGAAGTTTTTCATCTTCTTCTTCAATTTCGTCACCCCAACCGCCGGCGTTTGCGCCATACACTTCATTGGCAATGCGAACGACTTCGTTGGCATCTTCTAAGCTAATGTATTCGGCTTCGTTTGCTGCACCAGTGCCTGCTGGACCCCAGTCTGCATCACGAGGTGATTTGAAGTACTCATATGCACCAAAGAAAAACAACGTATCTTTAATAATTGGGAAGCCAATCGAGCCGCCGTATGTTTTTTCTTCAAATTCTTGTTCCGACTTGTCGCCTGTGATCGGATCTTTACCGTCACCCGCCATGCTGTCGTTGGTGAATTCATAAAACACGCTACCGGTGACTTCGTTCGAACCCGATTTAGTCACGGCGTTCATTTGTGCGCCGCTAAATCCGCCATAACGAGAAGAGAAAGGTGTCGTGTTCAACGCCACTTGTTCAATGGCTTCTAAAGAGATGGGGCTACGCTGAGTCGGGTAACCATTGCTGTTCAAGCCAAAATCATCATTTTGGCCAATACCATCAACCAACAATGTGTTTGTTTTCGGGTTTAAGCCTGCAACCGTAAATGTGCCAGCGTCGTCGTTGGCCAACACCGCAAATGGGTTCATTCGCGCAATTTCTTTTAAATCGCGGTTCATGGTTGGAGAGTCTTCAATATCTCGTAAACCATAATCACTATTTGAACCGGCTGTGCGGTATGCGAGTCGAGCACCTTTGACTTGGATTGTTTCAATGCCCGCTTGCTCTAACACGCTTGTGAAGCGCAAGGTCTCACCCAAGTTTAAATAGACATTCTCTCGTGAGTCGTCGGAATGAGAATCTGAATCAACCGAGACGGTGTATGGTCCACCCACACGTAATCCGCGAGCGTTAAAGCGCCCTTGCTCGTTCACGACAACCTCAGAAACGGTTCCCGTGGGTTGGTGAACGATCGTGATTTTTGCATCTGTTACAGGCTGACCTGAAGCATCAACAATTGTTCCACGAATACCCGACGCAGTTTCGTTCGCGTATGCCGCGCCACTTACGCCTAAAGCCAAGGCCAGTGCGCATGCTACACGGCCACGTTTAAAAACTTTTGAAATCATCGCATTTGTCCCCATCTTAAGAACCAACCTAAGATATTGTTTTTTGATTGTTTTTTTGTAAAACCAGAATCTTGAGCAAACATTCTAGTGGCACTACGTTACAACAATGTTAACTTAATGGACAATAAATCAGACTAAATAAACAGCAAAAACTAACCGCTGTAATAATTTAATTACATTTTGGGTAAATAAAAAATGACACTGGCATACTTTTCAGGCCCATTCGCGATTAGTATCAACTTGGGTTAGCGATGCTAAATCTGCCACGTATTCTTAAGGTTATAGACGAAAAATGATGTTTCATCACATACAATCAAAAAACGTACTTCGAACATGCATAGCCTTGTTCACCGCAGGAGTTTTTTTAATGAGCTGTGCTTCGAAAGAGCCCGCACCGACAGTCACCGAACTCACCATTGCAACTTTTAATGTGAGTATGGAAGCAGATAACTATAAAGCCAGAAACGACCCACGCGATCCAAATGCTCTCAAGAAACAGCTGGCAACGGGCACCCACTCTCAAATCAAAAACGTGGCTGCGATTATTCAACATGTACGTCCAGATATACTGTTGCTCAACGAGTTTGATTACATTACGGACCCCAAAGAAGGAGTTGAAGCCTTCATTGCTAATTACCTCAATCGAGGCCAGCATGGGCAACAAGCCATTGATTACCCTTTTTATTATGTAGCCGAGGTGAATACCGGAGTACCAAGCCCTTACGATTTGAATGGTGACGGCATCGCCAGTGGCACCGGTGACGATGCATGGGGCTACGGCAACTATCCCGGTCAATATGGGATGGTTTTATTGTCTAAATATCCACTTGATGAGGCGAAGATTCGCTCATTTCGACTCTTCAAATGGCATCAAATGCCCAATGCAAATCGCGTGATGAACCCCGATGGCACAGCATTTCATACCGATGAGACATGGCAAGGTATGCGTTTATCCTCCAAGTCTCATTGGGATGTTCCTGTCTCCGTGAATGGTAAAACCTTGCATGTGTTGGCCGCCCACCCTACGCCTCCGGTCTTTGATGGGCCAGAAGATAGAAATGGCGCACGAAACTATGATGAGATACGCCTGTGGGCCGACTATATCAGCGCAACAAGCAATGATTACTTAGTCGACGATGCGGGCAATACTGGCGGGTTACCTGAGCAAGCAGCATTTGTGATTATGGGGGATTTGAATGCATCTCCCAATGAAGGCGATACCCGTCAGGGCGCAATAGACCAGCTTCTATTGCACCCAGCGGTGAATGCTGAGCCCACTCCTATCAGCAAGGGTGGAGCTCAGCACACGTCCGACAATCCCAACGCAGCAACTCACACATCAGGATTTCGCTTACGTGTGGACTATGTATTACCTTCTGTGAAAGGCCTTGAGGTAATGAGCAGTGGCGTATTTTGGCCCGCTGAAGGTGATAAGATGCACTTTGCGGTGCAGGAGCGTAAGACCTCATCTGATCATCGTCTTGTATGGGTCAAAGTAGCCCTAAAATAAAATCATATTTGTGTGAAAAAAGCGGAGCATTGGCTCCGTTTTTTTATGTCTAAAGAATAGAAAATAGAAGCCAAAATAAAACCTTGACTAAGTCTGCAACTTTTAAAGCCAGCTTTAGCTCGTTCAAATGCATCACTTTTACATTACTCAGTAAGCACCAATTCCCTCTCAGGTTAAGCCGATTATTGATGAACTTCAGATGATCATGACAGCTCAATCGGCATAAAAAAACCACCGCAAGCGGTGGCTTTCAATGTCATCACAAAGGCTTAACACTATTGCTGAGTGACCACCATATTGTCGATATAGTAATCCAACGTTAAATCAGTAGCAAAACCAGGACTGAACACTTTAAAGGCTACGAAATAACGGCCTTCAGGTAACTGGCTAGTGACACTCAAGTTATGCCAAGAACCTGCACCCTTGCGATGCCATAACTTATACGTTTCAGCATCATCCGGAGAGCCCTCAGGACGAAATGACAACTCAATAACATAGTCTGTGCCTGAGGATAAGTTATCGCCGAATACATCGGCACTAAACTGATAACTGCCCTCAGATGTCACTTCAAACACAACATCCTGATACAAAAAGTGAGATGTTCCAGATTCATCATACGCATATTTAATGCTACCCGAACCACCATTGGTTTGCTCATTTGAAACCGACAATCTATGAGACAAGTCGGTATCATAGCTGCCGTCTTGGTAAGAATACCACTCACCCACAGTTGCCCCTTCGCCATCATTGTTTCCACAACTTACCAAATTGCTCGCATTACACAGTACTGCAGCAGAGCCGTCATCTGGGTCGCCTGCAACAATGGTAATCGGGTAGACGCCTTTATCAATCGTTTCACCTTCATCGTTGCTCATACGAACCCAGAGGAAGTAGAAGTTACCCGTTGGCAAATCGGCTGTTGGAGTTACGTTTTCAAGCGCAATGCTTGCAGAAGCGGTCCCCGTTGACATGCCCACAATGCGAGCATCAGATACAACGTAATCGTTCACTGCTGCAGACCAATCGGATGTCATTTCTCGGAGCCAAAACTTCGCTCCATCATCTACACCTTCAATGATGGTATCGCCTGTACCTGCGTGATAATTCACCATCACATCTAAGTTACCAGACGTCGCAAACTCCGTTGTGGTGTAATATTCTTCGTCATCAAACTCAACTGACGGAGGCGCATAGGTTTCTACAGTAATCGTACTGGTGTCCGTAAAATCGCCGTCGAGCGTTGTCACCGTAATGATCGCTTCACCGTCATCAACCCCTGTGACGACACCATTCTCAACTGTAGCAACATTGACATCATTTGACGCCCAATTTAAATCGCGATTGTCAGCTTCGTCTGGTGAAATCGTGGCAACTAAATTTGTTGTTGCGCCTTTCAATAAGAGTGTAGATTCAGGAGCTAAAGTAACGCCTTCCACTGGAACTTCGAAAAACTCAATCACATCGATCATTGCCGTTCCAACTTCATCATTGGCATCTGATGTTGCAGTAATCGTGACACCCGTTCCTTCGCTCACACCGGTGACAACACCGTTTTGATCGACCGTGGCTAATGCTTCGTTGTCAGAACTCCAAGTAACTTGAGGGTCTGCGTTCACCGGCACAAAATCGACCATTAATGGTAATTCGATACCCACGCGAACTTCAGCATTTGCTGGCGATAGCATAATTGACTCAGGAGCAGGAAACTCACCATCAGAACTTTTCAACAATTGGTTTGCAGCTTCATCACGCAAGTAAACGGTCTCTCCATTGCGCCAGCGAATTTCCACTGAAACAATTTCTGACTCATCCCCTAAACCAAAATGTAGAGTATTCAACAAGCTTTGCGAGTGTGACTCCCCCGAAGAGGCAACACGCTTATAGTAAGTGTTGCTTGCAGTGGTAATTGTCACTTGAGCCGAGATTGGATCTACGTTTTCAATCGGGCTGTAGCCCACTTGAACGAGTGTGTGGTTGTTCATACCAGCATAGTCATTTTGGAATAAATGCCATACCCCGTACTCATCATCACCGGTTAATATATCGACGTCACCATCGAGGTCAAAGTCAAAGGCTTGACCGGAATCTGCATGCCCACCAGAGCTAAGATCTGTTGCTTCGGTTGAGGTCACAATTTCAAAGCTATCGTTACCTGTGTTCAGCAACAGATAATCTGCAACACGCTGTTTTAAATAGGTGTAACGGTAAACGAGTAAATCATTGTGTGAATCATTGTTGAAATCACCGTGACTCACGCCCCAGTGGTTACCACCTTTTGGAATATTCCAGCTGTCTTGCGCCAAGGTATATTGGTCGCCTTGGTTAATCAGTAACACATCTTGAACATTTCGGTTATTTGGCTGCCATTCCGTGTGGACGTCGCGAATACCTTCAAAGCCAAACTTAATACTCCAGCTTAGCTTCTGATCACGTACGATTTCTAACTGCCAATTTCCGTCGCCAGTATGTCCAATATAGATGCCATTTTCATCTCGTACGGCAGGCCAACCATCGGCATCCGCTTGCGTGATGTTGTGCACCGCATCGCGATCTGCTGGGTTTATCGCAGCTTTTGCTGAGCCGAGATAAACTTGGAATGAACCATTGTAAGAAGTAGTGATAAGACTGGTGTCATAATTCACCAAATCAATTGCGCCATCGGCTTCAAACGTAAATGCTGTGCTGCCGGCTGCATCTCCTTTATCACTGATATCCAAACGCTGGGTTTCAGCATTGAAATCAAGCGATTTATCTGCAACCGAGTAATAGCCTTTACCGCCAGCCACATAGATATCAAGGTCGCCATCGTTGTCTAAATCGACACTGGTTGCTGCCATTCCTCCCCATAAATTGCGAGTAGATTCAGGCAACCAAGATGACGTCACGTTAGTAAAAGTAAAGTCTCCATTGCCTTGCCATAGCTGCATGGGTGCGATAATCAATACATCGTCAATGCCATCTTTATTGAAATCGGTGAGTACAATGCGATCGCCCGAGGTATATCCAATACCCGGTATGTCTGCAACTTCAAATGTACCGTCACCATTGTTCCGATAAAAAATATGCTGAGCGCCAGTTTCTCCATTGATGCCCTCGGCATTGAATAACGCCAGATCCAAATCTCCATCCATATCCAGATCCATCCAGCGAGGAGAACGACCGCGAGCCCCTTCGGTGATACCAACAACAACATCGCTACGCACTAAAACGCCATCATCATTCCGAAAAAACACAGGAGGGGTCGGATTTGTTCCATTACCACCGCCTAACGTAATGAGCAAATCTAAATCTCCATCATTGTCATAGTCACCTGCCGCCGAACCGTGCAGATCCATGAGCCTCCATAAAGAAAGGTCTGGATCGCTTTTGGTTAAGCTCCCATCACCATTATTCCAATAGAGTTTGCTGGGTGAATCATTGTGGTTATTTAAAATCAGATCGTAGTCACCGTCATTGTCCATATCAGCAATCGATGGCCCGCCATATTTCAAACTTGGATCATCAACTAAACCCAATGACTCAGAAATATCTGTAAAGACAGGCAAGCTGGGCATCTCAGCTTCGCTTACGGTCAAACGATTTACTTCAACATCAGCCGCTCGAGCCATAATTTTAAGGTTTTTTTCGCCGGTCGAACCAAAATCAACGGTGGCGCTGATCGTGTGCTCTCCTGAACTAGGAATATTAAGGCTATCGATCAGAATTTCACCATCTGACATCAAACTTAAATTGGCATAGCTCGATTCAATATTAACGTTTGCTGTGACGGTTTTTACAGTGACGCCTTCAACGGTGTAAGTCGTTTCATAAGCAGATAATGGCGTGATCTCGACCATTGTATCGATGAGGCTAGGTTGACCTGAATCTGAATCTCCATCGGAGTCTGAATCTCCATCGGAGCCTGAATCACCATCGGAGTCTGAATCACCGTCGGAATCGGAATCTCCATCGGAATCTGAATCACCGTCGGAATCTGAATCACCGTCGGAATCGGAATCACCATCGGAATCTGAATCCCCATCGGAATCTGAATCACCGTCGGAATCGGAATCACCGTCGGAATCGGAATCACCGTCGGAATCGGAATCATTGTCTGAGTCTGGCGGAGTATTATCGCCAGGTTCTTGTGTCTGGTCGTCATTCATTGGAGGAGATTTATCATTGTCATCACACGCGGTTAGAAGCATGATCAGAATGCTTAATGCTACGCTTCTATATTTTATATTCGAAAACATTGGAGCTTTTCCTGTATCTGTATACTAAAGATAAAGTTTATTGTTTTTATGTCTTATAAATAACGTAAAAAAAGCTCAAAAATAAGGTTCGAATACTTTCAAAATATTCAATGCGCTTTAATCATAAATAGGTGACAGTTAAATTTAATTACACATCAAACATATTTAAATATACTATTTAAAAATAGTTTTTCGTACAGCATACCCTGTTCAATTTTGCTTTCGATCATAAACGTTATTATTCGACGTAAGCATGCATTTTCTAGAAGCATAAATTCCGTGTACCGAATCGGTTTGGTAACACATTCGAGCATAGGAAAATCAAACTAGAGCAGTGCGAAGCCTAAGACACCGCAAAAGTAACAACCTCACATTAACACGTCCTTAACAAAGCTGAACAACAAACAAGCACAGAAATGAACACACAAAAAAATCGACAATTATCAACCACATAACCAAACAATAAGACTGATTTAGATTCTCATTTTGTAAACATTCATCAATATCAAGGAGATTCAGAGGAAGGAGATAGGGACTAAAATGAACACAATCCAGATAAAAATGAACAAACAATTGAGCCACCATTCAGTGGCTCAACCGAGGGAACCTAGCCGTAAGTCTCTTTCTTATATTGTTGTGGGCCAATCCCGGTTAATTTTTTAAACACGGCACCAAAATAGTTAGAATCATTGAACCCTACAGAAAATGCCGTATCCGAAACCGTCAAATCTGCAAGTCTTTCTTTCGCTTTTTCAATACGATATTGATTGAGGTATTGCTTGATTGTTTGCCCAGTATACTCTTTGAAACATCGCATTAAATATGATTGACTCACGCCAGCTGCTTCAGCTAGTGAAGCCACTTCTATATCTTCATGGTAATTATTTTCTATAAATAATTTCGTTTGGAAGATAATACGTTCGCTACGCTTAGCTGGCAGATCCGAAATCATATTCGTAAGTTCGATTGTCTCTTTTTTTGCGATGTCTCGAATAGCATTAACATCATCACTATCGATAATCGACTTTACTTTATTCAAGTTACGATCAATGAGTGCGTCTGCATCTCCTCCTGCCTCGATGGTTGTATCCGTGAGCACATCGAGTATTTCACGCACCTTCAACTTGTATCGTTTTAAATCGACAGAGCTATCGCGTTCTATTTGCTGCAAGAGATTGTTTAGTGTGATATTCGATGTTGTTTCATCGCGCTTAAGACTCAACTGCAACTGCTCTTTCAAATACTGCGCTTGGCTCTTCGTGCTCTTAACGTCTCTATAAACGGCCCGGCTCCAATACAGAGCAGTAAAAATTGCACCGAAGTAATACAGCCAATAGACTTGATGATATAGCCCCGTGATATACAAAGAAGTAATCATGACTGCGCCAATTAAAAACGCCAAGCAGATCGATCTTCTCTCTCCGGTAAGCTCTCGGTATAACAAAAAGCTAGTCGGTAACAGCGACAACACCACAAGCCCTGTCATTTCGGCATCAATATGATTGGCTCTGATCATAGTAAAAGGTAAAAGCTGAACATAGCTGGCATCAAACATAAGCTGCTCATGCCTCGCGTCAGCGCAGATAACATACACAAGCGACAGTAGAAAGCCAAAGACATACGGAAAAACTAACCATGCTCGCGATAACTTCACACCGCATTGGCTAAACAAGAACATGCAAAGCGAAGGCAGGCAAATAGTGAGAAACAAGGTGACACGAAAGAATAAGATACTGTAAGACAATGCTGTGTCTGAATACATCTGAGCAGCTTGGCCTACCATGTAGAGCACATAAGTGGCAACAAAGCAGTTAAAGAACCCCACCTGATTGAGGACGTGCCGCCCTACAAACGTAAAATACAACGACACCACTAAAAATAGTTGAGCAGCCATCAATGGCAATATCACGTATTGCGTTATTTCTTCGGGTATATCCAGCATATATTGAATGTTATGAGTAATAATTTTGAGAAATAAAAGCATCATGCTTTTGTTATTAAATACACACGAGTCGCCAAAACGCCTCGCTGTCTTGGCACCGATACCTCAAGGTAATTGCTCTTGATTTAAGTCGCGCTGAATGACAACCAATGAATGAGTTATCCATTTAACAAGTCAGCATTTAAAAATCAGACTACTAGCACCTGCTTTTCCCTTTGAAACAAATGAGGGTGTGTAACCGACACAACTTCATACAAGCACAAGCTCTGAAAATTTTCATGGTAAAACCATTGCATTTGCAATCTGTTTCACAGCCTTCTGCGGCTGTTGAATCATTCCTAGAGTCTCATCACATGCCTCAACCCTCTAAATTCGGACAACAAACGAGCAGAAATAGCAGTTAAATCGCTCTAGTTCTGGCTAAAAGTGGCAAGGCCCACGCATGAATGTGAAAGAGGAATGACGATTAAAAAGCTTTGTAGGAGCGCCAGTAGAATGCATGACGCGAGGCCGTAGTGAACGCAAGAGATTCAAAAATCACTATGAGTATCGGCTTTTACTAGTAACGGTATTCAAACAAAAGGCTGCCGTAGTTCATGTTGTTATCAGTGTGTGCAAGATCTGACCTTACAATATTGCTCGTCATCCAATAGCGCATATGAACAGCCCAATTCTGCCAATGGTAGTGCGCACCTAGCCCCATACTGGCATACACAGGCTCTTTGTCGACACTATGGCTGTCTTTCCAAGTATTACCGTCCAAAAAAATATCTTGTGCCACATAGTTCAGCTGAAGTTGCCCGCTAATGTGCCAACTCCCCTTCGCAATGTTGCCTTCGGTCTCCTTAAACACACTGCGGCCCACCAAATTCTGCCCATCTTGGAATCCGGTTTGATTCGGCCTACCCCAACGCCACTCTAAACCAGCCCCTGCCCCAGTGTAAAAATTGCCCAATGCTGCGGTCACATTCCACGCAACATCAGACTCAAACTCATGACTGGCAGGTGACCGCCAAAACTTGTGTTTGCGTTGATAGGTCATATTCACAATGGGCTCAGACTTTAATTGGTGCTCCCAGCCTCTCGGAGTGTCAGATCCAATCAGGTTGTGCACGCCTTTTTGAACGTGTTCTGCAAAAGAATTTGGGCCCACAAGGCCAACATCTAACTGCCATCCACTAAAGTCAGACTGATCATAGCTATACCAAGAGTTGCTGATGATTAACGCCCCCGCGTACGGCACATCATCAATAATCAAATCTCGTGCATCTAGATCTTCCGGAGTCTGAATATATTGGGAGAGACTCACGGCATGCCGATGATGAGCACTTGGGGCCCAAGACTCAAGCGCCCAACCGTATTGGGCAATAGCACCGCCCAAACCGGCGAACCAATTCTGCTCTTGTGCTTGTTGCCAGTTCTCGAACGCCTGACTATGCCACTGCAGAGAAATGCCATTGGTGTACATGTTGTCTGAAAACGTCATTGCATCATTCGCAAACTCAAAGCGAAACAGGCGATCTTCGGCCACAGTTTTAGCCGACAAAAGCGCCGAAGCGACAATGGCTGATGACAGAATTTTTTTCGATTGGGTGCGCATATATTGAGGCCCTCCGACTCACTCCCGTCATTAGGCCAGTTGTCTATTTAACCAACAAGCTAAACAAAAACATCATTCAGGCTGGGTTCAGATCAGCATTTTAAGAGCCTCAAGACTGATTCAGAACGATGTCACCAAATCATCAAATCACTGTAACCGAGGTGTCAAATTCAAGGCCTAGCTTGGCAGGCAATCCAGCTGGGGGGATTAAAAATCATGCAATCCGAACAATCGAAATACAAAGCTGTATGGCTTTCAGACATTCACCTTGGCTACAAGGACTGTAAGTCAGAGTTTTTGTTAGATTTTCTCGCCAAGACTCAATGTGAATACTTGTTCTTAGTGGGAGATATAGTTGACCTTTGGTCGATGAAGCGACAAGTCTTTTGGCCCAAATCTCATCAACAAGTACTCGATGCGCTGCTAGCCAAAGCTGCCGACGGTTGCAATGTGATTTATGTGCCCGGCAATCACGACGAGCCGATGAGAAATTATGACGGAAGCATGTTCCAAGGCATCGAGCTGCATCGTGAATATGAATACAACAGTATTTCATACGGAAAATTGCTCATGCTGCATGGTGATGAGTTTGATGGCGCCGTTAAGTACAGCAAGATAAATACGTGGTTCGGCGACATGGGGTATGACCTACTGCTCTTTATTAACCGATGGGTCAATCGATGCCGCTCGTGGTTTGGATTTTCATACTGGTCCGCGGCTAGTTACCTCAAGAAAAAAGTTAGAAAAGCAGAAGCGGCCATTCGTCGCTTTGAGGATGCAGCCATGCACGAAGCCAAAAAACGCGGTGTAGATGGCATTGTTTGCGGCCATATTCATAGCCCGAATATGCGCTACGAAAACGGAATTCTTTATTTAAATGACGGTGATTGGGTAGAAAGCTGCACCGCTGCAGTCGAGCATGAATCAGGCCAAATTGAGCTACTCCATTGGAGTAACACCCATAAATTAATCAATCATTTGCCGGCTGATTTAGTGATCGCCGGACGTAAAGCCGCCTAGCTAAATGACAACAAGGAAGATGGCTAATTCATAAAACTGAAATCTCATTGAGAAATTTCTGTCACGAAAACGACATAAGTTAGTCCAATCATTTTGCCTTTGGCAGTTCGGAGCTATTTATGTTTACGGTCGATCAAGTTGTTCGTGACAATTATCCTCAGTTAGATCAGAAACCGTGGCTTGCAAAGCCGGTAAAAGGCGTACTTCGTCATCTTCTTCATGAAAGCGACATGATTGAATTTGCCGAAAAAAATCCCCACCTCGACGGTGTCGATTTTGTTGAAAAGGTGTTGGATTACTTTAGTTTTAGTTACACCATCAGTGATCGCGAACGCGCTCGCATTCCAGCCACAGGCCGAGTGGTGATCATTGCAAATCATCCGATTGGTTCGCTGGACGGACTTGCATTAATCAAGCTCATTGCAGAAATTCGTCCAGATGCAAAAGCCGTTGTGAACGATTTACTCATGAATATTGCTCCGCTGAGTAAATTGTTGCTACCGGTGAATAACATGACCGGCAATACTGCGAAAGAAAGCCTGCAAGATATCAACTGTCACCTGCAGTCTGAAGGGGCTTTGATCATCTTTCCCGCAGGCGAAGTGTCTCGATTACGCCCCACAGGAATTAAAGATACTCGCTGGCGCAGTGGTTTTTTAAGAATGGCAACGCAGTCTCAAGCACCCATCTTACCCATCTTTGTACACGGCCGAAATTCAGCCTTATTTTATAGTGCATCAATGGTCTACAAGCCGCTATCAACTGCCTTACTGGTGAAGGAAATGTTCCGCCAACAAAACAAAAGCGTCAACATTCGTGTCGGCGATCCAATTCCCTATGAAAGCTATACCAGCGGTAATATCACTCGCCGCGAAAAAGTAAAAATGTTTAAACGCCACCTTTACCGTATCGGAAAAGGCAAAAGTGGGCTTTTTAAAACATTTTCAGCCATTGCTCACCCAGAACCAAAAGCAACTCTCAAACAAGCGGTTGAAAGTTGTGAGCTATTGGGTGAAACAGCTGATGGCAAAAAGATTTACTTGTACCGATTTGATGAAAGTTCTCCTATCATGCGCGAAATTGGGCGTCTGCGCGAAGTCAGTTTCCGCGCTGTAGGTGAAGGCACCGGAGAACGCCGCGATATCGACCAATATGACGCAGACTATATGCACCTTGTATTGTGGGACACTGACGATCTTGAAATCGTTGGCGCGTACCGATTGGCAGACACCCGTGATGTGATTGAACGCAAAGGTCACAAAGGCCTATATACACATTCGTTGTTCAACTTTTCAAAAGAGATGGACAGCCATTTAGAACAGAGCCTTGAGTTAGGCCGTTCATTTGTTCAACCCAGATATTGGGGCAAACGTTCACTAGACTACCTTTGGTACGGCATTGGCGCCTATTTGGTAAAATATCCAGGCTACCGCTACATGTATGGACCTGTCAGTATCAGCAATAGCTTCCCCAAGCCTGCACGTGATTTATTGGTGTATTTCTATAGCCTGTATTTCTCGCCTGATAAAAGCATGGCACAAAGCCGCCAGCCCTACAGCATTGCCGACGAAGCCATGCAAACTCTAAAAGATACGTTTAGCGGCGATGACTATAAGCAAGACTTCAGCCGCCTGAAACACTTAATGGCCAACATAGGCGTGTCGGTTCCAACTCTTTACAAACAATACACCGAAGTGGCTGAAACAGATGGTGTAAACTTTCTGGACTTTGGTATCGACCCTGATTTTGCAGATTGTGTAGACGGTTTGGTGTTAGTTGATATTCAAAAGATCAAATCTAAAAAGCGCGCTCGCTACATGGGTGACGAATACGCTTAGGCACAATCCTCGCGGGTTGAGCTCGCAATAAAAAAGCGCCTCTCGGCGCTTTTTTCGTTTCCATGCACTAAGCATTACACAGCAAATGGATACTTGATCGGGTCATGGTGCTCATATCCCACCACTTCAAAATCATCCATGGTCACCCAGGTTTCTAAATCTTTGAGTGATTTAATATCTGGGTTAATGTTCAATTGTGGCGACGGAAACGGCTCTCGTTTCAGTTGCACATCGCGCATCAATTCAAGTTGGTCTTCATAAATGTGAGCATTCACTATCTTGTGATACGCTTTGCCTGCTTTATTACCTGTAATTTGAGCCATCAGCGCGAGAAAAGTGAATACCTGAATTTGATTGAAGTTGAGCCCTAGCGGCACATCGCACGAACGCTGATAACTGGTGAGAAACAAAGTGTCGCCCAACAATGAAAATGTATGCGTGTGCATGCAAGGACGCAAACAACCGAGGCCGAATTCACCGGGGTTATAAAAGGTCAGGATTTCACCACGGTCATCTTTGCCTTGGCTGAGGTTATCGACCAGCTTTCGAAGTTGATCAATGGTAGAGCCGTCTGGGCTTTTCCATGATCGGCCTTGAACACCGTACACTCGGCCCATGTCATCGTCACCGGTACGGGCAGGATTGTTCAGCCAAGCTTCATTGTCATTGGCGTTTGCATCCCATGTTTTGGTGCCAAGCGCGCGAAAATCAGCCGCATTATCATAGCCGCGGATATATCCCAAGAATTCAGCAATAGCAGACTTCCAAAAGCTCTTTCGAGTGGTGATAAGCGGAAACTTATTATTGGCTACGTCGTAGGTTAAGTCGGCATTTATTACGGTTAAACAACGTTTACCCGTGCGTTCATTTTCGATCCATATACCGTCATCAACGATATGCTGGCACAATTCTAAATACTGTTTCATGCCTTATCTCCAACCGCAGTTTTTCTCGAATAACCGTACGCGATGAGTCCTAAGCCGCCAAATATCATCGGTAAACACAACCACTGCCCCATACTCATACCCAGCTGCAATAAGCCTAAGTGAGCATCCGGTTCGCGAGCAAATTCAACTAAGAAACGGAAGCTTCCATACCCCAATAAGAAAAGTCCCGCCACTGTTCCTGCGGGTCTTGGCTTACTTTTAAACCACCACAAGATACAGAACAATACGACACCTTCAAGTGCAAACTCATACAATTGGGAAGGATGGCGAGCCAAACCGAGTGGGTCTTGAGGAAAGATCATAGCAAACGACAGATCTGTCTCGCGGCCCCACAATTCGCCATTAATGAAATTACCTAAGCGTCCGGCACCCAGACCAATCGGCAATAGCGGGGTGATAAAGTCCCCTACTGACAAATACGATTTATGAAATTTACGAGCAAATACAGCCATCGCTGCCATGACACCTAACACGCCGCCGTGGAACGACATGCCGCCTTCCCAAATTCTAAATAAATACAGCGGATCATCAGCAAATTGAGAAAATTGGTAGAACATGACATAACCAAAACGCCCGCCTAAAATAACACCAATAAAACCGTAGAAGAGTAAGTCGCTAACTTCTTGTTCCGTCCAACCGCTGTTCGGTTGACGCGCTTGGCGATTGCCCAGCCACATGGCCGCTACAAAACCAACCAAATACATTAGTCCGTACCAACGAACTTTGATTAATCCTAAATCGAGTAAAACTGGATCAATTTCAGGAAAAGCTAAAGCTTGCGTCAACATCTAACAAAACTCCATGGGAAAGGGCGCAACGCGCTTAGGGTAACACGACTTGTACGACAGCTCTTGGACAACATCATATTGAATTTGTATCGATTGATTAACGGCCGGTTCGGACCAGTGACCCTAAACCAAACGCATCCATATCAACATGCAACTGGCGTCGAATAGTATCAGGGCAAGATAGGTTCAATGCTTTTTGTAACATGTGATCGCATTGGGCTTGGCTGACTTTACCAATGGCCCATTTCACTCGCCCTATATTTGCAGCATTCATGCTCAGATGCTCGTATCCCATGGCTACTAACAAAATAGCCCCCAAAGGGTCACCTGCGAGCTCTCCACAAATAGAGAATTCTAATTCGTATTGCCGGCATTCTTGGGCAATATGATTGAGCGCATTCAACACCGCAGGATTCAATTCGTCATACAAGCTAGCAACGCGCGAGTTATTTCGATCAACCGCTAATAGATATTGGGTTAAGTCGTTACTTCCCACTGAAATGAAATCTGCTATGTCTGCTACTGCGCGCAATTGATAGAGCAATGCAGGCACTTCAATCATCACCCCCATTTGAGGTAATGGAAAGTGCATGCCCAATTCCTCTTGCAGCTCAGAATGAGCCTTAAGTACCAGTCGCTTAGCCTGCTGCAACTCTCGAATCTCAGTCACCATGGGGAACATGATTTTAAGATTTTGCGTCTCTATATTCGCTTTGAGCATGGCTCGAATTTGAACTAGAAAGATTTCTGGATGGTCCAGCGTCATCCGAATTCCACGCCAGCCAAGAAATGGGTTTTCTTCACGAATAGGAAAGTATGGTAGAGCTTTGTCGCCGCCCACATCCAGCGTTCGCATGGTGACAGGCTGTTCAGGAAAACCTTCAAGAACCGACTTGTAGATCTGGCATTGAGCGTCTTCCGACGGAAATTTATCCTGAATCATGAAAGGAATTTCCGTTCGATAAAGTCCGACGCCATCGGCACCACCGCCATAATGTTCAGAATCTGCGGCCAAGCCTGCATTGATCATCATGCAAATACGTCGGCCATCTGCCATGGCCGCAGGCAAATGAAGCGTCTTATCAAATTGCGCTTGCAGTTCAGATTCTTTTTTGAGCAAACGTCCATATTCTTCAACCACAGCGTTTGATGGCGTCATATATAAACGGCCGGTGTAGCCGTCAATAATAAAGTGCTCGCCATGACTACGTTTAAGCGGTAATTCACTGGCCCCTAAAATAGCCGGAATACCTAAGGCTCGGGCCAAAATAGCCGCATGCGAATTGCTAGAACCGCGAATGGAAATGATGCCCGACAGTTTGCTTCGCGGAATAGAAGCCAACATCGAAGCGGTGACTTCTTCTGCCACCAAAATGATGGCTTCATTCCACTCTTGAAGTTCGCTCGTTCCCTGCTGCAAAAAGTACAACAAACGTTGAGACACATCGCGAATGTCAGTTGCGCGCTCTTTGAGGTAGGCGTCTTCCATTGCCGCGAATTGGGCAATGTAATCTTTTGCCACCTCCACCAATGCACTTTGAGCATTGAGACCTTTCCGAATGTGAGTTTCAACCGCACCACCGATTGAAGCGTCATCTAACAAGTGCTGATAGACATCAAAAATAGCCAACGCATCCTGCTCTAGATGTTCGCCCATTCTTGCTGCTAAACGTTCGATGTAATCTCGCGTCTTTTGAATGGCTTGCTCCCAACGGTCGAGTTCGACGTTGAGATCATTGTGTTGTACAATCGAAATGTCATCGAGCGATACAGCAACCCGCTCCACCCATGCTTTTGCCGATGCAATACCCGGGGCTCCAGCCACAGCATTAAGCACCAACATTTGAGGCTCGGAATAACGGGTTTGAAGTTGCCCACGAGCTTTAGCGACGGCTAATACGGCGGCCAACTGAGCCGATAAAGTGACAAGAAAGGACTCTTCTTGCTCTGAAAATTGCCGCTGTTCTGCTTGCTGGATGGTTAATACACCCAACACTTTACCTTGATGGATAATGGGGGTGCCTAGAAATGCTTGAAGCGCTTCCTCTTCAACTTCTGGCATGTATTTAAAACGAGGGTGCTGATGCGCATTGGCAATATTAATTGGTTCTTCACGTTCACCCACGAGTCCAATTAAGCCTTCGGTAAAACCAATCGCTGCACTACCGGCTGACTGCTCGGCCAAACCGTCAGTAGCCATTAATAAAAAATGCCCGGCTTCAGCGTCTGATAAATAAACTGAACAACACTGAGTCTCCATTGCATGCTTGGTTTGTGTCACCAAGAGCTTCAATGCATCGTCTAAGTGTTCTGACTGATTAACACCCTGCACGATAGTGCGCAGGGTATGGAGCATATTAACGGGCATTATTGTGTCGCTTACGCTTCTTGCGTTTATTCTTTGATGGACGACGATCGCGGGCTTGAGCTTGCACTGCTGCCACGAATTCCTTCATCGCCTTGCGGTAGACCTCGCGTTTAAACGACACTACCTGGCGCACTGGGTACCAATAACTCACCCATCGCCATTCATCAAACTCGGGGTGCCCACTGGCATCTAGTTTAACTGAATCATCTTTGCCGGTTAGCCGAAGCAAAAACCAGCGCTGTTTTTGTCCGATACAGACGGGATTAGTTCCCTCTCGAATCAAGCGTTTTGGCAATCGATAACGAAGCCAAGAGCGACTAGAACTGATAATGTCTACATCATCAGGTCGCAGTCCGACTTCTTCATATAATTCACGGTACATTGCCTGCTCTGCCGACTCACCCTCATCGATCCCCCCTTGAGGGAACTGCCAAGAATGCTGACCTATTCTTCGAGCCCAAAGTACCTGCCCTGCTTGATTAGAGATGATAATCCCGACGTTCGCACGATATCCGTCGGAGTCGATCACTCACTTAATCCTGAGCGAAAATTCAATGACTTGATTGTATCCACAATTTGTAATGTTGAGCAATGCTATTGTGTGCAGTCGGGAGCAAGGTCTCAATACAAGTCACTCTTTGCAAATGTGAATAAAGAAAGCAACAAGCTAAAGTTACCCACAAAACAGATAAATCACAAACCAACTTAGTCACACGAACTGTGCGCAATCCTGTGAATAAGTCTGAATAAAGTAATACCCACTCGCTCCGAGGATGTAGACCCCATGCTCCAAAGGTTGATCACAACAAAATAAACTACTAATAAATAAAATAAAAATAGAGATCACTGTTGATCTATACATATTTTTTAACAATGTGGGTAAGTTGGGTTGAACAAGACTTAGCCACACCAATAGTTATACACAAAAGCTGATTGAAAATTGATAATTAGAGGCGTTTGTCAATCAAAAAATCGGGTTTTAACGCAAAGAAATGCTGAGTTCCGCACATAAAATTACAGTTATCCATGTTTACTGTGCATGAAGTTGTGCATAACCTATCTAATAATATGTTCACGGTTATTCAGTACTTCATTAAACAATTTAAAAACAATAGGTTACATAATGGTCATTTTCCAAATAAAATGCTGTACGTTCTCTGTTCAAGATGACAAAACTCATTTTGCTCATTAGCATAAGGCTAAATATCTAAACGTTTAACATTATGATCTTGCCTCCAAATACTGCCCAGGAACTGCTCCATCGCGCACAGCAACTCGCAGGGCTCACGCTCCAAGAGCTTGCCCAGCAGCTGAATATTGAGGTTCCACACGACTTTTCACGAGACAAAGGTTGGGGCGGCATATTGTTAGAACGCGCGCTCGGCGCAACCGCAGGCTCTCGACCCGAGCCGGACTTTCCCGCGCTAGGCATTGAGATGAAAACACTGCCGATTTCCAGTATTGGCCAACCACTTGAAACAACCTTTGTGTGTGTCGCCCCCATGAAGGGTATGACCGGAGAACATTGGGAGACTTCGGCCTTACGGCACAAACTCGATCATGTATTGTGGGTACCTATCTTGGCCGAAAAGCACCTTTCACCCGCAGAACGACAAATTGGCTCTGCATTTTTGTGGCGTGCTTCTGCAGAACAAGAGCTCGCGCTCAGGCAAGACTGGGAAGAACTCATGGAGTTATTATCTTTAGGACGCGTAGAGAGGATTAATGCTCATTTAGGCCAATTCATGCAGCTTCGCCCAAAAGCTGCAAACGGCAGTGTAAAAACTGACGCCATTGGTGCCAACGGTGAGTTAGTTCAAGCCCAACCGAAAGGTTTTTACCTCAGAACTTCGTTTACTCAATGGGTTTTACGCCAGCAATTTGCACCAGAATAGGAACTTTTGCACTGCTTTGACTATGGTTAATCTGACCACCAAGGTCATAAAGTAGTCATGTTGTGCCGATACACTTCGGCGCAAGGTTTGCATAAAACTATTTTACATAAGACACACACTTTGCTAGCTCGCTACGTTCATGGAGGACTTGCTATGTCCATCAAAAAGCAATTTTTAAAAACTAAACCTGTTGTTAAAGTTACATTTGAAGTTTCAGCTGAAGCCGCTGAAGGTGCTGAACAAGTTTTTCTAATGTGTGAGGCACTCAATTGGGAAAAAACACCGCTGAAAAAATTCAAAGCGGGCCACTTCAAAGCTGCGGTTGATCTGCCGACCGACGAGAAAAGTGATTACGAATATCGTTTTTGCTTGGTCATGGCCGACGGTTCGGAAAAATACGATAACGATTGGGAAGCCGAAAGCTATCGCCCGAACGGCGTCAATGGTGACAATTCAGTGGTTAGCGTTAGCGCTTAAAACGCTCGCTCTGGTCATTCAAAAAGCCGAGTCTTGCTCGGCTTTTTGTTTTGTAGAACTCTAAAACAGTTTCACTTGAGGGCTGCTTTCTAGAAAAGCTCCATCAATCAGATCATCAATGGTGAGCTGAAATGCTGGCATCAAACGTTCCATAAAGTAATCCACTTCAGGTAGTTCATCTCGATATTTTCGAAGCGCTTTTTCAATTTTCACTTTCGAGCCCAAAAATTCAGTGTTGTTTGCTCTAAGCTCACCGAGAGCCTTTGCGTAAGCCGACAATAAATCAGATGCTTTAACAAATTTATGCAGCACTTCATCGTTTTGGTGGAGCAAGCCGTCATAATGGGCTTTTAACTCTTCAGGCAATGAATTGAGTAACATTCGACAGGAGATTGATTCCATTTCACGACATAGCTCAAGCATCCTAGTATCACTATATTTCACTAAACTATTCACATCTTCAGTCAAAACCTCCGGTGCGTCGTGATACAGCGCCATGGTGGCAAGTTGGTGTTCATCAACCGGGGGCAAATGCGTAAACACTTGATTGCGCAATACCCCCAAACAATGAGCAAACATTGCGACTTGTAAACTATGTTCCGCAACATTTTCAGATCGCGTGGGATTAGATTTGCTCCACCGCTGGATGTTTTGCATGCGGGACAGTAAAGCAAAAAACACATTCTTGTGAGGCATAAAGCTTCCTTGAGCCGCTCAAGCGACCACATCATCATTTAAATACAATCAGATCATTGATGATCTGAAAACAATTTTCGTGAGATCGATAATAGACCAGCAACTGAAATTGCATCAGTAATTTCGCCACGGTCAATCATGGCAACACATTCTTTAATCGTTATTTTTTTAATTTTAAGCTGTTCACTGTCATCTGGATTTGCGACACCAAAGGTTAAGCCTGAAGCCCAATATATCTCGGCTCGTTCATCGGTGATAGAGTTAGATGTATGGAGGCTCATCACGTGGGAAATGTGTTGTGCAGTCATGCCCGTTTCCTCTTGGAGTTCTCGCAATGCGCCAAGCTCAACATCCTCTCCAGCCAGAACGCCTCCCATAGGAACTTCCCAAGACCATTGATTCAGCGCATATCGGTACTGCCCAACCAACCAAGTGTATTCCCCTTCAATCGGTATAACAGCTGCAGCAACGCCTTTAAAATGCACTAAACCATAGATGCCTTTGACGCCTGAAGGATGAATGACGTCTTGATGCGTAACGCTAATCCAAAGATTTTCGTACACTACCTTGCTGGTTAATCGTGTCCAAGGATTAATATCTTCGTCAATGTCGTCTCGATTTTTCATAACTTTCAATTCGTCAGTGCAGAATACAAGCGCGTATGGTTAACTGTGACAATAAGCAATGAATTTGGGCATCGCAATGCATCTACCTCATATTAAGCAGTTTTTTGTCGTTAGTTTTATACTCGCAGTGTTAGCTTCTTGTGCAGCTTTACCACAGTTAGATCCCCCCAAAGTCAATCTCGTTCATATCAAACCTACTGCAGGTGAAGGCATTGCGCCTCGATTCGACATCACGCTTCGGGTCGTTAATCCTAACAATACCGCGCTGTCGCTGAATGGCGCAGTTTATAGTTTGTCTTTGAACGGCTATGAAGTTGTCAGCGGTGCAACTAGCCAGTTACCTGAAGTTCCGGCATATGGCGAAGCCCAATTTACTCTTCCTGCAGAATTAAGTTTATTTCAAGGCATGCGATTGCTGAGCGCAATGGTGCGGGGGTCAGGAGATCCAACAGCATTAAATTATGAAATAGACGTCAAGCTGGATGCCGGTGCTTTGTTACCCGACATCCGCTTAAAGGAAGAAGGCTCTTTAAATCCCAACGATCTAAAAGCTAGCCTGTCCGATCAATCACTTTGATCAAGTGAAATCCAAATTGAGTTTTCACTGGACCCAATATTTTGAAAAGCTCTCCAGAGAAAACCGCTTTGTCGAACGAAGCCACCATATCGCCTTTATTGAACATGCCCAAGTCCCCCCCTTTCTTAGAGGATGGGCAGGTTGAAAAACGCTTTGCCACGTCGCCGAAATCAGAGCCATTTTCAATTTTTTTACGTAGTTCGAGTGCTTGAGCTTCTGAGTCGACAAGAATGTGAAGAGCATGAGCTGATGCGCGGGCCATATCGTTAGTTCCTATGAGTTAAAACGATATGATAGCGCTGAACGCGTTAAAAATCAGGTGCGATTCACCGGAGGGGAAGACTCGTCATGATGGTCTGAAAAACTGATGTCCGTACCGAGACGATTGGTATTGTTGCAACGCCCCATTTCGACTAATCCTCGCCATATACTCAGCCAAATGCAGGTCAGTATAACTGCCCCCAACACCAACAAGAATACAAGCGCCATGACCAACAGAATTTGCAAAACCATATTGCACCTTTAGTCTTTACTGGGAGTTTATTCCCTCCCAGTTCGCTCACGAATGAGCTTTACTAGTTTCTTGTCCGTCAGCCGTTCTAAGGTATCGATATGCGCCATAATATAACTAGGTACTTTGCGTTTGCCATTGAGGTATTCACTCATTTTGCTGGCAGATATGCACAGTATCTTTGCTGCTTCCTTGCTCTTTAATTTATGCTTGATTACCCAATCGCCAAGCTGCTCTTTGCCAACATCGGACAAGGCCAACTCCATAATTCCCTATGGGAACAAAACAAACTATAGATCATTCCCATTGGGAACGCCAGACACAGATACGCTAATTCGAGGTATGGCTTACTTTGCTACCAAGAAATTTGACCGCCATCCCAATTTAAAAAAGCACCTGATTGGCTCGATGATACCTGATTTATCGCCAATGTCAGTCGTTTAGCTGTCAATTTTGCCGAATATAGCTTATTTGGATTCAAATTTTTTTGAAAGGGGCGTGATAGTTCGCTGTCAGTTGTACCGGGATGTAGTGCAATAATTGACGCATCTGGGAATCTGCGTTTCCATTCTATACTCACTGTTTTTATCAGCATATTTAATGCCGCTTTACTGGCGCGATAGCTATACCACCCTCCGAGCTGATTGTCAGAAATAGAGCCAACCATCGCTGATAACATCGCTACTTTAGTCTCGCTGGATTTATTCATCGTTTGATCAAGCGACTGAACTAATGCCATAGCAGACAAACAATTGCGCTGCATATTTTGAAGGAAAAAATCGGGACTAAATTGAGCAATCGACTTTTCAGGCAATCTACCATTCCAATGTAAGCCGCCAGCACAATGGTAAATTTGATCGAACCTGTTGCTGGAAAGCAACGGAACAAGGCGAGTGCTATAGGCTTCGTAATGACAATCAAGATGCCAATCTAGTTGGGGCAAAGATCTAACGTTTGGATCAATAGAGGTTTGACTTGTAACGCACACCACATCATGTCCAAGCGCTTGATGATGCAAGGCAAGTCCCCTGCCAATTGCACCACTGGCCCCCGTGATAAGCACCTTCACAGAGTCACCACAACAAGTATTAATGAACAAGCCACAACAACCGTCAGCCTATCTCGCAGTTGCTCATACCAGCGCGGCACACGCCAAGCGTGACTGAATTCACGCTCAAACAAACGCAACACCCCAAAAGCGACTGCCATTACGAGCAAGCCCATGTGAACGTCAATCAGGAATGTTAACCACGACAGCAATGACAACAAGATACTAAACGTTTGAACTGTGGTGTCGTGTCGCCGAGCGGCGTGCTGCAACGATTGAGACCATAATGAGCCGGCCACGAAATTCATGATCACCACCGAGTAAATATGTAATGCGACCTGCACTGACTCTACCCGCTCAGGAGCAACCATCAATTGTGCAGCAGCCAAGCACACAAATGGGATAAGCCCCGCGTGGCCTAACCGCTCTGCATTTCGTTGGCGGTCAGCTTGATAGTTCTTAGGAACGTCATACGATGACGTTAAATTGGAATCTTTCGCTTGTCCGTACACATGCTTTCTCCTGTTGCTCTTTCTCTTGTACGAAAAAACAACACATTGGATTCATGCTACGCCAAACTATTAGCCTAGAAACAAAAGCTGCGATCTTCGGCACTTTTTTCAGGCCGAAAATGGTGATGCACCTCAATTACCAACCGATAAGATAGCGGCTTTTTGATTTGAAAATAGCTTTGAATAACTTCGCCACCAAAATACTCAAGCCAATCAGTATTGCGCATACGCCTAGCGTCGTGAGTAGATTACCCGCTGACGACCAAGTATCTGGAGTTGGGTAGTACAATCGCCATGTGGTGGTAAACCATGGATGAATGAAATACACAGCAAAACTAACATTGGCTAAAGTGTTCATCCAACCCCACTCTTTGTCTTCAAAACGATGAAGAAATACCATCAGGGCAAAGCACAGCAGTATCTTTTGAAATAAGCTGTAATCAATACCCGCCCATTCAAAAGCGTCTTTCTGAGAATTACCGATTTGATCGGTGAACAAGGCCTGAATTGCAGCAAGGGCAACCGCAACAATCAGTAACCAAATCTCTTTTCTAGCGAGCTTTTGATAGAGCAAATCTTTGTGCTGACTGGCCCAAGCTCCGATTAAAAATACGGGGAAAAAATAGAACAGCGATTGAACCGCTGATAAATTGCTAACAGGTCGGTGAATGAGTGCCGATATAATCAACAATGGAATGGCAGCATGCATCAGCCAATTCCGCTTATCGAGCCACAACACAAAGGGCGTAATGGCAAACAATACCATGACCATGGGGATGTACCAATATGCCGTAAGTTGGCGGCCAGTTAACACATACCAAATCGCAGTTTGTAGGTCAGAATGCCCTGCATAAAGGCTCTCGTGTGGTGCTGGAATAGGTGCCCAATATAGCCAGAAAAGAATCGGCAGAATGGATAGGAATAGGTAAGGCATCAACACAAATTTGATTTTCTTTACCATAAACTTTTTAAATTGGTAGCGAGGAACAAACACATGATGAAACAGAAAACCTGATATAAACACGAAAAACACCGTGCCATTCATCATCAAATCAAACTGAAAGCGCTCGAACAGCGTACCTGAACTTGGCTGCCACCCTGCTGGAATATAGCTATGCGCCAACACCACAAAAATGATGGCGATGGCACGAAAGTAATTGAACGAATGAAGAAACACCGGCACGTCCTTGTTAGATATAGAAATATGAGTCTAGAGTCTTGAACGCACAACACGCAAGCTCGAATCACACAATCAGCAACAGAAAACACAAACGCACGAGTGATGGTTATAACAATAGAAGAAGACAGAGGTTAACGAGGGGAAATTCGAGACTATCAATGAGTTGCAACGGCCACGACTTGCCCGTTACAACTCTAATAAGAGAAAATTGACCTTAAAGAATGCGATTCTCATCAATTATTTTTTGGCGTAAAGCGGCTTTCTCTTCTTTAGCCTCGCGCTTACGGCGCTTTTCGCAAGGCTCAGGGCAATCACATACCTTCGCCATACCTAAGGCTGCAATACCCCCACAACTCCCTGATATGGTCTTACGTTGAACAATATAACCCACCGACATCGCGGCAACTACGAGCAATAAGACAACGAACGCAACAGCAAAAGTAAGCATAACAACTCCAAATATAAAAACGCCGATCAACCTCGTCGCGTTAATCGGCTTCTATTTTAACCGAACTAGACCTTAGTGCACCAGATATGCTTGCATTGCAGCAGTGGCTTTGCCTTCAAATCCTTGGTCAGTTTTAATGATCATATAAACCGGCAATTCAAGCGCCTCAGCCCATTCAAAGCCCTCTTTGTCACCCATGACCATTAATGCGGTCGACAAACCGTCGGCCGTCATACTGGATGGATGCAACACGGTCACAGAAACGAGCCGATGATTGATCGGCAAACTGGTTTCAGGGTCGATGATGTGCGAGAAACGAACACCGTCTACCTCAAAATAATTGCGATAATCACCCGATGTAGCAATCCCCATATTCGATGCTGCAACAATTTGTTGCACCGCTCGTTCACCATCCACAGGTTTTTCTATAGCAATCCGCCAAGCTTGTCGATTAGCGTTCATCCCTTCCAAACGCAACTCGCCACCAATATCAACCATCACATTGGTAAAACCTTGAGCCATCACCAATTCTGCCACTTGATCCACACCATAACCTTTAGCGATGGTAGAGAGGTCAACATAAAGGTTTGGAATCGTTTTGCTTAAACCTTGTGCAGACAGCTGCAAGTGCTTGAGACCCACTCGGGCTTGAGCCGCCTCTTGCTGTTCTGGCTCGGGTTTCTTTTCAGGTCGTCCATCAGGACCAAAGCCCCAAAGGTTTACCAAAGGCCCAACCGTCACATCAAGCGCCCCATGACTGAGCTCTCCTAAACGAATTGCCTCATCCACTACATAAGCCAAAGCGGTTGAAACCACTTGCGGGTCGATACTTTCGGATTGATTGAATAGTGATAATTCAGATGTGGGATCGTAAGTCGACATTGCCTTGTTCACACTCACCAACTCATCATCAATTTTCGCTTTGAGCGCGACCGCATCAATCACTTCAGACTCAGGTGCTACAACCTTAACGACGTAATATGTCCCCATGGTTTGACCGTCAATTTCAACTTGCTGAAGTTTTTCTGGTTGTTGCCACCAGAAAACAAAAATGGCTAGCCCAATCAAGGCTAGCCACAATACTTTTTGCTGTTTAGTCATCAGGAGGGATTATCCGCCAAAGTCATCCAACAGAATATTTTCATCTTCCACACCCAATTCTTTGAGCATGTTGATGACCGCTGCGTTCATCATCGGTGGACCACACATGTAGAACTCACAATCTTCTGGAGCTTCGTGGTCTTTCAGGTAGTTTTCAAGCAATACATTATGAATAAAGCCTGTGTAACCTTCCCAATTGTCCTCAGGTTGAGGATCCGACAATGCCACATGCCACTGGAAGTTCTCATTCTCGTCCTGCAACATATCGAAATCTTCTACATAGAACATTTCACGTTTAGAACGAGCACCGTACCAGAAGCTCATCTTACGGTCAGTTTTCAAACGGCGAAGCTGATCAAAGATGTGGCTACGCATAGGCGCCATACCCGCACCACCGCCAACAAAGACCATTTCAGCATTGGTATCTTTCGCAAAAAACTCTCCGAATGGACCAGAGATCGTCACTTTGTCTCCTTCTTTGAGGCTCCAAATGAATGACGACATTTGACCAGGTGGCAGACTCAAATCACGAGGCGGTGGCGTAGCAATACGCACGTTCAACATGATGATGCCTTCTTCTTCTGGATAGTTCGCCATTGAGTAAGCACGGATCACCGGCTCGTCAACTTTGGACTCTAACTTGAAGAAGCCAAAGTGCTCCCAGTCTCCACGATATTCACTCGGAACATCAAAATCCGCATATTTAATGTGATGCGCGGGCGCTTCAATTTGAATATAACCACCGGCACGGAATGGAACCGCTTCGCCGTCAGGGATATTCAATACTAATTCTTTAATGAAAGTCGCTTTGTTGTCGTTTGAACGAACAGTACATTCCCATTGCTTCACGCCGAAGATTTCTTCTTCGAGTTCAATTTTCATGTCAGTTTTCACTGCAACCTGACATGCCAAACGACACCCTTCGCGAGCTTCTTTCTTGGTAATGTGATCCAATTCAGTTGGCAGTATATCTCCGCCACCATCAAGAATGTTCACGCGACACTGGCCACACGAGCCACCGCCACCACAGGCTGATGATACGAAAATTCCAGCATTCGCCAACGCACCCAACAATTTATCACCCGCTTGGGTTTTAATTGCTTTATCAGGGTCTTCATTAATATCGATGGTGATTTCACCACTGCTTACAAGTTTGGACTTTGCAAACAGGATGATCAGCACCAGCGCAAGTACAATCAGGGTGAAAAATACAACACCGAGTACAATTTCTTGCATGGTTTAAATTCCTTCCGCTATTGCTTTCTTACAGCTGTACGCCAGAGAAAGACATAAAGCCCAGAGCCATTAGGCCCACAGTGATGAAAGTAATGCCTAAGCCACGAAGACCATCTGGCACATCTGAATACTTCATCTTCTCACGCAGACCCGCAAGGGCAGTAATTGCCAATGCCCAGCCCACTCCGCTACCAAAACCGTAAACTACACTTTCTGTAAAGTTGTAGTCACGCTCTACCATGAATGATACGCCACCGAAGATGGCACAGTTCACAGTAATCAATGGTAGGAAGATTCCTAACGCGTTATAGAGCGGCGGAAAGTACTTATCCAACAACATTTCTAAGATTTGAACCAAGGCTGCAATCACACCAATGTAGGTAATGAAGCCCAAGAAGCTCAAATCAACTGTTGACGGTAAACCTAACCAAACCAATGCACCCTCTTTGAGTACATAGTTATAAATAATGTTGTTCGCAGGCACTGCGATCGTGAGCACGACAATCACGGCGATACCAAGACCGAAAGAAGTTTTCACTTTTTTCGAGACCGCCAAGAAGGTACACATTCCCAAGAAGAATGCTAACGCCATGTTCTCTACGAAAATTGCTCGTACGAACAAGCTAATATAATGTTCCATTAGTCCTTGGCCTCCACTTGATCAGGCTTAAAGGTACGCAACACCCAGATGATGCCGCCGATAATGAAGAAAGCACTTGGTGGTAAGAGCAACAGACCGTTTGCTTGGTACCAGCCACCGTTGGTAATCAACGGCAAGATCTCAACACCAAACAATGTGCCAGAGCCAAGTAACTCGCGGAAGAAGCCAACAACTAATAGCAACGCAGAGTAACCTAGGCCGTTACCAATACCGTCTAAAAAGCTCATTAACGGCGGACTCTTCATGGCATATGCTTCAGCACGTCCCATGACAATACAGTTGGTAATAATCAAACCAACAAATACCGACAGCTGTTTCGCTACGTCATACGCATATGCTTTCAAGATTTGGTCAACGACGATCACCAAGGATGCGATAATTGCCATTTGAACAATGATCCGCACACTGCTAGGAATGTGATTACGAATCAATGATACGAACAAGTTAGAAAATGCGGTTACGGCAGTTAAAGCCAAGGCCATTACGAACGCAGTTTCCATTTTAGATGTGACGGCCAATGCCGAACACACACCCAAGATTTGAAGCGCAATTGGGTTATTGTCGAGCACAGGGCTAAACAATACTTGCTTCATTTCCTTTGCACTAGCCATTGTTTAAGCCCTCGCTGCGAACCTTCGCCAAGTAGTTGCCGAAAGCTTTATCGCTCAACCAAAAGTCAAATGTGTTCTGAACACCGTTACCCGTTAAGGTAGCACCAGATAAACCGTCTACACCGTGGATATCACCCGGTGTAGCACCACCTTTCACAACTTTCATGACGAGGTTCCAATTGTCATCAAACAATTTTTTACCTACCCACTGAGCTTTCCAAGATGGGTTTTCAATTTCCCCACCCAAGCCTGGAGTTTCAAGCTGGTCATAGTAGACCAGAGCTTTGACGGTATTGGTATCAGGCTCAACCGCCAAGAAGGCATACATCGTTGACCATAAGCCATAGCCATGAACGGGAAGAATCAAGGTCTCAACTTCACCAGCGTCGTTTTTTGCAAAGTAAACATTGGCGTACTTGGACATACGCTTGATGCCCGCAATATCTTCGCTGCCTTTGAGTTCAATGTTTTCGCCTGGCGTTTTTGATGCCTTGCGTTGATCGAACTTATTGGCGTCGATATCGGTGACATATTCGCCAGTTGTTAAATCAACAACTTTGGCTTCAATGTATTGGTTGTAAACACCCGCGATGTCTCCGCCTGCTTGCGCCAACAAGCCTGCAGCTTCGAGAATATTGCGTTGTTTATCTAACGCTTTGTTGTACTGCTGAGTGGGTTTTAAACCAACCGCGGCAACCGATACGATAAGAGAGCAGACCAAACATAGGCCAATCACTACAATTAACGTTTTGGAGATGGAATCGTTATTACTAGACATTGCGTGCCAGCCTCCGTTTGATATTTGATTGAACCACTACGTGGTCGAACAAAGGCGCAAACAAGTTTGCGAACAAGATTGCCAGCATCATGCCTTCTGGGAACGCAGGGTTAACCACGCGAATCAACACAACCATTAAACCAATCAAGATACCGTAGGCAAAACGTCCAGTATGAGTGAATGATGCAGACACAGGGTCTGTTGCCATGAAGATCATACCAAACGCAAAGCCACCCAACACAAGATGCCAATGCCAAGGCATGCTGAACATCGCATTGGTATCACTGCCAATCGCATTGAACAACAAACTTGTTAGAACAGCGCCAACCATCACGCCAACGACAATGCGCCATGACGCAACACCGGTGTACATGATGAGTAATCCACCCAACAAGATGCCAAGGGTAGAAACTTCACCCACAGAGCCTTGCATGTGGCCAATGAATGCATTGGTCCAAGTCAAACCAGACGCTGTGACTTGCTCTAAACCACCGGCGGCCCATTGGCTTAACGCGGTTGCTCCTGAGAAGCCATCAACCGCAGTCCAAACTGAATCACCTGAGATTTGCGCAGGGTAAGCAAAGAATAAGAATGCGCGGCCTGCTAAAGCTGGGTTGAGGAAGTTACGACCTGTACCACCAAAGAATTCTTTAGCAACAACAACACCGAACGTAATACCTAACGCAGCTTGCCACAATGGCAAGGTTGCAGGAACAATCAGTGCAAACAAAATGGAAGTGACAAAGAAGCCTTCGTTGACTTCGTGACCACGTACCATTGCGAACAACACTTCCCAAAAGCCACCGACCGCAAACACGATCGCGTAAATGGGTAAGAAGAAGCACGCGCCGTACCACATTTTAGTCAGGACACTGGCATCAACCGACAGTTCTGCGCCAAATAATTGGAACAAGCCAACTTGCCATGTATCAGGCAAGCCATAACCAGCAGCCAGCGCAGTCGCAGCTTGATCACCAATGTTGTACATACCGAAGAACATTGCAGGAAAAACTGCCATCCATACGGTAATCATGATTCGTTTCAAATCAATGTTGTCACGAACGTGAGTATTTTTCTTAGTCACCAAACCTGGGGTGTAAAAAATGGTAAATGCTGCTTCATATAGCGCATACCATTTTTCATATTTTCCGCCGGCTTCAAAATGATGTTCGGCGTTCTCAAATAATGCTTTTAAACTCATTATCCTTCCCTCTCAATCGTATCGAGGCATTCACGGAGAATAGTCCCGTACTCGTATTTGCCAGGGCAAACAAAAGTACACAAGGCCAAGTCTTCTTCGTCCAGCTCCATGCATCCTAAAGATTGAGCACTTTCCAAGTCACCCGCGATCAAATCACGCAGCAGCAATGTCGGTAAGATATCCAACGGCATCACTTTCTCATAACTTCCAATTGGCACCATGGCACGGTCACTACCACCAGTGCTGGTTGTCATTGGGAAAAGTTTCTTCGGTGAAAAATGCGCGAGGAAGCTGCGAGTCACAGAGAATTTATCAGCGCCAGGTGCAACCCAACCCAAAAATTCTTTTTCTGTTCCCTCTAACAGAACCGAAACTTGCAAATGGTAACGGCCCAGATAGCTTAACGGCCCATACGCTTTGGTACCCGCCAGGACAGAGCCAGAAACCGCTCGCAGTTCGTTATCTGTGGTGTTTCCAGCGATCAACTGTTCGATGCTAGCGCCGATTTGAGTGCGAACGATTTGCGGTTTAGTCACTTCCGGACCGGCAACTGAGATCACACGAGAAACGTCAAGTTGTCCGGTAGTGAATGTTGCACCGATTGAAATCACGTCTTGATAGTTCACACTCCACACTTGGTGTTGAGCACTGGCTGGACGTAAGTGATGAATGTGAGTACCTACTAAGCCTGCTGGATGCGGTCCGGCAAACTCTTCGACTTGCACACCGTCGACAGACGGTACATCTGCACCCGGAGCTTTAGCAAGGAACAGTTGTCCTTGACCTAAGGCTGCAAGCACTTTTAAGCCATTGGCGAAGTCTTCACGACGTTCGCTGATCACAATATTAGGATCAACCGCTAAGGGGTTAGTGTCCATTGCATTGACAAAAATAGCAGAAGCAACAGCATCAACAGCAGGAACACGGCTAAACGGACGTGTCCGTAAAGAGGTCCACAAACCGCTTTGAATGAGTTGTTCGCGCGCTTGCTCAGCAGTGATCTGGCTTAAATCATAAGCAGTAAGCGCTTCTGATTCATCACCATCGATCTCAACAACTACTGATTGCAGAACGCGTTTAGCGCCGCGATTGATTTCAACAATCGTTCCGGCAGCAGGTGAAGTGTATATGACACCCGGCGACTTCTTATCTTCGAACAGTACCGTACCTTTTTTGACAGCGTCTCCTACGCGGACTCGCATAGTAGGTCGCATGCCGTGGTACTCTTCGCCGAGTATGGCAACTCGGTTGATCGCTGGACCGTTATGGATCTCCTGTGAGGGAGCCCCTGTCATAGGGATATCCAGTCCTTTCTTTATTGTGATCATAATCGTAAGTACTTGGTTAATGGTTAAAACTTGGTATACCGAACTCGTGTTTCTGACTCGCAAGTTGGTTATTAATTTTGTACATTTTTTGTGCCAACACTGTTACAGCATAGCGCACAGGCCGTGTAAGCAAATATTTAGAATTATTCAGTCATGCTCATTGGACTCATCCGAGCCTAACATTTCCGGCGCGGCATTCTACCACTATTAGCCCTTCAGATACCATGACCCAAAAGGGGCAAATCACTAAAAACATCGCCATTTTTACGTGTTTTCAATGTTTCAGTTATTGACTTTTTGCTGGTCTCAAAAAAAAGGCGCATCATGCGCCTTTGTAAAATAACAATGAAAAAGGCGTTAAGCGCTACTCTCCCCGAAGGTCCAAATAAGCACGCTCGGTTAAATTATGATATGCCGTAACTCCCTCTTTAAATTCACTAAAAGAGGCATACACTTTGCTTACCATAGGGTCTGCGGCAGCCTGCTCTTTTAACAGTTGCTCAGTTTCAATTCGCAATGCCGACAATACTTCGTCCGGAAAGCGTTTGATTTGAATACCCTCCATGGCCTGAATTGTCTTGAGCGCTTCGATATTACGGAATGTATATTCGTCGATCATGTCTTGATTGACTGCGCGAGCAGCGTTGCGAACTATAGCTTGTAAGTCCGAAGGCAATTCAGCCAGAGCTTCCTGATTGACGATAAACTCAAGCACGGAACCTGGCTCATGCCAACCTGGGTAGTAGTAGAATTGAGCGGCTTCATGTAACCCAAAGGCTAAGTCATTATATGGCCCAACCCATTCCGTGGCATCAATAGCGCCGGTTTGCAGCGATGTAAAAATCTCTCCACCAGGTAGTGATACGGGCACCCCCCCCATGCGGCTTAATACTTCGCCACCGAGTCCAGGTAAACGCATTTTTAGACCTTTAAGATCATCCACTGAGTTGATTTCTTTGTTAAACCATCCCCCCATCTGAACGCCAGTACTGCCCCCAGCAAGCGGCACCAAATTAAAGGGTGCATAGACTTCTTCCCACAATTCCATGCCGCCGCCATAGTGCAGCCAGCTACTCATTTCTTGTGCGGTCATACCAAAAGGGACTGCACTAAAAAATTGCGCCGCTGGTGCTTTACCTTTCCAGTAATATGCGCCGCTGTGGCCCATTTCGACTGTGCCTGAAGACACCGCATCAAATACTTGCAATGCAGGCACCAATTGGTTGGCACCAAACACTTGTATCGTTAAACGCCCACCACTCATGGCATTCACGCGCTCAGCAAAATGTTCTGGCGCAGTTCCCAATCCGGGAAAATTCTTCGGCCATGATGTAACAAGCTTCCACTTATACGTCTGTTGTGCTGCTGCTTGAGTACTTGCTGTTTGTTTTGAATCTGCCCCACAGGCAGTTAATACGGTAACCAAACCGATCGTCAGAAACCACTTCATGGTCATCTTTCCTTTAGCCATAAATTTGCTCAGGCAACCAAGTGGCCAGCTCTGGCCAAACGGCCATCGCAATCATGAGCATTACTTGAATCACAATAAACGGGATGACGCCTCGATAAATATCAGTTGTAGCAACATTATCAGGAACCACACCTCGCAGATAAAATAACGCAAAACCAAACGGCGGCGTTAAAAATGAAGTTTGTAAATTCACCGCGATCATAATACCGAGCCAAATGGGATCTAATCCCATCATCAGTAAAACCGGTGCAACAATTGGAACCACAACAAAGGTGATTTCAATAAAATCTAAAATGAATCCGAGTAAGAAGATCAGCAACATGATCATCACGGTTGCGCCTATCACACCGCCAGGCACATAGCTAATGGCATCATGCACCATTTGCTCTCCGCCTAAACCATAAAACACAGCAGAAAATAATGATGCGCCAAACAAGATCAAAAATACCATGCTGGTCACGAGTGTGGTTTCTACCGCACAGGCTCGCCAAGTATTTAAGCCCATATTGCCACGGCATAGCGCCAAAATTGCAGCACCTATAGCACCAACACCAGCGGCTTCGGTAGGAGTTGCAAAGCCGGTTAGAATCGATCCCAACACCACCAGCATTAAAGCGAGTGGAGGCAGCAAAGCCCAAATTATTTGCCTAATGCTTGCGACTGGAATATCCGATTCGGTTTGTACTTCATGCTGTTGTGGCGACAAACCTCTGCCACGAAACATGACATAAGCCAAGTAGGCACCAACGAGCAGCAAGCCCGGAATAATTGCGCCAGCAAATAAGTCACCCACAGAAACTGTTTTGGGTGAGAAATTACCTAAGTTCAATTGCACTTGCTGGTAAGTTGATGACAAGATATCCCCCAACAGAACCAAGGCAATCGATGGTGGAATAATCTGTCCGAGTGTTCCTGTGGCAGCAATGGTGCCCGTTGCCAGCTTCATGTCATAGCCTTGTTGGCGCATGCTTGGCAATGCGAGCAACCCGAGAGTAACAACAGTCGCCCCTACGATTCCCGTACTTGCAGCAAGCAACATTCCCACCAGAATAACGGCGATCGCCATGCCCGAACGAAAACGGCCGAACACAGACGACAATGCTGTTAATAACGATTCAGCTAATTTAGATTTTTCAAGCAAGATGCCCATCAGCACGAACAGCGGAACAGCCATTAGGGTGGGGTTGGTCATAATGCCGTAGAGCCGGTTGGGTAACAGCATAATAAAGCTGTCATCCATCACACCGAATAAACTACCCAATGCTGCAAATATCAAAGCAACACCAGCAAGCACAAAGGCCACGGGGTAGCCTGTCATCAGCCCCAGAATCACCACAATAAATAACGCAACCGGCCAAATTGCCATGTAATCACCCATCATTACTGGCTTCCTTTTGTCTCAAAATGCGCAAATTTCGAACACATTCGGAAATGCCCTGTAGGCCCATCAGAAAGCAAAATAGCCAAAGGTAAGATTTAAGAATGAAGAAGCCGGGCAGCCCGCCGGATTCTGGCGATGCTTCTGCCATTTTCCAAGACATGGCAATAAAGGTCTCGCTACTAATAGCAATGAAAAGAACTACGGGGAAAAGAAATATCAGATGACCAACAAGATTAATGAGCGCTTTTCGCCTCTCTGAGAAGGCGCGATAAAAAACATCCACGCGGACGTGCTTATCGCGTTGCAGAGTATACGCTGCACCGCCCATGAAAATGAGTCCATGAACAAATAACGCACTGTCTTGCAAAGCAATTAAGCCAATATTGAAACCATAACGCAGCGCAACAACGGCAACAATTACCATCATGAGCAGAATACTGCACCACGAAAACAATCGGCCGATAATCGTTGTTGTATGCTCTAAGATCGCCACTCCTGATGTGGCTAAAACACGCTCCTGCACCCTAAATCCTAGCTCTCTAATTGTTATAATTTGTTCAACGGCTAGTGATGATACAGTAAATTAATTGAGTTGTTGCATTGTTATGCGCAGATCAGATCACCTGTCGCACACTCGCGCATCGACCTATCCTTTGCTCCCCCCCATACAATCTGGACTTTTAGGCACATCAGCAAATTGACTACGCCATTCGTCAGCCGTATAGGTATGCATTGCAAGTGCATGAACTCCATTTTGCAGTTCTTCGGCGAGTAAGCCATTCACTTCACGGTGCCGTTGAATCAAGCGCAGTCCTTCAAACCTCGCACTCACAATCACCACCTTAAAATGAGACTCGCTACCGGGAGGCACATTATGCGCGCCACTTTCATTAATCACTTCAACATGTTCAGGTTGAAAGTGAGCCAATATTTTACGTTCGATCGTCAGTTGCGTTGACATGAAAAGCCTCTAAGCATTGTGTTCGGCGCTAGACTAACATGATTCTAATTTAGTCCGCGTCCATTGAATGTATATATCGAAAGGTTAAATTGAAACGAGGCTGTTGCAGACGTAACCTTTTCGGCAACGAGTGCTGCCAAAAATGCTGAGTAGCCCCTGCCATCACCAACAAACTACCGTCTGATAAAGCCAGCCTAAGCCGTTCTCCGGTTTGTTTGTGCTTTAAATCAAAATCTCGACATGCGCCGAAAGTTAACGAGGCGATCACTGGTTGCGTACCCAGTTCATCTTCATCATCGGCATGCCAGCCCATATAGTCTTGGCCATCCCGATAATAGTTCACCAATACAGAATTAAAGCGAGTTTCGGCGATTTGTTCACATCGTTCGCACAATGTTGCGAGTATACCAACCATCGGCTTACTGGACAGAGTTTCTCCACTGTACGAATAATCATGATCGCCAAACCAAGCTTGCAACCGAGGAATTTTATGACGTTTGCCGTAGATGTTGATAAAACCTTCTTCGAGCGTCACTAGTTGATTCAACTCATCCCAAGTCGACTGACACTGTTGCGCGTCGATAAAGTTCGGCCACCAGCCCAACCGGGCTTGTTCACGATAATTCCAGCCTTCTTCTAATGCTGCAACTTGCAGCGTTTGTAAGGGTGATTTAGTCTGAGGCATATGCACCTGTTTGTTTGACGGCCAATGTGGATTTTACAACCGCGTTTGCTGATCAAACCGTAACTGAGATGAAGTTAATCGTGTCTGATGTTTCAAAAGGCCACATCCTTGTTGTTGATGACGATGCCGAAATTCGAGATCTGCTGTCAACTCTTTTAAGTCGCGCAGGCTACCAAATCAGTGGCGCTGAAGACGGCGTTGAAATGTTCAAGGTTTTCTATCAAGCACAAGTCGACTTAATTATATTAGATATTAACTTGCCCGGAGATGACGGCTTTAGCTTGTGCCAACAGCTCCGCCAACGTTCCGATGTTCCAGTGATTATGTTAACGGCGAGTTCAGACGATATGGATCAAGTGATTGGGCTCGAAATTGGCGCTGATGACTACATCGCCAAACCGTTCAATCCACGACAATTGCAAGCACGTATCAAAGCCTTGCTTCGCCGTGTGCGCATCAGTCAGACAGAGACCAAACCCAAACAATCTCGCTACATTGACTTTTCGGGCTGGCGACTCGACACAGTTAACCGCGAACTCGTTCATAATGAACATGGTCATTTAGAGCTCAGCGGCGCTGATTTCAATTTAATGCAATTGTTTTTGGAGCATGCAAATGAAGTGCTCGATCGCGATGCCATTTCAGATGCATTGCGAGGCCGAGAAGCTTCCCCTCTGGATCGAAGCATTGACGTTCAAGTCAGCCGTCTCCGCCAACGCCTAATGGACAATGGCAAACACCCTAAGCTCATAAAAACCATTCGAGGAAGCGGCTACATTCTCACCAGTGAAATCAGTTATCACAATGACTGATCGCATTGCACGGCTTATTCCTAGTTCTCTTCCTGCACGTGTATTGGCGCTGGTTTTGGGTGCGCTACTGCTATCTCAGCTTGTGATTAGTTTAGTGTGGTACACCCAACAGCAAAGCCAAGACAACGAGAATCTGCGCATCACTAGCCAATGGATCGCTGAGCAAGTTGATTACACCGTCAGCAACTTTTCGGGGATGACAGCGCAGCGCCGCCAGTTGGTGCTCAACACCTTGAGCAACGTTGGCAGTAACCGCTTTTTTATGGTGCTGAATGACCGCCCCATATTTTTAGAGCCCGCCCCCTCAAATTTTCAACGGCGGATACTGTTATCGCAAGTGGTGCAGCAATTACGCAGTACACAACATCAAGGCCGCCCTGCAGCGGTGAGCTTGGTCAATGCTGCGGAACTCATCAACAGCACTCGTGACCTCAACATCAAAGAACAAGCGACGGTTTGGGCACGCCACAATTTACTCGACCCCAGCCAGCCCCCCCCTCTTCTAACCGTTCAAGCGCCAATGCCAGACAAGCAGTGGCTGATGATTGTTACGGTGCTACCCGAACCCTATACCATGCTTTCGCCACTGCAATTCGAAATGCCGCAATGGTGGTTCATGGCGCTGACCAGCATTGTGCTCTTGGCCGTGGTCTACTTAATCACACAATGGCTTACCCAACCTCTGGAAAAACTAGCAGAAGCAGCCGATTTACTGGGTCGTGATATCGACTCCAGCCCCATTGATGAGACCGGTAGCTCTGAAGTCATTCGAGCCGCACGTGCCTTCAATGCCATGCAAAATCGAATTAGACGCTACATCAAAGACCGAGAAACCTTGTTCTCCGCCATTTCTCATGACTTAAAAACGCCTATCACTCGCATGAGATTACGCGCAGAACTACTTGAAGATGACGAACATAGAGAGCGCTTTATCGCAAACTTGGATGAGTTAGACCTGATGGTCAAAGGAGCGCTGCAGTCCGTTAAAGATTCCGATATTCATGAGAACCTTGAAGCCATTGATATCAACGAAATCCTCAAACAAATTCAGCTTGATTTAGCCAAAGACGCATGGCGTTTGAGAATTACTGGAGGCTTAGACGAGCCCTTTATGGGCAAACCGTTGGCGCTTAAACGCTGCATTAGCAACCTCGTAGACAATGCAATTCAGTATGGTGAATCTGTGCACGTGATCATTCGCGAGCGAGAAGACGGAGTCTACTTGTATTTCCACGATCAAGGCCCAGGCGTTCCTATGGTCGATAGAGAACGTATCTTTGAACCATACGTTCGACTCGACAATTCACGCAATCGAGAGGGTGGCACAGGTTTAGGAATGGGCATTGTCCGAAATATCGTACAAGGTCATGGAGGCCAAATAGCCTTATCTAACCACCCTCACGGCGGACTATTAGTGCGAGTTTTACTGCCTCGTCGATAATATAAAAGCACGTGCGACTTGCTAAAAATACTTGCACTTCTAAAATGGGTGCCAGTTTCCTATCCAGACAGCAGTTTAACCATATATGTACAGCCCTTTAAATCTGTCATCACCAGTTTTAGAACTGGCCCGATACCCTCTCGATAAGCGCGAGACATTACTGCCTTTCGATGCAGCCGATGAGCTCATTATGGATTGGTGGTTGAATAACCCAGAATCCGCTCAACAACTTTGCTTTATCAACGATGGTTTTGGCGCATTGAGCTGCTTCTTTGCTCAGCAATCGGAGGCACAATTAGTGCACATCTCTGATTCGTTCTTGGCGCAACAAGCGGCCATGAACAACATGAGCCACAACCAACTTGATGAGCAACGCATCTCATACAAAGACTGTTCTGATGAATGGCCAGAAGCGCCAAATCGCATCATTATTAAAGTGCCGAAGAGCCTTGCACTGTTCGAATATCAGCTTGCTCGTATCAGCGAGCTGCCTGAAGGTACGCCAGTTCTTATTGCGTCTCGCTTAAAGGACCTACCCGCAAAAGCGGTGAAGTTATTGAAAGATGCATTTGGCAACGTGGTGCCCGAATTAGCCCGCCGAAAGTCTCGCATCATGCATGCTCAAGTTTCGGGGGACATCCAGCCGCGTCCAGAGCCCACTCGATGGGACCTGCCAGCATTTGAATTAACGCTAGAAAACCAAGCCAACGTATTTTCTAGAAAGTCTCTAGACATCGGCACGCGTTTTCTCTTGCAGCATTTACCTAAAACCTACAAGCCAAAGAAAGTCATCGACTTAGGCTGTGGGAATGGCATTTTGGCGTTGGCCATGGCGCGTCGATACCCAGACAACAAGTATGTGTTAGTTGACGAATCGCACATGGCGATTGAATCTGCTCGCCAGAACCAACAAAGCAACCTGCCAGAGCTGAGCGACAAATTTACATTCTTATGTCAGCACGGACTGGTTGGGTTTTGGAGTGAATCCGCCGACCTTGTCTTGTGCAACCCTCCGTTCCATCAGCAGCAAGCTGTGACTGATGAAATTGCTTGGCAGATGTTTAATCAGGCTAAGAATGCGCTTCGAACCGGGGGAAAGTTACGCGTCGTTGCCAATCGTCACTTGGGTTATCACGTTAAAATGAAACGAATTTTTGGCGATGTAGAAATCCTTGCATCCAATTCCAAATTTGTCATTTTAGAATCTAGAAAAGCAGACAAAAGCAAACATGTCGTCGAGGAAGATACTGGATCAGAACATGAAAGCGAATAAACACTTTTTTAAACGCTGCCGACTCATCATTGCAGCCATTTTAATGGTCATAACATTTGGTTCTACGGCCGACGAAGAGAAAATAGATCCTAAATTATTGCAGCCAGACAACTTGTACCCTCAAGTTAAATTTGTCACTAACATGGGTGTAATTGTGGTTGAATTAGATCGTATGAAAGCGCCGGTAACGGTGGATAACTTTTTGAAGTATGTTGTCACTGGCAGTTATGACAACACAATTTTTCACCGCATTATCGAAGGGTTTGTGGTCCAAGGCGGCGGCTTTGATGAAAAAATGGGGACGTTAGACGACAAGTTTGACCCCATTACCAATGAAGCAGGCAATGGTTTGAAAAATACCAGCTACACCATTGCTATGGCTCGACAAGGTCATCCGCACAGTGCAAGCCGACAATTTTATTTTAATGTGGGCGATAATAAAAGTTTAGACCCCGGCCCTCGCAGTTGGGGCTATGCTGTATTTGGTTCTGTTTCAGAAGGTGAAGAGGTCATCGATAAGATGGCTGAGATAGAAACCCATATGGATGCAAACCTTGGCTGGCCTGATGTTCCTGTGACTCCGGTCATACTAAGGGAAACAATTTTGCTGCCAGCTGATGCATAATCAAACAATTCTTCTATACTCGAATTTATGCAATATAAAACACCACAAATTCAGGTTAATGACTTCGTCACGCAAAAAGCACATGCAATGTCTTTTTACGTTGACGGTATGTTAAACGACACGGTTCCTTTTTCAGAGCTCCAAATCTTTATTTGGGATTCACTTGAGGAGTGGCGTCAGGTTGATCATGACTCTCATAAACAATCTGAGCAAGAAAGTGTGTTGTGGCATTTATTTCATCTTCTTGAGCGTTGGCCTGAATCAGCGCTCAGAGGAAACATGTTCCTCCGCAAGCAACTTCTAGATGGTGTGATGTTTCTCAAGCATCAAGGGCCTATGTTGCTCAATTGTCACGGAATTCGTCCTTAAAATTTCAATTGGTTGTAGTAGTATCTACTCTCCTTCATTCTTTCTCCGGAGACGCTGATGTCAAAGCTACTCAGCTCAATGACACCGTATTTTGATCGCCGCGTCCTAACTTTACTCCCCCTCGGGTTTTCAGCGGGCTTACCGTTGATGTTGGTTTTTTCATCTTTATCATTCTGGCTTCGCGAAGCAGACGTGAGCTTGTCCGCCATTGGCTTTTTTAGTTTAGCGGGGTTGGCATATGCGTTTAAATGGGTGTGGGCGCCGCTCGTTGACGGCATTTCAATTCCCATACTCGGTCAAAAACTCGGCAAGCGCAGAGCTTGGTTGTTGGTCAGTCAAATTGCCATTGGTGGTGCTTTATTTGGCATGAGCACTTTTGATCCCGCGCTTGATGGCACCTTACCACAATTAGCGTTGATGGCCGTGGTCGTTGCCTTTTGCAGCGCCACACAAGATATTGTGATAGATGCATACCGAATTGAATCGGCCCCTCAAGAGATGCAAGGCGCAATGGCCGCGACCTATACGTTGGGTTACCGTTGTGCAATGATCGTGAGTGGCGCGGGCTCTCTTGCTCTTGCTGCATGGCTTGCAACAGGCGAAGGCTACGATGTACAAGCATGGCAACACACCTACAAAATCATGGCATTGCTCATGTCCGCAGGCGTCATTACCACATTGTTTTGTAAAGAGCCGGTAGTTGATATCCCCCCATCAAACACAACCGGCCCTTTGTCTTGGCTAAAAGAACACGTTGTTGCGCCATTCGCAGACTTTTTTACGCGCTATCGATACCAAGCCGTCATGATTCTTTGCTTGATTGCCATCTATCGAATTTCTGATGTTGTCATGGGCGTGATGGCCAACCCTTTCTACGTCGATATGGGTTACAGCAAAGAAGCCGTTGCAGCGGTCAGTAAAATATACGGTGTGATCATGACTTTACTCGGTATTTTTATTGGTGGCGCATTAATCGTTAAGTTTGCGGTGTGGCGTATATTAATGGCGGGAGCAGTGCTGAGTGCAATCACCAATTTGCTATTTTCATTTTTGGCACAACTCGGCCAGCCCGATATTCTGTGGCTAACGTTGGTGATCAGTGCCGACAATTTAAGCGCGGGCATCGCATCAGCAGCTTTTATTGCCTATATGTCAGGGCTTACAAATGTGGCTTATTCTGCCACTCAATACGCCTTATTTAGCGCACTCATGTTTCTTTTACCCAAACTGATAGCAGGCTTTTCCGGTGTCATGGTTGAATCCGTTGGTTATTCAAACTTCTTCGTCATCACCGCGCTTATGGGACTGCCTGTAGTCGTACTCATTTGGATCGTCAGCCGTATGGATATATCTTCGAAGAATGCGAATCATGGACCCACTTAAGCCCAACTTGGATGAAAACTCTGCCACCGCCGAGGCTTATAATGTCATCGACATTGAAGCTTCCGGCTTCGGCCGAGGCAGTTACCCTATTGAGATTGGTGTATGCTTAGCGAACCAAGAATGTCACTGCTTTTTAATTAAACCCGAAAGCTCTTGGGTTCATTGGTCTAATCAAGCCGAGCAAATTCATGGCATCTCGCGCGAAATTATTCTCACGCACGGCATTTCTGTGCGAGAAGTGGCCGAGACGCTCAATAAGTTACTCAAAGGATTGGTCATTTATAGTGATGCTTGGGGGCAGGATCAATCTTGGTTGATGAAGCTCTACGACGCAGCAGGCATGTGGCCCAATTACAAGCTAGAAACGATCCGCTCGTTAATGAATGAAACGCAACTAAATCATTACCATAGCTGCCAAAAGCAAGCACAAGATAAGCTTCATTTACGTCGTCACCGAGCATCAAGCGATGCGCGTGTGGTGCAATACACTCTGAGCCTTGTTCAGCAAAAATAAGCATTTTCACCGAGGTTGCAATTGGGTAACATCAAGCGCACTACTTTTGCCTCAGAGTTTACTGTGCATTACTTACTCAATCAGCCAATCCTGTTTCGCTTTTTCTTTGTTTCGGCGCTCATTACTGTCACTTGGACTTGCTTGATGCCTCTCGACGAACCCGTCGTTAACATCAACAACTTTGATAAAGTCATGCACTTGGGCGCTTATTTTGTGTTGGCAGGCCTGTTCGAACGCTCCTTTCCAAATCACTTTATTAAAGTCGGGATCATTGCATTAATTGCCTACAGTGGCCTGATTGAGCTGCTACAAGGCCAAACGGGTTATCGCTCGGCGAGCTTGGCCGATCTGATCGCAAATTCTCTAGGCGTATTTTGCTATTTAGCCCTAATGCCTATCGTTAGAAAGCTTGCCAAGCCACCCGCAACTAAAGCCGCATCATGCACTGGCTAATTGTAGGGCCGGGCGCTCTGGGCCAACTCTATGGCAGCAAATTGGCCCTTCACGACCACAGTGTGAGCTTTTGGGGACGATTGGGCGAAGTTGCTCCAAAAGGGTATGAATTGATCGACCGTCAAGGACATACTACCGCGTGGCAAACCTCGACAATTCAAAGTTCCCCTGTGGATGCGGTGCTGGTGACAACCAAAGTTTTTCAAGCTGAAGCAGCATTGCGCCAGTTGCTGGAACAGGTCAAGCTTCCTTTCTCCAGCCCCATCATTCTGCTTCACAATGGTTTAGGAAATGCTCAAGCTATTCAAACGCTTGTTCCGCAACACCCATTGCTATTGGCGAGTTCGCGTCATGGAGCTCTACTTGTCCAACCTCACCGTGTACAACACACAGGCGAAGGGTTAACGCAAATAGGTTCCATAAGCCCCACACCACACGTGCAGATGCCGGTATTCCGCGCACTCAACTCAGCCTTAGGCCAAGTTGAGTGGTGCGACGATATAATGATTCAGCTGTGGCAAAAACTGATTATCAATGCCGTCATCAACCCACTCACAGCTCGCGACCAAGTGCTCAATGGCGCTATCAATACGCCTGCGTATCACCATGACGTTCAACAGCTGTGCACACAAGCCTGTGAGGTTGTCCAACACGCCGGTATCGATATTTGCCCCGAACAAATGATAAATACTGTATTTGATGTAGCAACTGCCACAGCCCACAACAAATCGTCCATGCTGCAAGATGTTTTGCACCACCGCACCACAGAAATCGACTACATTAATGGCTATATTGTGGCGTGTGCAGAACAATTCCACGTGGATGTTCCGAATCACCAAACCATAGTGCAACACATCAAACAGATTGAGCGCAGTTATATTCACCTCTAATCAAAAGGTTTCATGATGACAAAACATGTATTAGTGCCCATCGCTGATGGCAGTGAAGATATGGAAGTCGTGATTATTTCAGACATTCTGCGCCGAGCAGGCATCGAAGTGACACTTGCCAGCGTAGGTAAGCAACGCCAGCTGACGTTTGCCCATGGCTTAAAAGTCACAGCAGATGCCATGTTGTCGGATGTGACCACTCAAGAGTTCGATATGATTGTGTTGCCCGGAGGACTGCCTGGAGCTGAACACTTGCGTGACAGCGAAGAGCTCACTGCAATACTCAAAGCACAGCGAGAAGCACAAAAGTGGGTGGCTGCTATTTGCGCATCACCAGTGCTCGTGCTCATGCATCACGGCTTAGACAAAGATGCATACATCACATGCCACTCATCGTGCCATGAGCAACTCGACGAAGAGTATGGCATGCCGAATGAGGCCGTTGTTGTTGACGAACATGAAATGCTGATCACCAGCCAAGGTCCAGGCACGGCAATGAGGTTTGCACTGACCTTGATTGAAGAGCTGCTAGGGTTTGATGCTGCAGATGATGTAGAAGCGCCTTTATGTATCTTCGAAGACGTTTACGACGAGGAAGAAATCACAGAGGGCAGTTGCGATCCGTCCAACTAACCCTCTATCATTTAAGGCCGGTAGACTTTTGCGTTAGCAAAGCCGGCCTCATTTAAATGAATCGCTTGTAAGCGGCTCATTACGCCCCTATCACAATACAAATAGTAATCCGTATTCGCATCTAGTTTTGGGAACTCAGAATTGAGTTTGAAAAACGGAATGTGCTCAACAAAGGCATTGTTGAGTTCCAAAGGTGACGCCTCAACCTCTTCATCACTTCTCACGTCGATCACATGCGAGTGTGGAACGAGTTCAGCGACGATCTCAACCTCTTGCGGTGCCGGTTTATTCGTATTCAAAATGTCGCGAATGTCTTCCGTATTGGAACGATAAACGACTTCGTCGATCAAGCTCAGGTTAAGTTTTGCTTCTTCTTCAGCCAAGCGTTTAGGGCTTGCTTTGATGGTGGGACTTTTTGAAATCACACCACAAAATTCCGGCATGCTTGCTGCTAAATCATGAGTACCAATTTTAATCGCCTGGTCGATAATGGTTTGCTTATCAGACACAATCAGCGGGCGCATAATGACATGTTCAGACACCTCATCAATCACCCGCAAGTTACTAATGGTTTGACTTGAAACTTGCCCTACAGCCTCACCTGTCACCAACGCTTGAATATTCAAGTTATCAGCCACTTTTGAAGCAGCCCGCATCATTTGACGCTTCAATACCACGCCCATGTAGCCGTTTTCGACATTTTCCAAAATATCAGCCACAACATCTTCAAACGGTACCGCAACAAACTTCACTCGATGAGAAAAACCATAGCGTTGCCAAATGTGATACGCCATCTCGCGAACACCCGACTCGTGAGCGTCGCCACCTAAGTTGAAAAAGCAGTAGTGCACGCGACAGCCGCGCTTAATAAACTGAAATGACGAAACGCCGGAATCAAAACCACCGGAAATCAAGCTTAAAACACTTTCTTGCGTGGCAATAGGAAAACCACCCAAACCTTTATGCTGGCGCGTCACCATTGAGAGTACGTCGTTATTAATATCCAAACGAACTTCGATGTCTGGCTTTTTGAGCTTAACGCCTATTGCATCTGTATTTTGGTTTAAGCCGCCCCCTACGTATCGTTCAACATCGAGCGACGAGAAATCTTGGTTGCCCAAGCGCTTTACCCGAACACAGAATGTTTTACCCGCAAGCTGCGCGCCATACACTTTCAGCGCTTCTTGATAAATATGGTCAACGGATTCATACACGCATTGCTCAACCTGTTGTACAGCGCTAATGCCGGGTGTGCGGCACATGGCGGCAATCAAAGCGTCTTGTGTTTCAAGGTCTAAGCCATCCGGTGTTTGCACTTCCATCCGATCCCAAGCTGAACGAATTCGAACTCGATCGTCAATTCGCTTCAGCACTGTACGCAAATTACCTTCCAATATTTTATTGAAACGCTTACGAACCGACTTACTCTTAATGACGATTTCTGGGAATAGCTTGATGATGAACTTCATGATTGCCGAACCTTTCATGGGCGCTGACGAAAAAACAGCGCGGTATTATACCAGCCACCCACAGAATTGGTTAATTTTAAACAAAGGAAGGTTTGCGGCCTTGGAATTCCAAAGCCGCTGCTGCACGATTTGAAGCGTGAATGCTACTGAGTCACTTGAATTTCACGTGACTCTTTGGCTTTACCCTGCATAATCGAAATCTCAACGCGCCTGTTTTTGCGACGATTCGCGTCGGATGAATTTGGCACCAAAGGCATCGAATCAGCGCGACCAACCACCATCATCCGAGAATCTTCAAAACCTTCAGCATTCATCATTTCGTGCGCCACGGCAACTGCTCGTTGGCTGGATAAATCCCAATTTGAGCGATACAGCTCTGAACTAATCGTATTGTCATCGGTATGACCTGAAATAGTCACTTCACCGGGGACATCTTTGAGCAAACTAGCAACCTCGCGCACAATCGGCTTGAACTTCGGTTGTAAGAAAGCAGAGCCAGACGGGAACGCGCCTTGCTCACGGATACGAATAATAATTTGTTGACCCAACGCTTCGATTTCAATGGCGCCATCAACAATCTGTTCCTCAAGTTGCTGAGCAATTTGTTTGGCTGTTTCAGCAGTCTCTGCAGCCGCTTCTGAAACTGCACTAGAATCGCTTTCAGATTCAGTCTGCTCAAAAGAAGGATTGGATTTAGATTGCGCCTCGTTTTGACTTTGGCCGCCAGAAGAGTCATCTTTACCCGCTTGGAACTCTAACGTTTGCTGCGTCATGTCCATGGTCTGCTGAGTAATTTCTTCAATAGGCGTAGGGTCTGGGCGACCAGGACGAAATTCCTGGGCAATCACACTGGTTCCTTTGGGGATATCCTTCACTTCAATTTGGTTTTGAACACCAAATGCATATTTCATAGAACCTGCAATTTGCTTAAATTTCAGCACGTCCATTTCTGAAAACGCCAACAACAGCACGAAGAAGCACATGAGTAGCGACATCAAGTCTGCGAATGTCGCCATCCAAGCCGGAATTCCCGGTTCGCATTTGCACTCTTCTTCTTCCATCCGACCTACTCCTCGGTGGTGTTGACTTGCCGCTTTTTCTCAGCAAGGTAGTTTTTCAACATGCCATCAAGAACTCGCGGGTTTTGGCCATCTTGAATACCCAGAATGGCATCCATGATCAAACGCCTATTGAGCATTTCTTCTTCTTTACGCAGTGCTAATTTATCAGCGATAGGAATCGCCACCATATTGGCTAGCATTGCACCATACAATGTTGTTAATAGTGCAACAGCCATAGCTGGACCAATTGCTTTGGGGTCGTCCATGTTGGACAACATGGCCACTAAACCAATCAACGTACCAATCATTCCCATTGCGGGTGCTACATCACCTAGTTTGGTGAAAAAGCCGATACCGATTTCATGGCGGTCGTTGGTCAGTTTGATATCTTTCGACATTGCAGAGCGCACCACTTCAGCATCGTGGCCATCCACTAACAAGTCGACTCCTTTTTGCATAAAGGGGTTTGATATTTCTGCTTCTTCCAGTGCTAAAAAACCGCCTTTGCGTGCAGCATCGGCCATTTCTACTGATTTTTCGATGAGATCGTCGGGTTTGTCGTTTTTGAACATGAAGGCTTTGCCGGCAATTTTGGCTGCGCCGAGAAATTGCGCCATATTGAATTTCATGAGCACTACGAACAAAGAACCACATAAAACAATAAGAACTGAAGGAACATCAACGAACATACTGATTGAACCACCAGATACCATCGCCATGATTACGAAGGCAAAGGCTCCAATAAGTCCTATGAGAGTCGCTAAATCCACCCGATTACTCCTTTATCGCACTACAATTGTCTGTGCATTCAATTGTTTGGTATTTTGGCCTACCTTTTAACTTTATAAAGGTAACATGATTTGTAGGCAAGTTAAGTTATCAATGCATAATACATTTTGGCACAAGATCACGGACTTAGATTGATCCAATCTGCTTGCTAAGGTAACTTTGCGCGATATTGTTAAGGAGTCCACAATGGCAGCTAAAAAACCAGAAAACCTCAGCTTTGAAGACGCAATGTCTGAACTGGAACATGTTGTGGTTCAACTTGAGTCAGGAGAAGTCCCGCTAGAACAAGCATTAAAGCAATTTGAACGCGGTATTGCCCTAGCCAGAGCGACACGCCTGAAATTGGATAATGCAGAGCAACAAGTCAAAATCTTGTTGTCTCAAGACGAGCAAGCGCCCTTGTCTTTGTTTGATGAAACGAACTCATGATCGAAACACAACAAAATTTAGCTGATTATCAAGATTCCGTTCGCCAACGCATTGATGAACAACTCAGCTGCGCCATTAATACGCTGGCTGACGACACGCCGCAATTAAAAGCAGCCATGCGTCACGGCTTGCTCCTTGGCGGTAAGAGAGTGCGTCCATTCATGGTGTATGCCGTGGGTGACATGCTAGATGTGCCACAACATCAACTCGATGCCGCCGCATGCGCCATTGAATGCATCCATGCATACTCATTGATTCATGATGATTTGCCTGCCATGGATGACGACGACTTACGCCGCGGAAAACCAACCTGCCATGTAGCATTCGATGAAGCCACTGCAATACTTGCCGGTGACGCTTTGCAGACGCTTGCGTTTGATTTGCTTAGCACGCCCATCGAAGGCCTCAATGCGGAGCAACAATTGCGCATGGTCAAAAGTCTATCGCAAGCCAGTGGTTACATTGGAATGTGCGGCGGCCAAGCAATGGATCTAGACGCAACAGACAAGTCCATCACGCTTGAGCAATTAGAAGCCATTCACCGAGCCAAAACAGGGGCTTTGTTACAGTGTTCCGTAGATCTTGCAGCATTAGCCGCCAATATTGAACCCAAACAGCACCTGCAGCTCATAAAATTTGCACGAGATATTGGCTTGGCATTTCAGGTTCAAGACGACATTTTAGATGTAACGTCTGACACTGAAACCCTCGGAAAACCCCAAGGCTCAGACATTGAAGCCAATAAATCGACCTACCCCTCTCTGCTGGGCTTAGACGGTGCACGTCAAAAAGCAGACACTCTATTGCAATCTTCGCTACAAGCCTTGAGAGCTTTGCCCTACAATAGCGACCTGCTTGCAAATTTTGCGCATTACATCATTACTCGCAATTACTAAAAAATTATTACATAAGAATTCTGCGTACCTGACAATGACAATTGAACCGGCCCATTACCCATTGCTCATGAAAGTTAACAGTCCTGATGATCTAAGACTGCTTTCAGAGCCACAGCTTGAGCAAATTTGCCAAGAACTTCGTCAATACCTGCTTGCGTCAGTGAGTCGTAGCAGCGGGCATCTCGCTTCAGGGTTAGGAACAGTGGAACTCACTGTTGCTCTGCATTACGTGTTCAATACCCCATTTGACCGCTTGTTGTGGGATGTAGGTCATCAAGCCTATCCTCATAAGATCATCACAGGCCGTCGCGATCGCATGGAAACCATCAAGAAAAAAGATGGCCTTCACCCGTTCCCTTGGCGCAATGAAAGTGAGTATGACCACTTCAATGTAGGTCACTCAAGTACAACCATCAGTGCTGCTCTGGGTATGGCGATTGCGGCTCAAAAAGAACAAAAGAACCGTAAGGTTGTATCGATCATTGGCGACGGTGCCATTACCGCTGGCATGGCATTTGAAGCGCTCAACCACGCAGGCGATGTGCATCCCGACATGCTTGTCGTTCTCAATGACAACGAGATGTCTATTAGTGAAAACGTCGGCGCACTGAATAACCACTTTGCTCGCTTGTTGTCGGGTAGTTTCTATTCAACTATCCGAGAAAGCAGTAAAATTGTTCTTTCCGGCATTCCCCCCATCAAAGAGTTGGCCAAACGCACGGAAGAACACTTAAAAGGCATGGTGGTACCCGGCACTATTTTTGAAGAGCTTGGGTTTAACTACATCGGCCCAATTGACGGTCATGATGTAGAAGCTTTGGTTGACACGCTATCGAACATGCGCCAACTCAAAGGCCCTCAGTTGTTGCACATTAAAACAACCAAGGGCAAAGGCTACGAGCCTGCGGAAAAAGATCCCATTGGCTATCATGCCGTGCCGCAGTTTGATCCGTCCGACCAACAATTGCCAAGCAGCAAACCCGGCCTACCCACCTATTCAAAAGTATTCGGAGACTGGCTTTGTGACATGGCCACCGAAGATCCAAAACTCATGGCGATTACCCCTGCCATGCGCGAAGGTTCTGGCATGGTTCGGTTCTCAAAAGAGTTTCCAGAGCAATACTTTGATGTTGCGATTGCAGAGCAGCATGCGGTAACCCTTGCCGCGGGTTTGTCGTGCGAAGGGCTAAATCCAGTTGTCGCTATTTATTCGACGTTTTTACAACGCGGATATGATCAAGTTATTCATGACGTTGCCATTCAAGATCAACCTGTCTTGTTTGCCATTGACCGAGCTGGCGTAGTCGGGTCCGATGGCCCTACACATCAGGGTGCATTCGATATTAGCTTTTTGCGCTGCATTCCCAAGATGGTCATTATGGTACCGTCAGATGAAGCAGAGTGCCGTAACATGCTCTTTACTGGGCATACATTAGATAAACCTGCCGCTGTTCGCTATCCACGCGGAAAAGGCACAGGTGCGGACATATCAGGTCCTATGCAACGCATTGAAATCGGTCAGTCGAACACCGTTCGTCAAAGTACGGCGCAAAAAGTTGCGATTCTTTGTTTTGGGCCATTACTACATGAATGCGTTAGCGTAGCAGAAGCGATAGACGCAACACTCGTTGATATGCGCTTCGCCAAACCTATTGACGAAGCTAGAGTGGCAGAATTGGCGCAAAGCCATGACGTACTCGTCACAGTTGAAGACCATGCGATTAAGGGTGGCGCTGGCTCTGCGGTGATAGAGTATTTAATGGCCAATAAAATGCCGAAGCCTGTACTCAACCTGGGGCTACCAGATGTGTTTATCAAACACGGGGAACAAGCAGAAATCTTAGCTGAACTTGGCTTAGATTCATCAGGAATTCAAACCTCCATAGAAGCTTACATCAATACCTAACCTGTTCAATTGACCCACAAAAAAGCACGCTTATCGCGTGCTTTTTTTGTGTTCAAATATAGAGTTACAAAAATCGTTCAGGCTGAGTTCAGTTGGCTTAGATATACTCTCATCCGTCCCTTGAGTTATGCGTGTTGTTATGTGTCTCAGGCGTGTTTTAGTTCCCAACACAACTGAGTTTCTGACTGAAATTGCATAAATCTTTTAGACTTTTATTAGTGGTCTCGCACTGGGAGTGGGAGCCATCTTTATAGTTGCAGTCTCGGCCCTCAACCCAGTTGCTATGAAGACTCACTTCCGGTGCACTTTTTTAGTTTAACCACATCATTCCTAAGTGCATGCAGCCCAGTGCCATTAGGCCGGCCAATATGTCATCAATCATAATTCCAAAGCCACCATCCACATGCTTATCAAGCCAGCTAATCGGCCACGGCTTTAAAATATCGAAGATGCGAAAAAGAATAAATCCAGCGAGCAGGTATTGCCAAGTCATGGGCACTGCGATCATGGTGATCATCATGCCAGCAAACTCATCCCACACAATGCCTGGGTGATCGTGGTAATTGAAGTCCTCAGCCGTTTTTCCGCACAAATAAATGCCCACAACACAACTAACGAGTGTCACAGCTAAAAAACCATACAGGCTCAAATATGACATCGCCCAAACAATGGGTAACGCGGCAATGGTACCAAATGTACCGGGTGCTTTCGGTGCTAAACCGCTACCAAACCCCACCGCTAACCAGTGAGTGAGTGTGCTTGGCTTTAACGGCTTTTTATTGGTCTTGGTCATAAAAGTGCATAAATCCTTGGCTTTTCCAATTCACGGGCACGTCATTAAAACGCAGCTTCAGCCCAGAGTCTGATGTCACTTGGCCGATGAGGGTGACGGGCGTTTCTGCATCGGTAGATATCGTCTCAATAGCCTCTTGATGATGGGCCGGTACGGTGAAACAAAGTTCATAATCATCGCCGCCACTGAAGGCTAATTTTGCAGCTTGCTCGTGCCCCAATAAGTTGCGTGCAATGCTGGAGGTAGGAACCTGATCTAACATTAACGAAGCGCCTTTTCCCGAACGCTTCAGCAAGTGCCCTAAATCAACCGATAGTCCATCCGACAAATCAATACACGCAGTCGCATAGCCAACAAGGGCTTGCCCCAGAGATACACGCGGTGAGGGCCTGAACAGGCGTTGTTCGAGCTGCTGTTGCTGGTCTTTTGGCAATTGAGTGATCTGGCTATGATTCAGTGCCAGCGCAGCATCACCTAAGTGACCAGAGACATAAATTAAGTCGCCAACATTCGCGCCACTTCGAGTCAATGCTTTACCAGCCGCAACTTGCCCTTGCGCAGTAATGCTTAACGTTAAAGCACCGCGCGTCACATCCCCACCAATAAGGCTCACATCAAACTCACGCGCCAGTGCAAATAAGCCCTCAGAAAAGCCTGCCAACCAATGTTCATTGACTTCAGGTAATGTGGTCGCTAACGAAATCCAGCAAGGCTCTGCGCCCATTGCAGCTAAATCTGATAGATTAACAGCCAGTAATTTGTGACCAATATCTGCAGGGCTTAAACGCGAATCAAAGTGAATGCCATCGACCATGGTGTCGGTCGTGATAGCAAGTTGAAAACCGGGTTTGGGTTGCACGAGGGCACAATCGTCACCGATGCCCAAAGGGACATCAGCGCGATTCACAGAAGGGGTCTCAAAATACTGCCGTATGAGATCAAACTCGTTCACGGCTTATACTCCTGAGAAAATTAGCTGCGAGGAGCCATTTTATCAAGTACGCCGTTGACGAACTTGTGGCTGTCATCTTGAGCAAATACTTTTGCCAGCTCGACAGCTTCATTGATCACAACACGATAAGGTGTCTGTCGGGCAGTCAACTCAAAGGCCGACAAGCGCAAGATGGCTTTGTCGATTTGATCAACTTCGTCCAGCGGACGAGAAGTAAGGGCAGCTAAACGAGCATCAAGGCTTTTCACTTGGCTGGCAACACCTGAAATCAACTCTCGGAAGTATTCGAGATCACAACCTGCAGTGTCTTGATCAGTTAAAAAGTGCAGTTCAATATCAGCCATTGAATCGCCACTGATTTGCCAACTATAAATGGCCTGTAGTGCCATTTCGCGTGCCTTACGGCGTGCTTTAGGATTCAACTTACTTACCTCAAATTAGCCAATTTCGGCTAAAACATTAATCATTTCTAGCGCGCCGAGAGCAGCTTCGCCGCCTTTATTGCCCGCTTTAGTGCCTGCGCGTTCAATTGCTTGTTCAATGGTGTCGGTTGTGAGCACACCAAACGCAACAGGAATATCGTATTCCATTGCAACATGCGCCAAACCTTTATTGCTCTCACCTGCAACAAATTCAAAGTGAGGTGTACCGCCACGAATCACAGCGCCCAACGCAATAATTGCATCAGTGCCGCCTTTTTTCGCAACGCGTTGCGCAGCAACAGGGAGCTCATAGGCTCCAGGAACACGGACAATCGTAATATTGTCATCTTTGACTTGGCCAAAACGTTTCAGTGTATCCACTGCACCTTCGACCAAACTTTCGACTAAAAAGCTGTTGAAACGACTGACAACAATCGTGACTTTAGCATCTGGGGCAGCAACGGCGCCTTCAATTACCTTCATCTTTGAACTCACTAACTCATCAGTTTTGTGCACCACGCACATAATCGGCGGGATAATAGCACATCCGCGCCGCATACGGGCAGTTATATACCTTTCTAGCGATTTGCTAAAACGGCTTAATCAGAAATGTACTCGACCACTTCCAAGCCAAATCCAGACAACGCATGATAACGCTTCTGTGAGCTTAGCAGTCGCATTTGACGAACGCCTAATTGCGCCAGTATTTGACTGCCAACGCCCACGCGACGTGAAGTCCCTTGCCACTTAGCCGCAGGTGGACGCTCTCCGCGATCTTCAAGCTCAAAGTTCTTGAGCTTGGCGAGAATCTCGTCATTAGTCTCTTCGCGTCCTAACACCACCAACACACCACCTTCAGACGCAATACGTCCTAAAGCGCGGGGCAAATTCCAGCTTCGGTCAGCCGCTCGCTCGGTATGAAGTACATCATTAAACAAGTTCTGCAGATGCACTCGAACCATCGTTGGCTGTTCTGGCTCAACCTCACCCATTTGCATGGCATAGTGTAGTTGGTTGTCGATGGTGTCACGGAATGTGTGAAGCTCAAAATCGCCGAATTCGGTCGGGAGTTTACAATGAGCCACGCGTTCAATGGTGGTTTCATTGAAACTGCGATACTCGATTAAGTCTGCAATGGTGCCAATTTTAACACCGTGCTTTTCGGCAAATTTTAGCAGGTCGTCGCGGCGAGCCATGGTGCCATCGTCATTTAAAATTTCGACGATCACAGCCGATGGGTCAAACCCGCCTAAGCGAGCTAAATCACACCCTGCTTCAGTGTGCCCTGCGCGCGTTAATACGCCGCCTTCTTGCGCCATCACAGGGAAGATATGACCCGGTTGTACCAAGTCTGCCGCCACCGCATCCGGAGCCACTGCAGCTTGAACAGTGCGCGCACGGTCAGCAGCGGAAATCCCCGTTGTCACCCCTTCAGCCGCTTCAATAGATACGGTGAAGTTGGTCGAAAATTGAGCGGTGTTACTGTCAACCATCAAAGGTAAGTTCAATTGCTCGCATCGACTCTGAGTCAGAGTCAAGCAAATCAATCCGCGTCCATAGGTCGCCATAAAGTTAATTGCTTCTGGCGTAATTGCCTCTGCCGCCATAATAAGGTCACCCTCATTCTCGCGGTCTTCGTCATCCACTAAAATCACCATTTCGCGATTACGAATGGCTTCGATGATTTCAGATGCCTTTGCAAAACTCATACATGGACCTCTAGACTGTTAGTTGTGTGTTGTTTTTATTGATTATTGTTATTTCAAAAAGCCACTGCGAGCTAAAAGCTCCATACTGACCCTGTCACCCTGAGAGCTTTGCGCGTTTGCGCCTCCGAACGTCATTAACCGTTCTAGATAACGAGCCACCAAATCAACTTCTAAATTGACGTGATCGCCAACATTCAAATCTTTCAGTGTGGTTTCGTCCCGCGTGTGAGGAATGATAGTCAGTCGAAACTGATCTCGTTCCACAGCGTTCACGGTCAAACTAATACCGTCAATCGTGACCGAGCCTTTCTCAGCAATATAACGGCTTAACTCTGGCGGCGTTTGCAACCAGTATTGCCATGCGCGCCCGTCTTGCTCCACTGACACTATCGTGGCTAAACCATCCACATGACCGCTGACCATATGGCCACCTAGGCGTGTGGTAGGTGTGACTGCTTTTTCTAAATTCACACGCGTGCCCATTTGCAAATCTGCAAGGCTCGTGCGGGCCAATGATTCCACAGAAACATCGGCACTGAATTGGCTTGAATCAAAGCCTGTGACGGTTAGGCAAACACCATTCACGGCAATGCTATCGCCAAGTTTCACGTCTGACATGTCCATCTTGCCAACATTGATCGACAACATCATGTCACTGCCCTGCTTACGAGCTTTCGCAACATTTCCTACGGATTCGATTATTCCAGTAAACACGTTAATTTACGTCTTATTTAAATTCAGCAATCAAGCGAACATCAGGACCAATGTTTGTCACTGACTCCCACTGCATTTGTATCACTTGATTCATTTCGTTCATCATCGGCAACGCCAGTAAATCTTTACTGTGATGCCCCATTAACTTAGGCGCAATGTACACCACTAAACGGTCAACGAGTCCCGCAGCGACAAATGCGCCTGACAAGGCTGGGCCAGCTTCAACCCAAAGCTCATTATATTGTCGAGCCCCTAACTCGGCCACCAAACGCGGTAAGTCAAATCTGTGCCGAGTGTACGGTAAAGATAACAAACGAACATCTGGGCGAGGTGCTGGTTGGCCTTCGGGGCGAACAATGACCAAGCTATCGAGCTGTTCAAATAGGGGTTCTTCACCCGTTAAACGGCAGCGGCCATCCAAAATAATACGATCGGGCTGGCGCAGTGATGATTTGCCGTATTGCTTCATGGTTGCCGGTAACTGCTCTTGACGAACGGTTAAGCGAGCATTGTCTGAAAGCACGGTTTCGGCACTGGACAGCACTGCGCAACTTTCAGCTCTAAAACGCTGCACATCAGAGCGTGCTTGCGATGAAGTAATCCATTTACTTTTGCCATTCGCCAGCGCTGTTTTGCCATCGAGCGACGATGCCATTTTCACCGTCACACGAGGAAAATCGGTTTTCATTCGCTTCAAAAAGCCAGGGTTTAGCTCTTCACATTGTTCGGCTAACACTCCCACTTCGACCTCAATGCCTGCATTTTCTAAACGCTGAATACCCTGGCCTGCGACAAGCGGATTAGGGTCAGTCATCCCCACCACCACACGCTTCACTTTTGCTGCGATGAGAGCATCAGAGCATGGGCCAGTTTTACCCGTGTGCGAACATGGCTCTAAAGTAACGTAGGCAGTTGCGCCTTCAAGAGATTGCTTTGCATCGGCAATGGCATTCGCCTCAGCATGGCCCAAGCCTGCTTTCAAATGCGCGCCTTCAGATAAAACGCCTTGAGGGCCTACAATCACGCAACCCACTCTTGGGTTCGGGGTTGTGGTGTACCAACCTTTACGGGCAAGTTGAATCGCTCGGGTCATCCAATGATGATCTATTTCTGATGCCGCCATCTGTTATTTTTCCAATTTCGCAATCGCTTGAGCGAAGTCATCTAAGTCTTCAAATGAGAAATACACAGATGCAAAACGAATGTATGCAACTTTGTCGGCGTCTTTGAGCGCTTCCATCACCCAATATCCAACCATTTCACTGCCCACCTCTCGCTCACCAGTCGCGCGAAGGTTAGACATGATTGAACTAATCATTTGTTCAGTTTGCTCTGTGCTCACTGGGCGTTTTTCTAAGGCACGTTGAATGCCTGAGCGCAATTTATCTTCATTGAAGGGTTCACGAGAGCCATCTCGTTTCACCAATCGAGGCATCACAAGTTCGGCACTCTCGAACGTTGTGAAACGCTCGTGGCACGCGGTACATTCTCGGCGGCGGCGAACTTGAAAACCACTTGAAACCAGCCGGGAGTCGATCACCTTCGTATCATCCTGATTGCAAAAGGGGCAATGCATAACAACTCCTTAAATGAATCACTGTCTTTATTCGTCTCAAAAAAAAAGCCGGCTTACGCCGGCCTTTATCATTAAGCGTAAACCGGGAGTTTAGCGCAAATCTCCACAACTTTGTTGCGAACTTCGGCTTCTACCGCTTCATCTTCAATGTTGTCTAATACGTCACACATCCAACCCGCCAGTAAGCGAGATTCATCAGCTTTAAAGCCACGACGTGTAATTGCTGGCGTACCAATACGCAAACCACTGGTTACAAACGGTGAACGCGGGTCGTTTGGAACCGAGTTTTTGTTCACTGTTATGTTGGCGCGCCCCAATGCTGCATCCGCGTCTTTACCTGTCATATTCTTAGAAATCAGGTCAACCAAGAATAGATGGTTGTCTGTACCACCAGAAACGATGTCGTACCCGCGCTCCATGAAAACACTCGCCATCGCTTTTGCATTTTCCAATACTTGTGCTTGGTAAGTTTTGAATTCAGGTTGTAACGCTTCTTTAAATGCCACTGCTTTTGCTGCAATCACATGACACAAAGGACCACCTTGACCACCAGGGAATACTGCGCTGTTTAATTTCTTGTAAATGTCTTCATCTTTCGCTGCAGACAAAATCAAACCGCCGCGAGGGCCAGCCAATGTTTTGTGAGTTGTTGTTGTTACAACGTGAGCGTGCGGCAGTGGATTTGGATACAAACCAGCAGCAATCAAACCTGCAACGTGTGCCATATCAACAAATAGGTAGGCGCCCACTTTGTCTGCGATTTCACGGAATTTAGACCAGTCTAAAATGCCTGAATATGCTGAGAAACCAGCGATAATCATTTTAGGCTTGTGCTCAACAGCCAACGCTTCGATTTCGTTGTAGTCAATCACACCGTTTTCGTCGATGCCGTACTGAACCGCATCGTATAATTTGCCAGAGAAGCTCACGTGTGAGCCATGAGTTAAGTGACCACCATGTGCCAAGCTCATGCCCAATACTTTATCGCCACCTTGCAACAATGCTTGGAATACCGCAGAGTTTGCTTGTGAACCAGAATGTGGTTGCACGTTCGCGTAGTCAGCACCGAATAATTGCTTAGCGCGGTCGATAGCCAGTTGCTCAGACACGTCCACGTATTCACAACCACCATAGTAACGCTTGCCCGGATAACCTTCGGCATACTTGTTGGTGAGTTGGGAGCCCTGTGCTTCTAGTACGCGTGGGCTACAATAGTTTTCAGAAGCAATCAGCTCAATGTGGTCTTCTTGACGCTTCACTTCCTGCTGCATGGATTCCCACAACTCAGGATCAAAATCAGCAATGTTCATATTGCGCTCTAACATGGTCTCTCCCAATTCAATATCAGCCTTAGCTCAATCTGTGGCTAAAGCTCCAACGGATTCTATAATTTAGGGCGCACATTCTACCCTCAAGACGCCCTTTTTGCCTACCTTTTGTTCATCATTTCGCGGCAATATTTAGGAATATACTAAGTCCCAAATAATGCATTGGAACTTAACCTGACCTCAGCGACCAAAAACATCTCAATTTGCGCTACAATCAGCGCCAAATTCCGACTTAAGAACGAAACTGATCCTATGTCCCAATTTGTCTATACCATGAATCGCGTGGGGAAAATTGTTCCACCAAAGCGCGAGATTCTTAAAAACATCTCATTGAGCTTTTTCCCTGGCGCCAAAATTGGCGTACTCGGCCTCAATGGTGCGGGTAAGTCAACATTACTACGCATTATGGCCGGCGTGGATCAAGATTATGAGGGCGAAGCACGCCCTATGGCCGACATCAAAGTGGGCTACCTACCGCAAGAACCTAAGTTAAATGAAGAACAAACGGTGCGCGAGGCCGTTGAAGAAGCCCTCGGTGACGTAAAAAAAGCTATGGCGCGGCTCGATGAAGTGTATGCCGAATATGCCGAAGAAGGTGCAGATTTTGATGCCCTTGCCCGCGAACAAGGCGAGCTTGAAGCCATTATCAATGCCCAAGAGGGGCACAATATCGAAAACCAACTTGAACGTGCCGCCGATGCATTGCGCCTCCCTGAATGGGATGCAGTGATCAAAAATCTATCGGGTGGTGAGCGCCGTCGCGTGGCAATCTGTCGATTACTGCTTGAAAAGCCAGACATGCTGCTACTCGACGAACCCACCAACCACTTAGACGCCGAATCTGTCGGTTGGCTTGAGCGCTTTCTGGTTGATTATTCGGGCACTGTTGTGGCCATTACCCATGACCGCTACTTCCTCGACAATGCAGCCGGTTGGATCTTAGAACTTGACCGCGGCCACGGGATTCCGTGGGAAGGCAATTATTCGAGCTGGTTAGAGCAAAAAGATGCTCGCCTCAAAGAAGAAGCCTCTCAAGAAAAAGCGCGCCAAAAAACGATTGAAAAGGAACTCGAATGGGTGCGTTCTAACCCGAAAGGTCGACAAGCAAAAAGCAAAGCACGTATGGCGCGTTTTGAAGAGCTACAAAGCGGCGATCACCAAGCCCGTAACGAAACCAATGAATTATTCATTCCACCGGGCCCACGTTTGGGTGATAAGGTCATCGACGTTGAAAATCTGAGCAAAAGCTTTGGTGATCGCGTACTCATTGAGAATTTGTCATTCTCAGTTCCCAAAGGTGCCATTGTTGGCATTATCGGCCCCAACGGTGCCGGTAAATCAACATTATTTAAAATGCTCAGCGGCGCAGAACAACCCGACAGTGGCTCAGTCTCTGTGGGCGAAACAGTGCAAATGGCATCTGTCGAGCAGTTTCGTGACAGCATGGTCGACAGCAATACTGTTTACCAAGAGATCTCCGAGGGTGAAGAAATTCTTCGCATTGGCAGTTTTGAAATTAACTCGCGCGCTTATGTGTCACGTTTTAATTTTAAAGGTAGTGATCAACAAAAACGCATTGGTGACTTGTCTGGAGGTGAGCGCAACCGCGTTCACTTAGCCAAACTGCTCAAAGCTGGCGGCAACCTGCTACTGCTGGATGAGCCCACCAATGACTTGGATGTTGAAACTCTTCGAGCACTCGAAGAAGCCTTGTTAGAATTCCCAGGCTGCGCCATGGTGATCTCGCATGACCGTTGGTTCCTCGACCGTATTGCAACGCATATTCTTGATTACCGTGACGAGGGGCAAGTGAATTTCTATGAGGGTAACTACACCGAATATGAAGCATGGCTAACCGAAACCCTCGGTAAAGATGCAGCAGCACCGCACCGCTTGAAATACAAACGAATTCACAAGTAACTCGTTAACTATCAACAAAAGGAGGTATTAAGCCTCCTTTTTTATTTTACAAAACCATGATTTAGCACCACGCTTACTGCAGTGATAAAACTGGAGTCAATCGTGTGAAATTAAGGATCGTGTGCGGAGCATTATTGCTCTTGGTGCAAAGCCTCGCCAATGCATCGCAAGTTCAATTCCCCCCCATTACTGATGAACGGGCCAATTTGCCGGGCAAGTTTATTTGGTATGACATTTTCACAGCCACCCCGCAATCATCATTAAAGTTTTATCAAGCTGTGTTCGGCTGGCAAGCCATTGCGGTTGAAGCTGGGAATATCAAATACTACACATTTTATAATGGTGACCACCCTGTTGCAGGTCTAGTACAACGCGACTCAGTGTTACAAAGCACGAGCAAGGCTTTGTGGCTTCCGAGTATTAGCGCAGCCAGTACACAAAAAGCAGAGAAAATGATTACGGCTTCTGGCGGTAAAGTTTTAATGGAGTCACGCGATCTGTTAGGGCGCGGCGAAGCGCTTATCGCACGTGACCCAAGTGGCGCTCTGTTTGCCACATTGCAAACAAATGGCAAGGATCCAGAAGATTTTCAGGCTGAAGCGGGCGATTGGATTTGGCAGCAGCTTTATAGCCACCAACCCACCAAAGCCACGGCCTTCTATCAAACTCTGTTTAACTACAATACGTTTGAGCACACCTTGCAGAATAAGGAAGGCGTTGAACATTACATTCTTGCCAGTCAATCTCATGCCCGCGGAGCCATTCGCGCAATGCCAGAAGCATTTAGCCAAACGGCGAAATCTCAGTGGGTGCCGTTTGTACAAGTTGAAAGCGTGGCGCAGACACTCGATATTGCGATCGAAAATGGTGCCACCATCGTCATGGCGCCAGACAGTGACGTACTCGACGGTCAGCTCGCTGTATTAAGCGACCCCAATGGTGCTGTGATTGGTGTAATGACGTGGGAATACACCCCACAGGAGGCCAAGTAATGAAATACTTTTTGATGTTCATCATATTGGTCAGCGGTACTTCATTGGTAAGCTGTTCGAGCTCAGACAATGTCAGCACAAGTGTTGGCGTGTCGGCTTATTATGGCAGTGGTTGGTATGACCCTTGGTATTACAACAACTGGAACCGAGGGCCAACAATTGTAGTACCGCCACCAAGGCCGGACCGCCCGGGAACTCGTCCTCCCAAACCCGTTCAGCCCATTGCGCCTCCGCATAATGTTAAACCAATGCCAAGGCCTCGCCCTATGCCGTCGTTGCCTTCTAGACCACGCCCCTCTCGAATGAGGTAGGTCAAATTTGGAGTCGCACGCGATCAGGCTTATACTGAAATGTAGAAATACGAATGACAAATAAGGTTCAATGATGGAAGAACGTCGCCAGTTTTCAAGGATAGTATTAGATTGGCCTGTGGAAATAATTCAGCATGGAGAACGCTGGCCTTCAACTTTAATCGACTTATCGTTTAAAGGCGTTTTGCTTAATTGCGAGCGCATTGAACTGGAGCCCAACGCCACCATCAGAATTCATTTGCACATCCCACAGTCTCAGCTTGATTTAGAGTTCAAAGCTCATTTGCTGCGACAAAATGGTTCAGTATTAGCATTCGTGATTGACGCCTTAGACATAGAAAGCATGAGTGAGCTTCGCCGCGTTATTGAATTAAACTTGGGCGATGAAGGCGCACTTCACCGAGAAATGGAGCAATTGCTTGCCGTTCGGTAATGTTTTTCAGAATTGAAAAAAGCCCGATGTTGCATGCGCAACATCGGGCTTTTTTATATTGCGTCCAAGGCTTCATTCAGAGATTTAACAGGCACAATCTCAATGCCTTTGATGGCCTCTTTCGGTGCGTTTGCAGCCGGAACAATAGCGCGCTTAAAACCGTGTTTGGCAGCCTCTTGAATGCGTTCTTGACCATTGGCCACAGGGCGAATCTCTCCAGACAACCCCACCTCACCAAAAACGACCCAATCGTGCGGCAAGACTTGATTCTTAAAGCTCGAAACGAGCGCCAGCAACAATGCTAAATCGGCGCCTGTTTCAGCAACTCGCACACCACCCACAACATTCACAAACACATCCTGATCAGACATTTGCAAACCACCATGCCGATGCATTACTGCCAGCAGCATGGCCAATCGGTTTTGCTCCAGCCCCACAGCTACACGTCGAGGGTTGGACAATTGGGTGTAATCGGCCAGCGCTTGAATTTCAACTAACAAGGGCCGTGTGCCTTCCCAAACAACCATCACAATACTGCCTGGTGCTTGCTCTTCAGCTTGCGATAAGAAAATAGCGGAAGGATTCGACACTTCTTTCAAGCCCTGCCCAGTCATGGCAAAGACACCGAGCTCATTCACAGGGCCAAAACGGTTCTTGTTACCACGGAGGGTTCGAAAGCGACTATCAGAAGAGCCATCAACCATAACAGCACAGTCTATGCAGTGTTCCAAAACCTTCGGCCCCGCAAGCGAGCCGTCTTTGGTCACATGGCCTACCATGATAATGGCAGTGCCGGTTTGCTTTGCATATCGCGTTAAGAATGCAGCGGACTCTCGAACTTGCGATACGCTACCAGGCGCAGACTGAATATCGTCTAAATGCATCACTTGTATTGAATCAATCACAATGATGTCGGGTTTCTCTTGCTCCGCCAACTGACAGATGGACTCAACATTGGTTTCTGCCAGCATTCTGAGTTTATCAACGGGCAAGTTCAGTCGTTGAGCCCGCATCGCCACTTGCTGAAGCGACTCTTCGCCTGTGATGTAAAGCGCTTTGCGCGCTTGGGCTAATTGGCACATCACCTGGAGTAATAACGTACTTTTACCTGCGCCTGGGTTACCGCCAATCAGAATGGCTGAACCCGGCACGATTCCGCCACCGAGCACTCGATCAAGCTCACTAAAACCACTGCTAAAACGAGGCAACTGTTGCAAGTCGATTTCATTCAAGGTTTGCACTTTGGCCTGTGTTGCTCCCGTATACCCTTGGCGATTTGCCACCGGATTGCGGGTCGGAGCACTGCTTAAGCGAACTTCCGATATAGTGTTCCACTCTTGACACGAACTGCACTGCCCCTGCCAACGTGGAAAGTCTGAACCACATTCAGTGCAGACAAATGATGTTTTAGATTTTGCCATAATTGTGAAGATCCCAATACTTTGGTGGCATACTACGTGCTTAGATAAAATGTCTGCAACTTGTTATTGACGCTTTTGGTATATCGGTCGCTTCATCATGGATATAGAAACTTACCGCCCTTTAATTGAACAATTAAAGCCCTTGGTCAAAGATCCGGAATTCGGAGAGCTTTTAGCGCGCTTCGTTCGAACCGAGCCAAACCAAGCACAGTTCTTTATCAAAATGGAGCTAAAACGCCTAGCAGAGCCTTGCATTAGGGTCATCGACTGCCGCCCTAGAGCCGGTGAAAACGCCAAATCGGTCACAGTCGCAGGAATAACCCATTATTTAGACAGCCATACTCAAGTTGCGTTTGAGCGCGAAATGAAAGTGTTCGGGCGCTACACCATGGGTGTCTATGAAACCGTCATAGCGGTTGAAAAATCACTCCGTGCAGCGAATAAAGCAGCGCCAACCAAAGCGAACAATGTTAATGCCGAAGACTTGAACCCCGATGTGGCCGCATCGATGTACAATGTGCCACTGCTCAAACTAGGCTCTCATGTTCAGCGCCGCGCAGAACGCTTAATACTATCCGCTAAAGTCAATGCGGTATTGCCTGGCGACCGTCGCATAGACGCATATATTTCAGACTTTTCCATTCAAGGCATTAAGCTTCGCCTGCCCGCACATATTCACTTAATTGAAAAAGCCATCGTTCATATCGATCTCAGTTTTATGAGATTTGGTGACGACTTAACTCCCGACAACTGGCAAGGCCGCTACCGTCTGATTGGAGTTCACAAGCAAAATGCACTGCACAAGTGGGTTCGTTTACAACGCGTAGACAATGATAAAATGCTCACTGAACGCATCGAACGTTATTTTGAGGCTAATCGAGCACGACTCACTATAGACACAGATTCAGCGGTTGAATCAGTTCAATCTCGCGGCTTTGAAGATGCTTATTTTAGGCAAGTGACCGGAATCCCCATTCTAATTGGCCTCACCGAGCAAGGTCTGAAACCTATTCGCACACTTCGTAGCCAAGCCAATCAAGAACTGTTTGACTACTGGCGAGGACTCAATGGGCGCTTGCATATTGGCAGTATGCTCACCACGGCGCGTATTCGAGAATTGTCTGCGGCTATGAAAAAGGGCCAAACGACCTTGCTTTATAGCTTCTCTCATTTGGCCAATGGGCAACTTAATTATTATGTTGCGTCACACCAAGAGCTCGAAGAAAAAGGCCTGAAAGAACTGTTCTTTCAAACGGGCAGTCAGCGTGACAGTTGGCGTGTAATGTCTGCAACCATTCATGCTCTTTCTCAACAAGATGCAACTCGGCCGCTCGCATTGCCCGAAGAAATGAAGCAGAAGATCAACACACAGCAGCTCGACCGCGAATCACGGGCCAAACTTGCTCCCCTCAAAGGCGTGGTGATGTTATTCGACATCACAAGTCGAATGGGCGCGAACTGCTATCGCACCTTGTATCGTTCTGAACTGAACGATGCAAACCAGTTAGCTCAATTCCAATTGAAAATGACAGGCAACCCAATTCAAGAAGAGTCATTTGAATTTCGCCATCAACGGAGCGAACCACGCTACATGTATCGAACCGACGTGACCGCTCGTATGACGGAACGCGCAGCAAGTGGCAGTACCATTAATCTTTCAGGAAAAGGCTTACAAATTCAGCTTAAAAAATCGCTCCCTGTGGCCGAAGGCGATTTGATTATGATTTCGGTACCCAAACTCCAAAATTTAGATAAAAGTGCAAAACTGACTGATGTGCCCTATCGAGTCGTGGCCATGAATCAATCTCAAACTCTGATCAGTTTACGGGTTAACAATGACACCGTTCACCCAACGGTTGTGCCGTTCATGAAGAACTTATTAAAGCTTAATGCCGATAAGCTCAAGAAAACGACGGAGCAAGCGTCACTGCCCGATTATGTGAGTGCATTGCGAAACATGCTGGTGCCCATATTGCCCCACCCTGCGCTCTTTGTGAGCCGAATTGAAAACAAGGTCCAAGTATCTCATGTGGCCACCAGCAATGACGACAACGGTATTGTCAGTTTCTTAGAGCAACTTCACCAGCAAACTAAAAACCCTCAAGGTCGTTTTGTAAACCTCACCATCATTGAGCGAGGGCCGCAATTCAATCAAATGATATTGCGACCACTGAGAGTGCTGCAAGAAGGCGGAATAGGCTGTTTTGCTGAGTGCTTAATTGCGGCTCAACGCGGTGCCAATAACAAAATTACAGAAGTGGAATGCATGTACTTGCAAGACACCTCTGACCCTATTGAGGCACAAGCATTTATTGAAGCCGCTAAGAAAAAATCAGACTTCTTTGCCGTTCGAATCAATGTCTCAAGATATGGAAATCCAAATTTCACGTCCATTAACAAAGAGCTGCATTACATTAGTGATTATGCTTCTCATAAAGCACAGCAACTCGAAAAGCAGCTATTTTCGATTATGGGAATTGGCGAAATTGTGGATATTACAGAGGAAATGATGGTGCGACTTTGTATCAACAATACAGCCGCACCTGAACCAGTTTAAGCCGACTATGGCGCCGATGCGATAATGTAATACACACCTTCTAAGCCATTATATTTAATGGCCGTGGTGGCTTGAACAGCAACCACTTCCTTGGCATGAAAAGCCACCCCCAATCCTGAAGCCGCCATCATCACAAGGTCATTCGCGCCATCGCCTGCGGCCACGGTGCGAGCATGAGGAATACTATGTTGGTCGGCAATCTCTAACAACACATCTGCTTTTTTCTGAGCATCAACAATGCCACCTTTAACTTGCCCCGTGAGCTTGCCATCAATAATTTCGAGCTCGTTGGCGTACGCGGCATCTAAGCCCAATTGGTCTTTCAGATAGTCAGCAAAGTAAGTAAAGCCGCCAGAAGCAATGGCAACTTTCCATTGTGCAGCTTGAAGGGCTTTTACCAATTCAGGTAAGCCTTGCGACATAGGCAACGTATTGCGAACAGACGCAATAATGCCTTCATCAGCATCTTTGAGCGTGGCAACACGGGCTCGCAAACTTTCGGCAAAGTCGAGCTTGCCTTGCATGGCTAATTCCGTCACTTCAGACACTTGCTCGCCCACACCTGCAAGTTTGGCAATTTCGTCAATGCACTCAATTTGAATGGCGGTTGAGTCCATGTCCATCAATAATACGCCCGGCGCTTGAGTCGATATATCATCGCCTTCAAGTAAATTAACTTCCCACTTGTGATCGGCGGCCAGAGCCTGAAGCGCAGTCAAATCATGTGGCGCTTCAGCTAAGCCCAAAACCACAGCGCCAATTGCTTTTTGCGCTAACAAGTCGTCTATGATGTGAGTGCGAACCACCTCAACATTCAAAGACGTAATGCAATCAGACACGTCATCAAGGCTCAAGTCGCCTTGAACCACCACACGGCAACTCTCTTTAGGCAATACAACAACTTGCTTTGGTGCCAACGTTTGTTGAGTTATCGCACTCAATGAATCGTTTGTAATTGATTGAATTGCCGTAATTTTCTGAGACTTCACAAGCTCAAGTAAGAATTCAGAACTCGAACGTTCTGCCGCTGAAATAGCGATACTGATACGATGTGTCAAAGCACAACTCCAAATCGATGTTTTATTCAATGGCGCTATAGTAGTAGTCTTAGGGGTAGGACGTAAACCTTAGGATGTTCGAGCACGTGCCACAAAGTACGATTAGCCTATCACCCAGACGCCGTAGTCGCTTCTTTCAATTACTGATTGCGTTGGCGTTAATTCTTGCTGTATTGCATATCATGCAAGGCTCCAAGGTGATGGAAAAGCAGTTGCTTGAATCGCAAACTCAAACGGTCACTCGGTCTTTAGTGGAGCAAACAGCCAATGCTGCGTCTTTGCTGTTGCAGGATCAAGATGAAGAGTCATTGAACCTCATGGCCACCACCTTAACTCATCACCCTGCCATTCAAGATGTGGCCATTTACGACATTAACGGCTATTTAGTATCAACCAGTGACGACTACATGCCACTCAAAGACCGCCTCAAGCAACTCATTCATGACGACCCTGCGGTGCGGCTCACCCCTCGCGTGTCTTATGTGTACTCCCAAGGCGAAGCCATTGGTTACTTGCAGTTTTCGGTGCTGTACTTAGAGATGATGGCCGACTCCACTCAAATTCGTAGAGTGATTGACGAGCGCTCTCGGTTATCGCTTTTGATGGCGGCCATTGCCGGATTTCTTTTGTCGGGGAGCGTACGCCGAGGCATTCGAGCAGCAAGCCGAACACGACGCCATCAACTTGCTAGCCCAAACGATGGGTCTACCACCAAAGCAGACGACACCCCTTCTTAAATCACTCAACCTCTGTTTTATAAAGGGTCATGCCACGCGACTGATAGTTTTTTAATGCGTAGGGATGATCCAAACTACACGTATGAACCCACACCCGAGTGGCTTGCCAAGCCCAAGCTTGCTGCAACGCTTGCGTGAGTAAAAAGCCCCCCAAGCCTTTGTCGGTGTATGCGTTAGCCAATCCAAAATACACAATTTCGACAGAGCCGTCGGTGTGCTTTTCCAGCTCAAAGTAGCCAGCCGGAGTACCATGCCAAGTCAGCATGAACAACTTCAACTCATCACGGTGCGCATAATCGCGCCATTGTGATTCACGCCACGATAATTTGTCGTGCCATTGCCAAGATTCACCCACGTATTGATAGAAAAACCGATTAATCGCAAAATTCTTATCCGCACATTCCGTCAGTACCGCCTGACTTGATGAGCTTTCCTTGCCGCACACTTGGTCGGCTGAAAGCATTTCTAAATAAAAAATGGTGACGGGTTCTGTCATGGTCAAGATCATCATTCTGCTGAGTATTTATGTGCTGCACATTACCCCCACTAGAGCCCAAACTCAATATATTAATAGCCGCAAAACATCACTCAAAATAGCAGTGGAAGAGCTTAACAACGTAGCTAATTAGCGCACCAAGCCATGCCGATGTTGCAACAAATAGGTCATAGTCCTGACTCAATATACTCACGGCCTTAAATGGGTGGGCTACATTCATTGCCTCGGAGCAACACATGATCAATTCACATTATTTTCGCAGCATCACATTGACCGCAGCCGCCCTTATGATTGGCTGTAGCGGAACTGATGTTGACGTAAAGCCGCAAGCACAGTCTCACCTCAGTGATATTTCTGAGCGAGTGGCGCAACGAACCTTTCCATCGGCATTTATGGCGTGGAACCCAGTTGACATGGCCGAGCAATACCCTCTAGACACATTAGATCAGCGAATTGCCGCCGCCGCAAAGCACGATTTATTGTGGGAAGAGCCCATTAGCCAACTCAGCTTTGATACCCCGTTAGTGCTTGGTCTTGAGTGGCAACAACAACACGCAGGGCTGGCCACATCATTTAACCCAGCGTCATTGCATAAGGCATTAGAGAACCGAAAAAAGTTACTCACACTGAATCCCAACTTAGTCATGTTGATGGAAATCCGTTGGCGCGACGCTCCAAATAGTTACCTACCCGAAGATAGCCCATTCTGGCTACTAAACGAAGATGGCACCCGCGTACAAGGCTGGAAGTACGGCCCAGAGCCCTACTACATGTTGAACTACCATCATCCAGAATTTCTAAAACGGATTGGCGACATGTCGCGATTGGCAGTTGAGTCAGGCGTGTATGACGGCATCATGCTTGATTGGAGCGGTGAAATTAATGTTGTGAAAGCTGTGCGCCATGCAATTGGCGATAAGGCATTGATCAACGTAAATATTCACGACGACATTGAAGATGGTGAGTTGTTTGCCGAATACATTAACGGCGCATTCATGGAATGTAATCCGAGTAAGCTTTGCAGTTGGAGCGGCATTGAAAAAGCACTCGACTTCTTTGAGTCTCAATTCCGCTCGCCACACATTAATGGTTTGGAAGTATGGGGTGAAAGAAAGGACCTAGCGCGTATGAGAGCCACCACAACATTGGCGCTGACCTCCAGCAATGGGTATGTGCTATACGGAGACGTAAACCCACTGCCAACACCCGACCATTTACATGATTGGTATTCATTTTGGGATGCCGACTTAGGAAAGCCCACGCACGATCGGAAGGTACTAGAAAACGGCTTGTTTCAACGCGTATTTAGCCGCGGCACCGTGATTCATAACCCGAAAGGAAACCCGGAATCAACCGTGAACTTCAACACGCCTCACTTGAGAGTATCCGATCAGAGCCGCGGCACTGAATTTAAAATCGGTTCGCTAGATGGCGATATTTTCTTAGCGCTGTAAATGTACAGAGTAGGCCACAAAGATCGACCCCGGCACAAAGGCCGGGGTCTTTTTAGTGCGTTACGCAAGTTCCCTTTGTAAATTACATGAGTCACTTGAGCAAAACGCGAGTACGCCTTCCATGACGCTGGAGACAAGTCTCCTACTTCCTTTTCTAACATCATCCTGATATTAGCGTTCTTCCCTGTGCTTCCTTGCAACCTATCCTTAGGTCAATTTCCTTAATGTAGCTTCCTGCCACCTCCACTAATCTACTCCCCTCAACGGCCTTTCCAATATGGGGATAAAAAATTAACCTTAAGAAATACCGAAAAACCTGAATAAATTTAAAATTAACCGATATTCAACAACTAGTTAACTTATTCATGTGGGCTTTATAAAGGGAACAGAATGTATTATTCCTACGACAGAGTAGGAAATGTCGCACACAAAAGCTGGCGCAAAAAGCAATGAGAGGTTTGAACAATGGATTTGAGCTAGAGCTCTGGGCTGACAGGAGTTGAACAAAAGCTATTGCGGCCCTAACCTTCACCCGAAGACCACAACGACTTGTTATGCAGCAACCCTTCAACAATTCATTTGTTGTGGATAACCAACCAAGCCAACTTTTCAGCATCACGCCCAACAAAAAGCCAGAACAATCTCTTTCCAAAGGAAGCAATGCAGTGCGCGACACTCAAATTCCTAGTGGTTTGTGGAGGGTCATCACCGCAAATAGTGAAGACTGCAACACCCCGATTATAGAATGAATAGGTCGATCAAATCATCACATCGTAAACCTCTCTTGCATTCCTCTGCCAATGTCTGCGCCAATTCAGATCACATTTATGCATATCAAATGTATATACACTTGATATACACAAAGCAAATGCTATCTTCTCTTACTGCGATTGACAGTATCGGCCCAAAAGGGGTGGTTGAATGCAAAAGAAGCATAAAAAGAAAAACAGTCAGCTTTTAATTCGTATTAATGACGAAGAGAAAGCCCGATTTGTGGATCTGTGTGAAGAGTTGGATACCAGCGCTGCTCGAGAAGTTCGTCGCTTTATTCGTCGTTTTCTAGAAGAGCACGAGTCTAAAGAGACTTCATGACTCTTCCTGAATCAAAGTAAAAACCATTTTTAAACAAGAGAAATAACCATGGCTAAAAAAGTGAAAGCAATTAAAAAAGAACTCAAAGCTCGCCAAGCAAAAGTTGCGAAGCAAGAGAAAAAAATTAAGAAGCTGAAAAAAGCCCTTAAAAACAAGTAAGCGCACCCACTGGTGACGGATATACCCGTGTTCCCCCAGGAGGCTTGCTATAGCCCCTTGAGGTAACACGGGTATAGAATGGTTTTTAATGAGAGCCCCATACTTATGTGGTTGCCTTTTGTTCCATGATCTAGATTCAATAGGTCACACAATTAAGAGCGATCATCATGCCTAAAGCACGTAAATCCCAGATCAACCCTGCTGACACGCCTTACAACCTTAGTTACCCGCGCTTCTCCCCCCGATCTCCGACTGCATACTCAATGGCATACTGAACTGGGTTGCAGTAGCTTAGGCGCTATTGCCGTTAAACACAGACGAGTTTTGTGTTTAATTCAACGAGAAAGAGAAGTGAGAAAACGATGGCGGGACGACCCCATCAGCAACGCAGCCATCCGCTGGGCTATAGGCCATTACATCAAGCAAATTCACCAACGGAAATGCCTGAGTGATGAGGGGATCCCCCAGTGCCTCAACTAGAGGCGCGGATCTATTGCGTCCCAGTAGCCAAAGGCTGTGAACTACATTGACTTGTTAACTGGCTAACTTTGGGCGCTGATGCTAGTAAATAACAGCAACCCAAAACAATCAAAAATGTAATTAGAAGATCACCAACATCACGGACACCTGGCCAATAACTAACATCATATTCTTCTGCTTTACTAGACTCGCGAGCAACAATTTCCAAGTTGTTTCTATACTTAGAATACAGTGCTCGATCCTTCTTTATTGAGAAGGAAACAGGAAATATCCATAAGGCGAAAAGCAAAGATACAGCTATGGATATAATCCATATTTCTCTTGGGGAAGGAAAATACTCACCAAAAAGTAACGACGTTATTGCACCAATGGCAGCCCAGAAGGAAACCACTAGCTTCCATTTGATTTCCCTACCCTTTAAAAATTTCTCCACATGGGTTTTAAAGAGGTCGATATTTATCTGCGTTTCATCATTCATCGATAGTTTCCTTTCCAGTTAACGCCCCAAACTAGTGAATCCCCAAACAATATACTTGGAGATCAAAAGGTAGACGCGCACCTCCCATTTGATCTAATTTATTTCGCCAAAAAACAGAGCAAATCGGCGCTTTTTGGCCCCTCTGGCTTTGTTAGCCTTTGGGTTTTTTAGCCTATTTCTTAACTATAAACTTTACCACCAATGATTTAGCTCTGACGAAAAGGGAGTATAGGTCCGCCCTAATTTTATTCCATTGAACGAATATCTTGTACAAATAATATGTAGTAAGAAATAGATATACACTTGATACTAAAAAATACTCCATCTGTCGATCTCCGTCACTACCAGAGAGTAATGCCCAAAATGTTTTTATAAACTCTTCAAGGAACTTCGAAGTTTGCTGCATATCTGATAATGGTATAGAAAGAAGAACACCAAGGCCAACAATCGAAAACCATCCAGAAAAGCTCCACCTAGGAAGAAAGATACTGTTTATTTTTGGCAATAAAAAATCGAAGAGAGTAATTAATAGAGGTATAGAAAAAGCAATAACGGCAATAATTGCGAATGCAAGCTCTTCATCCAAGCTCGCTTCAGCATTAGGCATGATTTCTAATGCGACAATAGATATGAGAGCGACACCGATAATTCTTAGATGCCTTATTAGGTTTACTTGGAGTATTTCCATGCTGTCCTTCTGGTTTTCAAAAGGCGTATCGTCGCCAATCATCTTTGTGATACTTACACAAAAAGAAATAAGCCAGAAAACCAACATTATACCTATTATAAAATATGCTATTGGCGCCAAAAATATAGCTGGACCATCGCCAAACTCACCTACATATCTCCACTTTGATTCGCTAAGCATAGAAAATGTGAATAAATAAAGTATGAATACAACAGTCCCACAAAGTAAAGATATTTTGTTTGTATGGCTTTCGGTACGCATGAATTCTTCCTTTGAATTTATAGTTGTTGAGTTAGAGCTGTAAGTGTGAGGTTAAAAATTTTTTGATATATTTTTCAGCGAAGTAGAACTAAAGCCAACAGTTAGCAGTCCCGCTTAAGTTACTTGTTGGGTGTATCGTTCGCTGAACTAAATAAACGTGCAAAGCTGAGCGAAACTCTTTTACTCATCGTATCCTAAGTGCCAGCGTTTGGTATATTAACTCGATACAAAATATAAGTAACATTCAAACAATAGCTTATTAAAGAACGCACACCTCCCAATGTTATGCTTTATATTACATCGTCAGTCCATTCTAAATGCGCTATTTGTTTGTTCCTCAGAAGCTTTAGCTGTTCAATAGAAAGCTTGTGTTCTTTTTTGGCATTTTGCCTAAACTCAGAGGCTGAAAGATAAAGCCGAGGACTGTTTGAGCAACGCGAGTTCCGCAGGCGCTTATTGGTCATGCTTGAAGTGGTAGGGCCTTAAACGAAGAAACCCCAGCCTTGCGGCTGGGGTTGTATTACTTTTTCGCAATAATCCGATTTGCAGTGTCGATCCCTCACACATTCCTTTGCGAGTACATCCTTGCACAATCCTAAGCTCATCCGGAGCAATCCTAACTTCCATTTAAAGTATCTTCCAGATACCATCGATGTCCTATGCTTCCTTTCTAGTTCTCTCGAACCTCATTCCTTGAATCAGCTCCCTGCCGACACCCACTAATCTACGCTTCTCAGGCGCTAAAACAATTGGCCGATTTTAAAATAAACTCTCGACATTTAATTGCAACATTCCAGACACAACATTAAAACAATTAATATCAATCACTTAATAAAAATGAGATTATTTTATCAGCAACTAATCATCGAAAGGTCGTACACGCTTGTGAGACATATCTCACAAAACATGCGGTCATTGATGGGTAGTTTCCTGCAACACCCCCTCTGAAATAGCTCAAAAGCCACCGTCAGCAGCACAAAAAGACATACTCAAAACGAGAAAAGCTCAAATTCGGTTCATTGTTAACCACTTCCGTTGTCCATATATATTGAATATAAAACAAACGATTTTTCAGAGAAGTTGGGGTCAGAGTCTCGCTTGCGTATAATGGCGCCCCTCTGAGATGAAGGTGAATGCACATGCTGGATGAACAAACTCTACAACGCTTTGGTGGCATTGGTCGCTTGTATGGGCAACAAACCCTTGAATGGCTGACTCAGAGCCATGTTTGCGTGATCGGCATTGGCGGTGTAGGAAGTTGGTCTGCCGAAGCGCTTGCGCGCAGTGCAATTGGACAAATCACTTTGATTGATATGGACGATATTTGCATCACCAATACTAACCGTCAGCTGCACGCAATCGATTCGACGCAAGGGATGATCAAAGTTGACGCCATGTGCGATCGTATTTTGTCGATCAATCCCAATTGTTTGGTCAATCCGGTTTCAGACTTCATCAGTAAAGAAAACTTAGGCGAACTGATTCATGATGGCTTTGACTTGGTGATTGACGCCATTGACAGTGTGCAGTCCAAGGCGGCACTCATTGCGCATTGCAAACGCCGAAAAATTCCATTGATTGTGGCCGGTGGCGCAGGCGGTCAAACCGATCCAAGGCAGATCACCAGTGGTGATTTAGCCAAAACAACCCACGATCCACTGCTGTCCAAAATTAGAAACATCTTGCGTCGCGAATATAACTTCAGCAAAAACACCAAGCGTAAATTTGGCGTTGAATGTATTTATTCCACCGAGCAATTAGTATACCCGCAACCCGACGGTTCGGTATGTGAAGCAAAATCAGTTCAAGACGGCAACGTCAGGCTAGACTGCTCTAGCGGGTTTGGGGCCGCAACCATGGTAACTGCGAGTTTCGGGCTTATGGCGAGTGCGCGCGGCATCGACAAAATCATTGCGAAACGAAAGCGTGAGTTAAACAGCACCAACGGCTGCGTGTAACTGTTGCATCACCGCGCGCATGCCTTGATTTCGAGTGGTGGACAACTGCCCTACAATACCGATGTTGGTTAACCACTGTGCGCCGTCAAATGAGGCCTGCTGCTTTGAATTCAATGTATTAAAATGCAGCGCTAATACGTGCAAAACGCCCCGAATCACATTGGCTTCACTTTCGACTTTGCAACATAACTTGTGGTGCTGATCGTCTAATTCCAACATCAACCACGTGCTGCTTTCGCAGCCATTAATCCAATATTGCTGTTCTTTATTCGCTTGAAGCTCAGGCGGTAAGGCACGCCCTAATTCAATCAGAAGCTTTAAGGTGTGTTGCCACCCCTTTGCCTCACCAAGCGCCCATAGTGCTGATTTTTCGTTCCAATGCTGCTCAATGGTATTTGGCAGTGCTTCAGCCGTGTGCGCAAACTCTAATGCTGCGATTAATTGATCAACATCTTGTTCGGTTGAATAGCACGCAAGAGACGCACGTAATGTGGCGTCAACCCCGAGCGCATCGAGCAACGGATGCGCACAATGCTTACCCACGCGCACTGCCACGCCAGATTGGTCAAGGTATTGGGCAACGTCTTGCGCATGCATTGTGACACTCACAAACGACTGAACAGCCACTTGTTGTGCTGCGTTTCCTATTAATTGAATATACGGTAACTGGCTCAATTTAAAGCGTAAATAAGCCAATAAGTCAGATTCTTGCTGCCGCCAATCACTGGAAAGTTGAGTCATAAATTCAGTGGCTTTGGCCAGCCCAATGGCTCCTGCGATATTAGGCGTTCCTGCTTCAAGCCGATAAGGCAGCGGTGCCCATGTGGCTTCCTGATAGCTGACCGTTTCAACCATTTCCCCGCCAGTTTGCCACGGTTCAAATTGCTCAAGCATGCACGGCTTGGCCAGCAACCCACCAATCCCTGTAGGCCCATACATTTTGTGACCCGAGAATACGTAAAAATCAGCACCCAGTGCCGGTACATCGATGGCTAAGTGGGCCGCTGCTTGCGCGCCATCCACCAACACTATCGCGCCAACCGCTTTTGCTTGACTAATCATAGTGTGAAGCGGGTTTACAGTGCCCAATGCATTCGACACATGGCTTATCGCCACCAGTTTAGGTTTATGTTGAAGTAACTCTTGATAGGCATTGAGATCTAATTCGCCAGAGTCTTGAACGGGAATAATATCTAAGTGCGCGCCAGTGGCTTTGCAGACTTGCTGCCAAGGGACAAGATTGGCGTGATGTTCCAAACCACTGACTAACATTCTGTCGTGCGCGCATATATGCCCAAGCGCCCAGCTATGTGCCACCAAATTAATTGATTCGGTGCAACCTTTGGTCCACACCAATTCATTGGCTGCCATGCCAAAAAAAGCGGCCACTTGCGCTCGGGCCGATTCAAATTTGTCGGTTGCGATAGCCGCTAATTGGTAGCCTGCCCGATGAACATTGGCGTTTTCGCGGCGATAGAATTGTTGAACTGCGGTGATCACCGACATCGGCTTCTGCGCCGTGGCTGCACTGTCTAAATAACACAATGGTTGACCATTGATGCGCTGTTGAAGTGCTGGGAATTGTTGTCTAACTCGGTTGTTCACTGCGGGCTCCTAGGCTGAGGAGCATAGTTTGAAGCAAGCAAAGATATTAGGCAATAAATGGTAACTTAGAATGGAGCCGTGTGCTCTCCAAAACAAAGGGGGCTTTGTCGCCCCCTCTCAATGATTCTTCAGTTGAACGCTTAGTTATATGCGCCACTTGAATAGTGCAGCTCATAGCTGTGACTGTAGATCTCTAAAATGTTACCAAACGGGTCTTCCATATAAATCATGCGATATGGCTTTTCGCCGGGATAATAATAACGCGGTGCTTTCATCCGTTTCTTACCACCAGCGGCAACGATTTTTTCCGCTAGTTCTTCCACATTTGGATCTTGTACACAGAAGTGGAACACCCCTGTTTTCCAGTATTCAAAGTTGTCTTCTGGGTTTTCTTGATTCTTGAATTGGAACAACTCAACACCAATTCGATCCCCCGTAGACATGTGTGCAATACGAAAACGTTCCCAACCTGCGCCAAATACGTCAGTGCACATTTCTCCAATGGCACTATCGTCTTCTAGCACCTCTGTGGGTTCCATAATTAAGTACCAGCCCAACACTTCTGTGTAGAACTTCACCGCTGCCTCTAAATCAGGGACAGAGATGCCGATGTGTGAAAACGTGCGAGGGTATGCAGTAGCCATGCTGTATTCCTTAGAGGTATCTCTTGTTTCGATGAGTGGATATTAGAGCGCTCACTGGATAATTTAAAATTATCAATTATTATTAAATAAATAATTTTTTGTTATTACGTAATTTTAAGCATCGATGATGCATTGGTTCAATCCTAGTTCATCCTTTAAGCCTGTGGCTTTTCTCAATGGCAAAAGTAAACCCAAATGCTCAACAACCTTTGGCTACAAACATTTCATACCTTGGTTCAAACGGGCCATTTCACCCGCACTGCCGAAAAGTTATTCATGACGCAACCCGGTGTGACACAACATATTCAAAAGCTCGAACAACAGATCGGCTGCGCTCTGATATTAAGGCAGGGACGGCAATTTGAACTGACCGCAGCGGGCGAAAAAATTTATGAATATGCACATGCCCATCGTCAAATTCAAAAGCAGTTATTAGAAGAGATCGAGGTGGATGATCCGCATCAAGGAGTTTGCCGGTTCTCATGCTCTGGTTCGCTAACGCTTATGCTGTACCCCAAGTTTTTAACTTACCAGCAGCAACACAAAGGTTTGAGTATTCAGGTGGAAGCGGCACCGAACAAAGCCATTATTGATACGTTGGTTGAGCGCAAGATTGATATGGGCATCGTCACTCAAGATGTGTATCACCCTGATATTCAGAGCAAGGCCATTGGCCGACAATCGTTGCAACTGGTGTTGCCCGCCAAATGGGCAACACAGCCAGTTGATGTTGCTGCTCTGAAACAGCTAGGGTTCATAGACCACCCCGATGGACAACACTATTCGGAGCAGGTACTTCAAGCCAATTTTAACGATGCCTTCAGCCACTTTAGCGACCTCAAGATCAACGGCTATATCAACCAAATCAATCAAATATTGGTGCCCGTTGCTATGGGATTGGGGTTTACCGTGCTGCCACAATCTGTGGTGGCCAACTTTGCGCAATCACATCTGCTATTCATTGCACCACTCAAGCAGCCGGTCGAAGAGCCGTTATATTTGATTCAGCGAGAATCAAGGCCTCTCCCGAGCCGCTTTGAATGGTTTCAACAATGCATCGAACAAAGTTTTAGTCCCGCCTGAGCCCGGGTGATCCCGGCCATGGCGGTTGAGACAACTCTAGGGCAACAATTGTTAAACGCTCGGATTCAAGACCCGTTCAACAATAGCTTAAAATAGTCCGAGTTGAGCGTTAGTGAGCTGATCAAAGCTCAGACCAATAAACGGTAAGATGCCATCAGCAATAGGTTTAATTTGGCGTTCTATATAGTGCTCATAATCAATGGCTGAATGTTGGTACTCGATAGGCTCTGGGCCATTGAGGGTAATCACGTAGGCAATAACGCCTTTTCGCTGATACCGAAGTGATTTACCCAGTTTTTCGTTTTGCTCATCAGCCAACCGTGCAGCGCGTACATGTGGTGGAATATTTTTAACGTAATGCTCAAGCCTTCGGCGCAGTCGCTTCTTGTACACAAGCATTTCATCTCGTTGCCCAGCGAGGGTTTCGGACACTGTTTGTTGAACAAAACTAGATGGATTTTGGCCATCAAATACCATTTGATATAACGCAGTTTGAAATTGTTTTGCCAATTCGGTCCAGTCTGTACGAACCGTTTCTAACCCCTTGAAAATCAACTGCTGAGACTCACCTTCTCCCACAATTCCAGCATAACGCTTTTTAGAACCCGCTTCAGAACCCCGAATCGTGGGCATTAAAAACCGCCTAAAGTGAGTCTCGTATTCAATCTCTAATTGAGACTCCAATTGCAATTCATCACTGATTTTTTGCTGCCAGTTATGATTGATATCCTTGGCTAAGGTACGTCCAATGGCATTAGCCTCAGGCACAGTGCATTCGTCTCCTAACCAAACAAATGTAGAGTCAGTGTCACCATAAATCACTTGGTATCCGGCCTGTTCTATCCAACGCGCAGTTTGCTGCATAATTTCATGACCTCTGAGGGTAATAGAGCTGGCAAGCCGAGGGTCGTAGAAGCGACAGCCGCCAGAGCCTAGAACACCGTAGAAGCTATTCATTAAAATCTTAATGGCTTGCGAGCGAGGGCCGTCATTCATGCGTTTCGCTTCGTCACGCTGCTGCCACAACTCGGTAATGATTTGAGGAAGAAAATGCTTGTCGCGATCAAAGTAGGCTTCTCGAAATCCGGGAATAGCTGACTCCGGATGTGCCAAGCCTTCCACCAGCCCTAGCGGATCAATTTTGAAGGTGCGGATAATGGATGGATAAAGTGATTTAAAGTCGAGCACCAAAACATTGCGGTAAAGCCCCGGACGGGAATCCATCACATACCCGCCAGGGCTGGCTAAGCCCCCGCCTTCGGGTAAGTTAGGAGCCACATAACCAGCGCGATGCAGTTGCGGTAAATAAACATTGGTAAAAGCCGCTACAGAGCCACCAACGCGGTCTAGCTCAAGCCCTGTGAGCTGGCTTCGCAACCTTAGAAAGTCGATCAACTGGGTCTTTTCAAAAATTTCGGTGACCAGACGACAATCCTCTATGTTGTATTCAGCCAGCGCGGGTTTGTCGTGCTCGAAATTATGGGTAATTTCGGCCATGCGATTATCAACATCGTCTGTCAACTTTTGCTTGCCTAGGAGTTGATGCGCCACAGAGTCGAGGGCAAAACTCTCAAAACTGTAGGTTGCCGATTTCAGCCCATCGATTCCGTCAAGCACGACGCGCCCCGGAATCGTGACAAACCCTTGGCCGCTGTCATTTCGAGATTGCCGATAGCTTGCGTAGCTCGACCCGCGTCCTAAGCGTAGGCGCATGTTGTAATGCTCGGCTCTGGCAATGAGCAAACGCATGTCAAAGTTAATGACATTCCAGCCGATGATGAAGTCAGGGTCGAGTTGAGTTATATGCCCTTCAAGTTGCTTCAATAGTGCGCGTTCGTCTCTTACCCAATCGACCAAAACGCCTGTGGGCTGCGGATCTCCAATCATCACCACAATTTCAAATTGACCATCCGTACCTTGAAGTCCTACCGAATAGAGCGCTCCGTGTTCTGAGCATTCTATGTCTAATGAAACCGCGCTAAAACGAGGCGTATAGTCCGCCGGTTTAAGTTTGACCTGGCTGTATTCGGTATAGCCACGGCGTTGCTTTTGATGACCAATAAATTCAATGCCGCCTTTGGCAAATCGCTCCATTAAAAAACGATCATGCAACCTGAAGTCGCTTTCAAGCACTTCTATGCCTTGTGCTTTAAGCACATCTTGGGCGCGGAAATGGTCATTTATTTTGTGAAAATACAAGGCTGTGATCGGCGATTGGTCAAAGCGCTTTAATGCAAGAGCGCGATATGAATATGGAACGCTGGCCCGTTCGAGCATGGGCTGAGCGCAGTCAAAGTCACATGAGGCGATGAAGAAAACCGGCTGCTCTCCCTCAATTACAAGTCGAGCTGGGCCTTGATCGGTCTTTACCCAATAGTAAATGGCTGTACCGTGGTGTTGATCATGACTCTGGCGAGAGAGCAAAAATCCAGTGTGAGGAACATTCAAAATAAGTGAGGCGTCAGCTGTTCTAAAACACTTATTCTAACGATTCGAAGACATTTATCACAGTAAAGCTGCTGCTTGCGTGTACTGGATGAGAATGGTGAGGGTGCACAGAAAAAAAGGGCCCAATTACAGGCCCGATTTGAATCGCTATTCGGTTTCGAGATTACTGATATCAATGTCATCTTGAACCGTAACACTTCCACCAGTGGTCCATCCCATCAACACTTCATTCCAATCACTGGTATCCCAGCCTAGTTGATCGCCACGCATAATTGCTTGTCGAATCATGATCACAGCCTTTGGACGATTTGTTCGATCAACTTTGAGTAAACCTCTGGCTTTCAAATACAACAATTCAGGGTTCATTTTTTCGACAATGGAGATACGATCTAGAGATGTCATAGCAACCTTTGGATCATGCAATGACTCATCTTCAGCAAGCAAGCGAAGATGTGCGCTTCGACGCAGAGCGAATACGTGCCCCTGCTTGGCAGCACGGTCGAGCCAGAATAAAGCTTTCTTTTCGTCGCGTTTCACCCAGGGGCTTTCAAGGAACATTTCACCCAACCTGTACTCAGCGTTTACGATGCCTTGTTTCGCGGCTTCGGTCATCCAGTAAATGGATTTCTGAATATTATTTTGTTCTCGATAAAGTTTGTCTGCATACACATATTGAGCGTTGGCGTAGCCTTTCTCGGAAGCCGACTGTAACTTGGCATCAATTTCACCTTCTTCTCGCCATAAGCCTTCGAAGTTCATCAGTGTGACCGCGTATTTATATTCGTCTTTTGCTTCTTCACTATCTTTCTTTGCCAAAATACCTTTAACACCTCGATAAACATAATCGTATTTATCCATCATATCTCTAAGGCTAATATCACTTTGAGCAATACCTAGTGCCCGTCTTTGGCGTGAATTAACGAGCTGACCATCAAACTCGGGAGAAGGGTATTTTGCTTCCTTAAATTTTCTCAGTGCTCGCTTGGTGTAACCAAACGATTGAACAACCTCTACATCCCTAACCGTTCCGTCCGGAGCAACTCGGTAGTCAACAATCAAAAAATAGGGCCGATTGAACGGGTTAACCACATCGTTTCGACTTTGAATGGAGCGGGTAATGTAGTCCACATCAAAGGAACTATCGTCTTCATCATCATCGAACGGGAACAGGTTCACTTCAATCATGTTGTCGGCCTCTGCGAAAACATCGTTGGTCAAGCCGTCTTCATCTTCCAAGCCAAATAACAGACCCTCTTCACTATTAATAAGGATGTTTTTTTCAAACTTTGATGGATACAGCTCTGGCATGTACATCTCTTGCACGGCCGCTTGACTAAAGTTTTTCGCCATCGAAGTCAGACGGCCTTTGAGTTCTGTTATTTGTTCAGGCGTTAACTCTTTGAGGATTGCGCGCGATAATTGCTCGGAGTCTTCATATGCTTGCTCTGTGGCTAAAAATAACCAAAGCACTGCTTCGACTTTGTTTTGCGTCGTACCTTGACCGCTATAGTGCATTAAACCTAACTGATAGAGCGCGCTAGCTTGGCCGACCTCAGCTAAATATTGGTAATGCTGGAATGCTGTGTCGTAATCCCTAAGTGCATAAGCCTTTTTAGCATCTTCAATGGATGCCGAAGCTGCGCTATGACTTAAACTCAAGCACAAAGCGACACTTAGACTCACGAATCCTTTGTAATTCACAGTTTTCTCCTTCAATACACGGTGTTTTTTATACGGCTCCTATTGTAATAAAAAGCATAATGGCTAAATTTAACACAAATTACAAATTAATCCTTACATATCAAAACCTTAATAAACATTAAAATTTAACGATAGATTTAAAATTGTTGTCTAAACTCATTGGGTCTTTGTCAATTTGTAGGCAGGCATCTTTCATAAACTAGGAATATAACAATGAAAAAATTGATTTTGAGCGCGCTGTGCGCCTGCGCCATGATTTTCAGTTCTGTGGCCTCTGCGGCTGCTCCAATTTTGGATCAAGTGATTGCTCGCGGTGAATTACGTGTGGGGTTAACGGGCGACCAGCCACCATTCAATGCCACCACTCGAGATGGACAACTCATGGGCTTCGATGTTGACCTTGCAAGAGCGTTTGCAAGTGCAATGCAGTTGGAATTAAAGATCGTTGATATGCCCTTCGGCGAACTCCAAAAAGCCATCGAGCAGAAAAAAGTAGACATGGTTATTTCAGGGATGGCGATCACGCCGTCGCGCAGCTTGGATATGGCTTTTATCGGTCCATACATGATGTCTGGCAAGTCTATCTTGGCTAAATCGAAAACACTTGATCGCTTACCCAATACCGCCGACTTCAACTCGCCAAACGTGCGCGTTGCAGCATTAGAAAAATCAACCAGCATGACGTTTGCCGAACGATACCTGCCAAATTCAAAGCTTGGTACTGTGGAGAACTACGACGAAGCCATTCAACAATTGCTGAATGACAAAATCGATATTATGGTTGCAGATCTACCCATTTGTAAATTGGCACTGTTGCGTCACCCCGGTAAAGGTTTAACGACGATGAAGCGTCCGTTAACCGTTGAACCCATTGGTATCGCTATGTCATTGGAAGACCCTCAATTCGTTCAATTGGCCGATAACTACCTCGAAACATTTGAAAAAATGGGCTTGTTAACTGAGCTTAAAGACAAGTGGTTTGATAATGGCGAATGGGTTGCATCGTTACGTTAATTGACCCCCCAATCTACTGAACTGACTCTAAAAGCATGGCTCACAAGGCCATGCTTTTTTAGTTTGCACCTTGCACAAACACTTCGTGCGCGACTTCAGCAACAATACAATGCCGTTGTGCCAATGCCACTTGGTTTTTGTCATATCCGCCTCCAATGACTGTGGCCACAGGCACGCGCTTGTCTTTGCAATAGTTTAAAACCCGTCGTTCTCGGCGCCGAATACCGTCCAAGCTAATATCGAGCAGCCCAAGTGGATCGTGCTGCCAAACATCCACACCGGCATCGTACAAGACGAAGTCCGGTTGGAAAGTGGTAAAGCAATGTGCCAACGTTTCAGACACTCGGTCTAAATACGCCGAATCCGATAAGCCTTTGCTAAGGCCTACATCAAAGTTACTGGTTGATTTGCGATGGGGGAAATTCTTTTCGCAATGCACTGAACAGGTATAGATGTCGTCATCCTGTTGAAGAATAGCTGCGGTGCCGTCGCCTTGATGCACGTCGCAATCAAAAATCAAAATGCGCCGAGCTTTACCCATTAAGATTATTTTTCGGGCGGCATAGGCCAAATCGTTGAAAATACAAAAACCCGATCCGAACTCATAATGAGCATGATGTGTTCCGCCTGCGAGATGGCAGGCGATGCCGTGTTCAAGCGCAAGCTCGGCGGCTAACAAGGTTCCATTGGGCGATAAAAACGTGCGGGTACGCAGCCCTTCACTCCACGGCAGTCCCATGCGCCGCATGGCTTTGACATCGAGCTCATCCAAATCAAAATTACGAATGTAGTGTGGGCAGTGCGCCACGCTTAAGTCAGCCGCAGAGCAGGAACTGGGAGTGTATAAGTTATCGTCTGTGAGTAACCCTAAATCGCGCACGCGCTGTTGCAACAAGCCAAACTTATCCATTGGAAAGCGATGCTTAGCCGGAAAGTTGAAACTGTAGTTGGGGTGACTGACAAATGGAATACAGAGCATGAGCGCGCAACCAATGAAATCAATCGCAGTATCCTAGCAGTTGCAGCGATTGAACAATAGCAGCGCCACAAAGGGTTGCTTAGTTAGCGAATAATTCAAGGCTGTTGAGCCATAATTGTTCGGCCACGTCGTCTTGATTTTGTCCTCTTAATTCAGCCAGAACAGAGAGCACCTTGGGCGTATATTCAGGACTATTGCGTTGCCCTTGCCGACCGCTCAATGGCATATCAGGCGCATCTGTTTCAAGCAGCAAAGATGCTAACGGTAAACGGGCGACAGCAGCTCTAGTTTTGGCCGCTCGGTCATATGTGATTGTGCCGCCTATGCCTAATTTCAAGCCTAAATTGATGTAACTCAGCGCCAGCTCATAAGAGCCACTAAAGGCATGTATGACGCCTCGAATACCGTTTAGTTTTTTAAGCTCTGATTGCAATTCGCTGTGTGCTTTGCGCACATGAAGAATCACGGGTAAGTCGCATTGATGCGCCAACTCCAACTGAGCCCGCAAAAATTCTAGCTGCTTGGGCATATCTTCTGGAGCAGCCACTTTGTCTAAACCACATTCACCTACAGCCACCAACCCATTGGGCTTTACCGTTAAGAGGTCTTCAAGCCGTTTCAGATCAGCCGGTTGGTGGTGTTCAATCCAGCACGGATGTAGCCCCAAGGCAAAACGAAGCATAGGGTTTTCTGCAAGGTCTATAACGCGTTGCCAATCGCTGCGCTGGACCGCGGGAACGAGTACTCGCGACACACCTTGACGGCAACAACGCGTCAGAACATCTGCTCTGTCATTGTTGAATACGTCAAAATCAAGGTGGCAATGCGTATCAAAAATTGGTTTCACTCGTTCACCCTCGAACATGGTTACTGACCCATTCTACGATAGACGGGTATTTTAGCCTTGCCATTGCATGAATATTTTTGCATGTGTGAATACGTGCTTGATCAGAGACTTGATTACAAGCAGACTATCCCCGTTAATCAAGGGAGTTTGTGATGAAAATTGTTCGAGCTGACTTAAGCCATATCGATGCTTTGGGTGAGCTATTTGACAAGTATCGCCAGTTTTATGGACAGCATACCGATCTCACGACAGCTAAGCGTTTTATTCGTGATCGCTTGTGGAATGAAGAGTCAGTGATTTTCATGGTTTGGGACGAAAGTAATAAGCCGGCAGGGTTTGCTCAGCTTTATCCCACCTATTCTTCAGTGTCTATGCGCAAAGTATGGATTGTGAACGATGTGTTCATTGATCCCGATTTTCGCTCGTCAGGGTATGCCAAAGCCCTGCTCGATGCGGTGTCGCATTACGGTAAACAAACCGAGGCGCTAGCACTGAAATTGGCTATATCAGCAGACAACGATCCCGGTAAAAGTCTATATGAATCAGCAGGATTTACGCGAATTACTCAATTTGATCATTACACCCATCGACTAGACGACTAAGCCCTAGGCTCTTTGTCAAGTACAAAAAAGCACCTTAAAAAAGGTGCTTTTTCATATTCGATTTTCAAATAAAAGCGGCTTAGTGCTCGCGCGTTTTCAAGAATTGAATATCTGGGTAACGTTCCATCGATAAATTCAAATTCACCATGGTCGGTGCGATGTATGTTAAATTATCGCCGCCATCAAGCGCTAAGTTAGTTGACACTTTACGACGGAATTCATCTAGCTTTTTCGCATCGTCACAATGAACCCAACGTGCTGTTGCAACGCTAACTGATTCATAGATGGCCTCAACTTTATATTCAGACTTTAAGCGCGCAACAACCACATCAAACTGCAAAACCCCTACTGCGCCAACAATCAAATCATTGTTGTCCAGAGGTCGAAAGACTTGCACAGCTCCTTCTTCAGAGAGCTGCACCAAACCTTTGAGTAATTGCTTTTGCTTTAACGGATCACGTAAGCGAATGCGGCGGAACATTTCCGGTGCAAAGTTTGGAATCCCCGTAAATTTAAGCTCTTCACCTTGTGAGAAGGTGTCACCAATTTGAATAGTACCGTGATTATGCAATCCTATAATATCGCCAGGAAATGCTTCATCGGCATGGCTACGATCACCAGCTAAAAAAGTCACCGCATCGGAAATCGCAATGTCTTTGCCTATCCGCACATGGCGCATTTTCATGCCTTTGCTGTATTTGCCAGAACAAATTCGCATAAAGGCAATACGGTCTCGATGTTTGGGGTCCATGTTGGCTTGAATTTTAAACACAAAGCCTGTGAACTTCTCTTCTTCAGCTGTTACCGATCGAACATCGGTTTCGCGCGGCTTCGGTGTCGGCGCCCAATTGGTTAATCCTTCAAGCATGTGGTCAACACCGAAATTACCTAGTGCTGTACCAAAAAACACCGGAGTCAGTTCACCGGCATCAAACATTTCTTGGTCAAATTCGTTTGAAGCCCCAACGACCAACTCAAGTTCTTCACGCAACGTTTCAACTAGACTCTCATCCAAACGCTTATCTAGCTCTGGGTTGTCGAGACCTTTGATCACATCAACATCTTGAATCATGTGGCCGTGACCTGACTGATACAAAATCACTTCATCGCGCAGCAGATGATAAACACCTTTAAACTCTTTACCGCAACCAATCGGCCAAGTAATGGGCGCACACATGATGTTGAGTTCGCGCTCAACCTCATCCATGACTTCCATTGGATCTCGAATATCTCGGTCGAGCTTATTCATAAACGTAATAATGGGGGTATCGCGCAAACGTGTCACTTCCATCAGCTTACGCGTCCGATCTTCCACACCTTTAGCAGCGTCAATCACCATCAAACATGAATCAACGGCAGTCAAGGTCCGATAGGTGTCTTCAGAGAAGTCTTCGTGACCTGGTGTATCGAGCAGGTTCACCAGCGCGTCACCAAACGGAAATTGCATCACAGATGTAGTGACCGAAATTCCACGTTCTTTTTCCATTTCCATCCAATCTGACTTGGCATGCTGCCCCGACCCGCGACCTTTAACGGTACCGGCGCGCTGCAACAAGTTCCCGTACAACAGGACTTTTTCGGTAATGGTTGTCTTACCGGCATCTGGATGCGAAATAATCGCAAACGTGCGCCGCTTGGAGACTTCTGTGCTCAGACTCATGGCTAACCAATAGTGATGTTCGAAATTGGCGCGTATTGTCTACGATTTAGCACTATTTCTCAATCAATTCACCGACCGTATTCAGTGAATTAAACCCTGTTGCAGATTGTCAGTAAAAAATGGGGATCTCTTTTAGTGTAACGCAGAGCGCTTACGCGCAGGCTTCAAGTATTGAAGCTATGTTCTATCATTGATCATTAGATGCAATTTTAGAGTGACTCAATTTTGGCACCTAGCCAATTAATAGCTCGTTAACCAGGCATATGTGACCCATGCGTTAAATTTATTATAAAAATGTCACACCCCCTTAACTTGCATGATAAAAACGACTGAGTTCGGCTAATAAATTTGACTAAATAACAGGCAACTGTAGCATTAAACGCTCTCTCCCAAAATTCACATTTACAATGAGAGGAAAGCGACTATTTCAATCACTTTGCACACGCGGAGCAATTCACCCATATGAAGTCTTTGCATTGGCTAGTGTTCTTATTGATATTACTCACAATGGCAACCATTGTGAGTTACGAACGTTACATGAACGAAACGATCATGGTCGATATCAGTAGCGGACATTCGCTTGATATCGGTTCTGATGCGAAATCAAATAACGGCTCATCTTCTGCTGAATTACTTGATCAAGGTGACAGCATCGAGCTTCACTGTGCTCTCCGAAGCCACCAGTACCCCTATCCATACTGCGATATCGGCATGAGCCTTGGCGCTGCGCCTCTGGGAATTAATTTAAGTCAATTTTCCAGCGTAACTCTCGACCTTTCAATTGATGGGCCTAAAGATCCTTTCATACGCGTTTACCTCATTCAGTCAGTGCCTGTTCGCTCAAGTAAGCCTCAGTATTTACATGATAAATATAATCAAATTGAGTTCAAACCAAATTTTTACGACAATAAAGTCGAAGTTCCACTGAGTTTATTTCGCCCAGCTCAATGGTGGTTGGAACAAACCAATACCGATTTACTCAATTCAGGTAGCGAGCTTACAAATATTATTGCCGTCAGAGTCAGCACTGGGCAAGGGGCTGTTGATGGAGACTATGTCATTCGGATTAATTCGATTGCATTCAATGGCAAACTCATCTCTCGCGCAAACTTATATCTATGTATTATTTTGGCGTGGGCCGTAGCTGGAGCCCTAATCACCTATTTCAGTTTTCAGTCGGCCAAAAAGCAACTGAACGCCAGCCATTCAAAAGCAATGCAACTCCAACAAGTCAACGATGCACTTCAGTTGCAAACCAAAAGCTTTCAACAAGCTTCTCAACGAGATGCGCTCACTGGGTTATTTAATCGTGCAGCCCTTCGCGATAGGCTTCCAGACTGGATGAACCGAGTCAATGAGAATCAGGATCGTCTGTCATTGGTATTGTTTGATATCGACCACTTCAAATCTGTAAACGACGGGCACGGGCATGATATTGGCGATGAAGTACTGGTTCACTTGGCTAAAATAGTCAGCCAATCATTACGCCACCAAGATTTACTGGTTCGATGGGGTGGAGAGGAGTTTGCTGTATTCTGCCCTCAAACAGATGTGAAGCATGCTGAAATGATGGCCGAGAAGGTTCGCAAGGCCATTGAAAGTTCAGAATGGCCAGCTGAGCTCAACATCACCGCGAGTTTCGGAGTGAGTGAATATTATGCTTGGGAAGATATTGGTAAATTCGTCAAACGCGCGGATCAGGCGCTCTATCAATCGAAAGCAAACGGCAGAAACACCGTGTCTGTAAGTGGCCTAGACCAACTCAACAAAGCATAAATAGCGTGCGGATGTGATTGCATAGACGGCCTTCGGTCGTCTATGCTAAAGGCATCGCTTTTTCTACATTAAAATCAGCATGAAAACCGCTTTTAAAGCAATCGCGTTTCCTCTCGTACTGCTCTTTTTTTCGTGCATTTCATTTGCGCAAACAGGCGCTAGCCCTGCATTGTATGAAGCCCAGAAAGGCGAACTAAAGCTGCAAATCGTTGGCTCAATTCACGCTGGCCGAGACTCTTTTTACCCACTCTCAAGTGACATTGAACACGCTTTCGAACAAGCTGATGTGCTGTATTTGGAAATTGCCCCTGAGCACATGACAGCGCCCATGATTCAACAGGCGATGATGCAATATGGCGTACTCAGTACTCCAATCCCCTTGAGCAAACGCATGAACTCAGAGCTTTATGCCAAACTTGTTAAAGAGCTGCAAGTCAGCCGCTTGCCTGCGCATCAATTGATGTTCATGCGCGACTGGAGTGTTGTGATTCAACTGACCGTTGCTGCCATTGAACGAATGGGATTAAATTCCGATCATGGCGTTGACCAGTATTTTGCTCAAAAAGCTGACAGCAAGGGAATTCCGGTATTAGGCCTTGAAACACTTGATGACCAATTCAGCGCGCTATCTAGTATGGATAACATCGGCGCCGATGCTTTATATCAAAACTACTTTGATGAACTAGCATTATCAGAACAGTGGCTTACCGACGTTGAAGCCGCATGGCGCAATGGCAATAGTCAATCACTTAACACTTTGTATACTGAATATGATGCGCGTCAAATAGACTCAGAAACGATGCAAAAGCTGCTTATCGACCGCAACATCAATTGGCAGAAAACGCTCAGTACGCTTAAAGATGACAAAGTCTACATGGTGGTAGTGGGAGACATGCACGTTCACGGTGATACCAACATTTTACAGCTACTCAAGCAATCTGGCTTTGAAATTACGCGTATAAATAAGACGACTTCCACTTCAAACAAGTGAGGTATGGCGATGCAAGACAATGATCAATTTGCCGATTTTTTCGATGATGTAACTCCGCTAGAGCCAACTGACAAGGTACCCACGTTGCACCGGCAGCTTGCCCGTGAACAAGCACTTATTCGACAACAAGCCGCCGCGAACTCTACATCGAAAGACGATGATCCCATTAGCGAAGATCAAGAGATTGAACTCGTAGATCCCATGGATATGCTGAGTTTTCAACGCCCTGGGGTGCAGCATGGCGTATTTCGGAAGCTTCGGCTGGGACACTACGATATTCACATGACGCTCGACTTACACCGGCATAGTGTTTCTGATGCTCGACTGGCGGTTATTCGCTTTGTTCGTCAATGCCTTAAACAAGGCGAGCGCACAGCCATTATTGTTCACGGTATAGGCCACAAGAGTAATCCACAAGCCATGCTCAAGAGCTGTATCAATAGTTGGTTACCCCAACTTCCAAACGTATTGGCCTTTCACTCATGCAACAAGCTTGATGGTGGATTGGGTGCGGTATATGTCATGCTGTCGAAAAGCGAAGAAGCCAAACAAAAAAATAGAGAGCGTTTTCAGCAACGCCGACGATTCGACTAAATATGTCAATTCACTTGTTCCACTTCATTCGTGCAGCCTTGATCATTTTAGGCTGCCTGTATGGTTGTAAGTGGCTTGCAACTCAGGTGAGTTTGCCCCTACCCGCAGCCATCGTGGCCATGTTGCTACTGTTTATTTTATTGTCTACCCGTGTCATTAAAGAGCAATGGATTCGTCCAGCTGCCGAACCGCTGCTTCATTGGATGGGATTATTTTTTGTTCCAGCAGGGGCTGGCGTGATTGATCACCTTGGTTTGCTTGAGCAAGAAGGCGTGGCACTTGTAGCCGCTGCATCCATCAGCACAGTGGCCATTATTTTAACGGCTGGTCACCTTTACCAATGGTTGGAGCGTCGCGATGATCAATAGTGATGCTTTCATTGTAAGTTTTGCTTTTGCGAGCCTCACCGTCATGCTTTTTGTGTCTGCGCGCTGGCTCTACACGACCACTCGGATCTCATTACTCAACCCCGTGGTTGTCAGTATTATTGTGCTCGCAGCAGGACTACTTGGGTCCGACATTCCCTATCAAACATACGAACAAGGCGGACATTGGATTGATTGGTTTTTAGAGCCATCGGTTGTTGCGCTAGGTTATCCGCTTTACCAACAGTTACAAGAAATCAAGCGGGATGCGGTGAAACTCATCAGCGTCTGCGCCATTTCCTCATGCGTGGGAATTCTCAGTATGATCGGCATATGTGCCTTGCTTGGGCTAGGAAAAGACTCCCTCACATCTACCGCCCCAAAAGCTGTAACAACCGCCATTGCCATGGTGATTAGTGAAGAACAAGGCGGCATTCCAGCCCTAACTGCGCTCACCGTTATTTATGCCGGTTTGTTAGGCAGTTTGGTGGCGATACCACTGATGAACCTAACCAAAATCCACACCCCGAAAGCTCAAGGGATAGCAATGGGCAGTGCGGCTCATGCTCTAGGCACCGCCCGAATTAGAGAGGAAGGTCATACTCATGGCGCCTACAGCGCTTTGGCATTGGTGCTATGTGCTATTTTCACCGCTCTTTTAACACCTATACTACTTCCTATCGCACTTCGCTTACTCGGCTATTGAGCCAACTGATTGTTTTAGCTTACTATGCACACCAACCTAAGATTGAGTGTTTGAACCACTCTTTTCAACGAAGAAAGGCGGTTTTTCATGCCATTTGCAGAAATTACTGGATGGGGCAAATGCCTTCCTCCTGCGGTATTAAGTAATCAAGATTTAAGTACCTTTCTCGATACGTCTGATGAGTGGATTCGGAGTCGCACCGGTATTCAAGAGCGTCGAATTGCTCACGTTGAAACCAGCGATTTAGCCACTGTTGCCGCACAACGCGCATTAGCCGCTGCGGGTCTGAATGCCAGCGATATAGACATGATCATACTGGCCACTGCCAGTCCAGATACTTTGATCCCTTCCGCCGCAGCGAAAGTTGCGCAGAACCTCAACATGAAACAGCCTGCGGTCTTAGACATTAATGCTGCCTGCACAGGCTTTCTGTATGCTCTGCATATGGCCACAGGTCTTGTGCGTTCAGGCATGAATGAGAAAATTCTGGTGATTGGTGCCGAGCGCCTCACTCACTATTTAGATTGGTCTAAGCGCGACAGTGCCGTTTTATTTGGAGATGGCTCTGGCGCGGTTGTGGTTGAAGCCAGCGAACAAGAAGTGGGGCTATTAGCCTCTTCCATTGGTAGCGACCCTGAAGCCCGCGAAATTTTATTCATTCCAGATTACGGCACATCAGCCAGCCGCTTTCATCAACCCAATGGCATATACGCGCTGAACTTTGTAGGCCCAGAAATCTTTAAACGTGCCGTTAAAGGCATGGGAGAAGCCGTAGGGCAAGTCATGCAAAAAGCTGGGCTGTCGAATGATGATGTTGACTTTGTTTTGCCGCACCAAGCGAATCTTCGCATTATCGAATCGCTGGCTAAACGTTTAGGGGCCGATGAAAGCAAGGTTCTGGTAAATATCCAAAACTACGGCAACACTTCAGCCGCTACGATTCCTATCGCGCTAGCCGAAGCACTGGAAGCGGGCCGTATTCAACCGGGAGACAATATTATGAGCGCTGCGTTTGGAGCAGGCTTAACTTGGGGCGCGGGTTACATCAAATGGGGACAACGCATTACTCCGGTAAATACAAGTGATGCGGAATTACCACACACGGATAAAACAGCCTTGGAATTGCTTGATGAAGCGATTGAACAGTGTCGAACCCACGGCGCTGGTAGTATGATTTAAAGCAAATTGAAGATCTAAAAAAGGCAGCGTGAGCTGCCTTTTTTATGCGAACTTGAGGTTGTTAAGCTGTTTCAAGTAGATTCGATTCAAACTGAGCAATATCACTCTCGTGCTGAACCCGCACGTGTTTTGCAGCTTCGACCATATTGGTCAATGCGGCCGTCGTTTCAGGCCACCCTCTGGTTTTAAGGCCGCAATCCGGGTTGACCCAAATTCGATTCAAGGGCAAACATTCCAGCGCTTTGTTCAGTTGCTCGACCATGTAGCCGGTGCTCGGAATGTTCGGTGAATGAATGTCATATACCCCTAAACCAATCGCATTGGGATACTCAAAGTCATCAAAACTTTGGAGTAATTCCATGCCAGAGCGGGAGGCCTCAATTGAAATCACATCGGCATCTAAATCGGCAATAGATTGCATAATGTCCTCAAATTCGCAGTAACACATATGAGTATGAATCTGAGTTTCGTCCTTCACCACTGCGGCACTAAGTTTAAATGCATCCACAGCCCAACTCAGGTACTCATCCCAATCTTTTGTGCGCAGCGGCAAGCCCTCACGCAATGCAGGCTCGTCTATTTGAATGACCTTTAAGCCAATACGTTCAAGATCTTTCACTTCATCGCGAATGGTCAATGCAATTTGCTGCGCCACATCAGAGCGCGGAAGATCAGAACGCACAAAGCTCCAGTTCAAAATAGTCACAGGACCGGTCAACATTCCTTTCATCGGCTTTGTGGTTTGTGCTTGGGCAAACTCACTCCAGCGCACAGTCATAGGCTCAGGGCGAGAAACATCACCGTAAATCAAAGGCGGCTTCACGCAACGTGAACCATAACTTTGTACCCAACCCAAACGACTGACAGCGATACCATCGAGCAGCTCGCCGAAAAACTCCACCATGTCATTTCTTTCAGGCTCTCCATGAACCAGTACATCAAGACCCATGTCGTCTTGGCGTTTCACCACATCAATCACTTCCTTCTCTAAAAATGAATCGTACTGTTGAGCCGAAATCTTGCCCGCTCTGAATGCTGCACGTTGCTTACGAATATCTGGAGTTTGAGGAAACGATCCAATGGTGGTGGTTGGAAATGCTGGCAAGGCTAAATGTGCTTGTTGCGTGTTTATGCGGGTTACAAAATCACTTTTTCTCTCACAGTGCTCTGGCAACACAGAGAAGGCGCGCTGACGCACCGACAGGTTCAAAATACGGGGGGAGTATGCCTTTTGACGTTGAACCTGGTCACTGTCAGTAAATAACGCTCGATCGGTAAACGACTGGCAACCATTGAGAGCTCGAGTCAATGCGCCAATTTCATTGAGCTTTTGGCGCGCAAAAGCCAACCAACCTTTGAGTTCTTCGTCTAAATCATGCTCCACGTCAGCATCAACAGGCACATGCATTAACGAGCATGACGGGGCAATCCACAATCGATCTCCACGTTGCTCATGTAACGGCGTTAGTTTTTGCAGCTCTAAGCTCAAGTCTGCACGCCAGACATTACGACCATCAATCACACCGACCGAGAGAACCTTATCTTCTGGCCACCGTGTGGCGATATCAATCACCTCATCCGCTGCGCGAACAGCATCAATATGAAGACCATCAACGCCTGATGCTATGACGGCTTCCAACTTTTCAGCCACACCACCAAAGTAGTTAGCGAGTAATATTTTTCCATTAAAGTCACGCTTTAATTGTGCATAACTTTGAGCCAATGCAGTGACCCATTGCTCGGGTAAATCTAACGATAGGATGGGCTCATCAATCTGCACCCAATCAGCGCCTGCTGCGCTTAGCTCGTTTAATAATTGCTGATAGGCCGCTAGCAAGCTCGGCAACAAAGAGAGCTTGTCGAATGATGCGGCTTCATCGACTGATCTGCATTTACTCAACCACAAAAAGGTCAATGGCCCAACCACAACAGGTTTTGCGTCATGGCCAAGCACCTTGGCTTTCACAACGTCGTTGATTAATTGTCGAGATTTTAAATTGAATGTTTGATTCACAGCCAACTCGGGTACCAAGTAGTGGTAGTTGGTATCAAACCACTTCGTCATTTCGAGCGCTGCAGATGTTTTTCCACAGCAATCCGTTGCACCGCGCGCAAGGTTAAATAGCTGTTCCAGTTCTGATGCGTCTTTACGATGGCGGTTTGGGATCACGTCAAATGTAAGACACAACTGCAAAATATGGTCGTAATACGCAAAATCACCCACCGGAATAAGATCTAAACCCGCTTGTTGCTGCCATCCCCAGTTTTGTAATTTAATAGAGTCAGCTTGATGTTCGAGCTGCTCGACTGAACTATCGCCACGCCAAAAAGACTCCAGCGAAAATTTTAATTCTCGACTTGCGCCGATGCGAGGAAAACCAAGATTGTGTGATAAAGCCATGACCAAATTCCTTTAGACGTTTAGATGGCTAAATTATGGCGACACACCGAACATGAATCAATCTCATGTTTTTACCATTAAACACGATTTTTTTTCATGTATAATCTTTCTCATATTTTCCAAAAGGTTTAATCATGCTCGAGCTTAAACATCTCAAAACCATGCTTGCATTGAAACAAGCGGGCTCTCTTGCCAGCGCTGCCGATGTGCTGCATATGACACAATCGGCCCTGTCGCATCAGCTCAAAGAGCTCGAAGGACGATTTGAACAGCGCATGTTTGAGCGCAAGAGCAAGCCATTGCGTTTTACGCCGGCAGGTGAACGAGTGCTTAAACTTGCAGAGCAAGTCATGCCCCTTGTGGTTCGTACGGAAAGCCAGCTCAAACAATTACAACAAGGCGATGGTGGGCGTTTAAATATGGCCATTGAGTGCCATAGCTGTTTTCAGTGGTTACTTCCTGCATTGGAGCAATATCGGCAAATTTGGCCCAGTGTCGAGGTCGATTTTTCCAGTGGCTTTCACTTTGATGCCATAGAGGCATTGATTGCAGGTGAACTGGATCTAGTGATCACCGCAGATCCCGAGAATCATGCAGACATTGAGTATTTTGCGCTGTTTCGCTATCAAAATTTGATGTTGATGAGCCCTGATCACGCTCTAGCTCAGCAAGATACGGTCAATGCAAATGACTTGGCCGACCAACACCTCATTACTTACCCTGTCGATCCTCACAAGCTTTCTGTATATCGAGATTTAATGATCCCAGCGGGTGTTGTGCCTAAAAATGTGCGACAGGCTGAACTCACATTAATGATTGTTCAGCTTGTACTGAGTGGTCGCGGCATCGCTGCGCTGCCGAATTGGGTGATTGCCGAATACATTGAAAAAGCGAGCTTATCTGCCATCCCTTTTAGCCCGCCTTTGTGGAGCACGCTATATGCAGCAGTCCCCAAACAAAAAGCTCATCAAGCCTATTTGACAGGGTTTGTCGACATTGCTAAGTCGAGCTGCTTTTCTCGCTTGAGCGATATCATGGCAGTTGCAGGTGGTCATCGCATTTAGTTGAAAACTGAGAGATAATCGACCCGCAAATTTGACGAGTGAGTATCATGGCAACCATTAAAGATGTATCAGAAAAAGCAGGTGTGTCACAGGCGACGGTGTCGCGTGTTCTCAATGGATCCGATAAAGTCGTTGAGTCGACCTGCGAAAAAGTAATGGCCGCCGTAGAGGCTCTAGGATATCGCCCAAATACCCTTGCTCGAGCGATGGCATCTGGACGTTCAGGAATTGTTGGCATGATGGTGCCTGAACTTGCTTCTCCAGTGTATTCGCCGCTCATGGGCGAAGCAGAAGCATTACTGCGCAAGCACTCCAAGCAGCTTATTGTAGCCAGTGGTCATTGCGATCCAAAATTAGAGCGAGAAGCCATCGATTTTTTGTTGCAGTGTCGATGCGATGCGCTCATTTTGATGGCCGAAGCCGTGAGCGACGAATACCTTTTAGACATTGCTAAAGCGAATGTTGAAGTTGTCATCGTTAACAGAGCGGTTGATGGCTTAGAGTCAAATTGTGTATCACTCGACAATATTGCAGGCGGCAAACTCGCTACACAGTTCCTCATCGATGCGGGCCATACTCACATCGGCTGTATTACGGGCCCTCAATTTAAACCGGATGCTCGCGATCGCCAAAGCGGCTTTTTACAAGCGTTGCGTGATCATGAAATCGCTTACTCGGCAGACCGTATTACTGAGGGAAATTACACCGAACAAAGTGGCTACGAAGGCATGAAATCATTGTCTTCAAAAGGAGTCAGTGCAGTGCTTTGTGGAAACGATGAAATGGCATTTGGCGCCATTGCATACTGTCGAGATCATCAAATAAAGGTGCCCGAGGACGTCTCCATTATGGGCTTTGATAACCTCCATTTTGCACGCTACACCTACCCTGCACTAACTACGATGCACTTTCCCATTGATGAAATGGCGATATCAGCAGCACACTTGATTTTGAACCGATGCTATAACATCGATCCAACTGCCCCTATCACCCGCCGCTATCAGCCAAATATTGTTGAGCGACAATCGGTCAACAAAAGCGCATAAAAAAGGCCTGAATACTCAGGCCCCTTCACATCAATATTGCAATTTAAAACGAATTGCTTGGCTCCAATCTCATTCCATCTGGATCAGGCGTTTGGTCGCTAGGAATCCAATCCGCCAAACATTCAGCATTTTGCGTACACGGATCGGTGAGGCTTTCAATGAAGGCTATCAAATCGTCAATCTCATCATCTGTCAGCGCTGCGGGCTTAAGCAAACTTGTACCAGCCGTCATTTGCACTTCAAGCTCTGCCATTGCATCTTGAGTATTTCTTTGTGCATTGTCTGTTTGAATGCCAGGTTGCAGCGCCGATGCTGTGTAATCATAAGTTGCGACCGATTGTGCAGGGTCTAGATGATGAACAATCACTTCTTTGAGCGTAGCGAATGCCCCCGCATGACCGTAAGGTGCCGTTTCAGTTACGTTCACTAGACTAGGTGTTCTAAAAGCAAATGTATCTGCTGTTCCCTTCGTAAAATTGAATCGACCAAAATCGTTATCTTTGGTCAGACCGTTATTTTTTCCGCGTCCCAGTTGCGGAGTAGCAATCACATGGAAACCTTCATCGGTAAATATGGAGCCATTGTGGCACGCCGCGCAGCCAGCACCACCGTTATCAACACCTTGATAAAACAACATAGCGCCTTGTTTAGCCGAATCAGAAATCGCGTCATCATCGCCATTTAAGAACGCTTGAAAGGGCGTTTTCACGAACGATTGCGAACGTTCGTACTCGGCCAGCGCCATAGCAATGTTGTCGTAAGTGATGAGCGTGTCGGCTGTTCCTTCAGGCTGCTCGAAAGCAATTTGAAATTGCTCCAACCAGTTATTTGCAATGGATTGATTCGCTAAACGCAGTGCAAGCGCATCTCGAACATCTTCATTGCTTGCAAAAGGTTCGAATAAGCCACGCATTTCATCTTGAGATATGACAGGAAACATGGCTTGCGCTTGGGTTAAATTAATGGCCTTGGGGTCAATATCTTTAAACCCTTCGTCTGGTGTTTGAATACCAAATCCATCATCACCATTTGAACCAAACTCACCTACCACGGCATTAATTCGTCCATCGTGAAATACACTCTTATCCCAGTAACCCATGTTGAAAGTTGTGGGTGAATTACGCGGAATAGTGGGCCCACCATCATGTTCAAATGCAGTTGCATCATGCATTCGGCCTGGCCCTAAAAAGTTAGGATCAACCGCGCCTACGCCAATCGGCAACGACAAATCATCTCCGCCACCTAGCAATGGGTGGTGACAACTGACGCATGCGGAGTCCAATTCTCCTCCGAGTGATTTAGAGAAAAACAATTGCATTCCCAGCTGAGGTAACGGCTCCGATATTTTCGGAAGTCCGAGCCCATCTGATGGATCTAAAACAGCACCATTCTCAAATGCAAACTGTCGAATTTGAGGTTCTAAAGTCGGAACGGGGTCATCAATGACGATTGTGTCGTCTGAACTTGAACCGCCACCACAACCTATAAGTCCGGCCACCATCAAGGTGCACGCAAATGTATTCAGTCTTTTGTTCATCTGGAGTCTATTGCCCTTGCTTTTTTATTATGAATAATTTTCACCATATGAAAAAAAATGCTATTTTTTGAGATAAACAGCAGATTTTTTCAGATTAGCCCACGACAAAGCATGAAAACGATTTCATCTAGTGTATAGTACAGCAATCGAATCAGCTGTGATCCATTGCACTTTATCGCTCAAAGGTCATGGATATGTTTTTTTAATGTTGAGGTTTTGTGAATGGCTAAAGTTGGAATCAAAGATATTGCCCGTATTGCGAACGTATCTTTGGCAACAGTTTCAAGAACATTGCGCACTCCCGATCTGGTATCTGAAGAGACAAGATTACGTGTGCTGAACGCTGTGGCAGAGTCAGGCTACAAACCCAACCGCATGGGTATGAACTTACGAACCCAACGTAGCGGTAACATCATGGTCATTATTCCTGACATTACCAACCCCTTTAATTCCGGCATCATTCGCGCAATAGAACACGAAGCACAACAACACGGATATGCAGTTTTATTGGGGGATACGCAAAGCAACCCTGAGCGTGAGCGTCAATATGTTGATCTGGTTGAAGCTGGTCAAGCCGACGGACTGTTATATTTTTCAGGCAGAAACCCATTTACCATCAACCCTGATCGCCCCATCAAAGATCAATTACCTGCCATGGTCAACTCAAACGAAGAGCTTGATTTAGAGGGAATTTCTAAGGTCATTGTTGATAATGAAGGAGCTTCGAAAGAAGCTGTGAATCACCTAATTGATTTGGGTCATCGCCGCATTGCCGCAATCACAGGTCCTCTTAGTACAGTGAGTACACAGCGACGCTTGGAAGGCTATCGTGAAGCTCTTACCGAGGCAGGGATCACTGTTGATGACAAACTTATTTGTGAGGGAAACTACCAAGTTGAATCCGGCATTGAACTCACAGAGCGTTTGTTGCAATTCAAGCAGCGCCCTACCGCAATCTTCTGTTTTAATGACGATATGGCTATCGGTGCAGTCAATGTTTTAAACAAAAACGACTACCGTGTGCCAGAAGATATGTCTGTTATTGGTTTTGACGACATTTTATATTCTAAGGTTATTCAACCCGCACTCACGACTGTGGCGCAACCTGTAGAAGACATAGGACGTCAATGCATTCAAGCACTTATTGCACAAATGAATGACAAAACACTGGAGCCTACGTATCTAAAACTTCCGTTAGAATTGGTCATTCGAGACAGTACAGGCCCTGCTCCGAGCTAACTAAGCGATTGAGTATTTACAAATAAAAAAGGCTCCAATTGGAGCCTTTTTTACATCACCGATAACGTTTACATCATTAATTCAAAACAGCAATAACTTGATGCTTACCGTTGAATTTAGAATAATCGATTAAGTCGCCTTCGATTTCAACGCCATCAATACTCAAGCTTTGTAAGCCCTTTCCAGAACCACCGTTTTGACGAATTTCGATATCGTATTCAGCCCCTCTGAATTGGCGTTTGATTGAAACATTTCCAAGACTTTCATGGAGACATGGATCAATTCTAAGCCCCTCATATTCAGGTCTAATTCCGACTAGATATTGGGTTGCAGCATAATAATTCCAAGCCGCAGTACCGGTAAGCCAAGAGTTTTTAGCTTCACCTTGAATAAATGCATCGGCACCTGAAATCATCTGAGAATAAACATATGGTTCAGTTTTGTGACGCCCAGCCAAATGCTCAATAAAGGCAGGCGTGATGCGTGTGTAGTAGCTCAACGCTTTGTCGGCACGGCCAAGCATTGCTTCAGCAACCACTATCCAGGGGTTGTTATGGCAGAAGATACCTGCATTTTCTTTATAGCCAGGCGGGTAAGATGTGATTTCACCATACAGTGGCTTATATTCGGTAAATGCGGGTTGTTGCAGCATAATTCCGTATTCACAGGACAAATGCTTCTCTACAGAATCAAGTGCTTGCTTGGCCTTTCCATCATCGAAACCAATACCTGCCATCGTACAGAAGCCTTGAGATTCGATGAAAATTTTACCCTCTTCGTTGCTCTGGCTGCCAATCGGCTGACTTTCCGAATCATAGGCTCGAAGGAACCATTCACCGTCCCAGCCATGTGTTTTCACAGACTCAATCATAGCTTGAATATGAGGCGAAGCTTGTTGGGCATCATCTTGCTCACCAAGCAGTTCGGCAATACGGATGAACTCTTCGCCGTAGAGTACAAATTGTCCGGCAATCATCAATGATTCCGCGACTTTGCTATCGCCTCGTTGCGTGGTTTGATAGGACTCATTCGGTTCGGTCGAGAAGCAATTTAGGTTGAGGCAATCGTTCCAATCCGCTCGCCCAATCAATGGTAAACCGTGAGGCCCTAAGTTATTCACAACATGGTAAAAAGAGGCTTTTAGATGATCGTAAATAGTGCTTGCAACATCTGGCGTATCCTCAAATGGAACCACTTGAGATAAGAATGCTTGATCGCCTGTTTCTTTCACATAGTTCGCAACAGCCAACACTAACCACATGGGATCGTCGTTAAAATTGCCTCCGATATCCGCATTCCCTTTTTTGGTCAACGGTTGATACTGGTGATATGCAGAACCATCGGATTGCTGGGTTGCCGCTAAATCTACAATGCGATCTTTCACCGCAGACGGAACCATATGGGCGAAACCAATGGTGTCTTGGTTAGAGTCGCGAAAGCCCATGCCTCGGCCAATACCTGACTCAAAGAACGAGGCACTACGTGACATATTGAATGTCACCATATTTTGATATTGGTTCCAAATATTGAGTGAACGGTTCAGGCGTTCATCTTCAGAATTGACGGTAAATCTTGATAGCAAATCATCCCAGTAGTCTGCAAGTTGTTGCAGTGACGCAGCGACTTTTTCAGCATTGTCATATTTAGCCATCATTGCTCGGGCCGGGGTTTTGTTAATCACCCCTTTTGATTCCCATTTGTCTTCAAATGGCACTTCGATATAGCCCAGCACAAATACAAGCGTCTTACTTTCACCCGGCTGAAGATCAACGTTGACTTGATGTGCCGCGACAGGAGACCAGCCATGCGCAATAGAATTAGTGCAAGCACCATCCATTACGGCTTTAGGACAAGAGTAATCGTTGTAATTACCTACAAAGTGTTGCCTGTCGGTATCGAAGCCGTCAATGGGAACGTTTACATTAAAGAATGAGTAATGACTACGTCGCTCGCGATATTCAGTTTTGTGATACAAGGCGCTACCGTCAACTTCCACTTCGCCGGTGGAAAAGTTGCGTTGAAAGTTTGCTCCATCATCCTCAGCATTCCACAAACACCACTCCAGTGAAGAGAATAACTTCAATGATTTAGGCTCGCTCCCTTCATTGGTCACGGTCACTCGATGCACTTCACACAGTTCATCAAGCGGTACAAATGTTGTTTGCTCGGTTTTAACCTTGTTTTTAACTCCAATAAATTTACTGTAGCCCATACCGTGACGGCATTCGTAGTGATCAAGCTCAGTTCTTACTGGGCGTCCACCCGGAGTCCAGACGGTGTCGCCATCCTTCACATAGAAGTATCGACCACCTGAGTCCATCGGTACATTATTGTAGCGATACCTCGTTAGGCGTCGAAATTTCGCGTCTCGATAGAAGCTGTAACCACCCGATGTATTTGAAATTAGAGAAAAGAAACCGTTGTTGCCTAAATAGTTAATCCAAGGCAACGGAGTAAACGGTGTGGTAACGACATATTCTTTATTGGCATCGTCGAAAAAGCCATAACTTTCATTTTTCATAATTAATCTTCAAGCTTGTTATACCAGTTTTTCTTCAAAAACAACGCGGTGCCCATTAACACAACGAGTGTGATAGACATCGACTGCCATTCTTGAATAACGATGTAGATAGGAAGTGCGACCAAGCAAGTTTGAAGCATGACCCCAACACCTACGTTTGCCATGTCACGTTTGAAGTGAGGATTGGCTTTAAAATCAGGATTTTCCGCTTCAACTTCTTTACGAATTGGCCCCCAGAACCCCCATGGATTCACAGTTTTGTAGAACTTCTTCAATAGCTCTCGATCTTCTGGCTCAGTCAAAAGGCTGGCCGCAACGCATGTCACTCCCGAAATAAGAAGCAGCAAAGGAAACAAATACAAAGGAAGAATGTCTGATGCAATCTCAGGGAAAACACCATCAAAAATTACTGGGAACAATAATGCGCCAATGATGCCTGACATCATGCCCCAGAAGTACCCTTGGCCATTGAGTCGCCACCAGTACCACTTTAAGACATTTGAGACGACGTACCCGCCCCACAAGCCCGATACGATCCACTGCAATACGCTGTTAATACTTTGCACATACAAACCAATGAATGTGCTGATCACCACAACACCAACGGACACGGTATAGCTCGCGCGAATCAAGACTTTATTGGAAGCATCCGGTTTGAAATAGCGCTTGTAGATATCATTTACAAGGTAGGCTGGCGCTGCATTAACGGTCGAAGCAAACGTCGACATAAAGGCCGCAAGCAAACCGGCAAGAAGTAGCCCGAGAATACCTACCGGGGCAAATTCTAAAATCGCACTTGGGAGTATATTCTCGAAGTCGATTGAACCGTTTCGAGAGAGGTCTAAACGCTCGTAAAATACGATCGCGAGTATGGCAAATCCGGCAATCATAAAATACCGTATCGGCATCAATACAATAGATACAAAACCACTCATTTTCGCGGCTTCTTTCGGGCTACGCGTGGCCAATATTTTTTGCATGTCGTAGTTTGGAGCAGGGCCAGCCGCGCTGACCAAAACACCTTTGAACAGCATCATCATGACAAAAATGGCAAATAGGGAGTAACCATCACTTGCGATTTTGTCGTTGATCTCATTTACTTTGCCCGCCCAATCAAGTTCTAGTGTCCACCCAAAGAATGGGTTGGCCCAGCCCTCTGGCGTCATTGCTTGCAACATTTCAGGGCTAACATTAATCATCGCAATAATACCGATACTCAATGCTGCTACTGTCATAATGGCAAACTGCAATAAATCAGCAAAAACAATACTCATCATGCCACCGAGCATGACGTAAAACGTTGCGATAGCGGTAAAGAATATGCCGTATAAATGCGGTACATATTGAGGTGCAACCTCAAAAGGCACATAGTTCTGTACCACTTCCCATGGAATAAATATTTCCATGAATTTGCCCACACCCACAAAGCCATAGGCAAGAAATCCGAGCACACTAATGACCGCGAACAAGACAACAACCATGTGTGACATTTTGCCACCCATATCATCACCAAACCGCGTTCTAATCCATTCCGCACCGGTCAAAACGTTAGACCGTCGTAGCCAAATGCTCAAATAGACCATCAAGAACACTTGGTTAAATACTGGCCACAACCAAGGAACCCAAATGCTCTTCATTCCGTATATAAAACAAAGAGTCACAAGCCACATGGTGCCTGATATGTCGAACATTCCAGAAGCATTCGACAACCCCAACATATACCACGGGAGGGTTTTCCCCCCCATAAAGTAGCTCTCCAAGTTCTTAGATGCGCGGCGTTTTAACAACAGACCAATAACGATCGTTGCCCCTAAATAGGCAAAAATGATGGCTAAGTCGAGAGAGGTTATTTGCATTGTGTTTCCCGTAAAGTCGTTTTTGACGCGAACAATTCTTTATAAATAGTTAAGCATGCGCGTAAGTTATGGTACGGACACTTCCAGAAGCCTGCTTTTTCAAGTGTTGAGCCCTGCGTGTCTTCCTTCAGTGCTTCAATGCGCCATTCTCCAAATTGGTGATCACTAATGCGCTCTCGAATAAACTGCCATTGTTTAAGCAATGTATTAGATCGCCCATGACCGAGAGAGTCTTTGGCATAGAACCACAGGCTTACCATTGCTTCTGCTTGCACCCAGCCGTAGCGAGTTGAATCCAATTGGCACAAGGGAATTCCTGGTTGCTGTTGCATTTCCATTTCTTGCGCTACTTTCGTTCTTAGACTTTGCGCAATAGGCTCGATACTCATATTACTGAGAAGTGTCGAGTGCGCCTGGTAATAAGTTGATAGAAGCCAGGATGTTGCACTGATGCGGCCCCAGTTCAAACTAGAAATTTGTTCGTCATCAATGGTTCTTAACAGCTGAGACGCGCGTTCAAACAACCCACTGAATACGCTTTGGGCCGATAAATTATTCGGATCGACTTGCAAGTAGGCATCAACAGCCTCCAGCATATGTAAGTAGCCTCGCCATAATTCACCGGCTTTGCCTTTTTTCAGTAAATATTCAGTAAATAAATTTTCTAAGTGAGCAAATATTTTTTTGGACTTACCTAAGTGAGGAGAAATCACCTGTTCATATTTAGAAATGGCATAAAGGTAATAACATTGTGTCACTAGGTAATCTTCATGCGTTGCAAAACGCTCGCCTAAAGTTTGACTCCAAACCAGTTCCAAGCCCGTTTCTGAAGTAAGCTTAGAGGCTATGAATGCATAACAACGAATCGCATGTTCTTTGTAAGATTCCGTTCTAAAGCATTCATATGCCGAACTAAAACTCCACAATAAGCGAGCATGAAAAATGCCTCCTTTGTCAGCATTTTTATCAATAAATCCATTTGCCAACACAGATCCCCAGTAACCACCATTTTGTTGGTCACTGGCTTTGTACATCCAAAATGGCATGATGCACATCGTGATTTCACTTTTGATCTGCTCTTCAAAAGAGTTCATTTAAGCCCTGTTTACCATTGTTATTTTTGAATGCCGTAAAATTAAATCACAATGAAATCGTTTTCAAGAAAATCATTCGGTTTTTTAACGATTATGCAATTTACATCAACAAAAAAAGGCATTAAGCCAATAACGAATTAGTTCGAAAGAAAAATATAAAAACGATTTCATGACAAAGCTCACACTTCCCCATAGCCACACTAAAGCACTGATAAATAATAAATTTAAAATTAATTAGAGTGAAGTTGAACCTAGCTCACACAAATTAAAAGGTTGGCGAGTTGACAATTACATACTTCATAACCAAATATTAACATCGTTGTTCAGGGCGAACTCCTGAAAAAGATAACGTTTTCAGGCAAAGCTGAACCCAATAAGAAGTAAAAATTAACTCAAATGGGCAACATAACGGATTAATATGAAAACGATTTCACTCAACTAATCAAAAAGTTAGTGGTTGAAAAAGTCTTCAATAACAAACCAAGACAATGGTGGGGAAAATGAAAAAGACTATGAAAGTCTCAACAGTAGCTCTCGCTGTGGGTGCGGCAATTGCCGCGTCTTCAGCTTGGGCGCAAGAAGAAGTTACGGAAGACACAAAACGCGGAATTGAAGTCATTGAGGTGACGGCAACAAAGCGTGTATCAAGTGAACAAGAAACGCCTATTGCGATTTCAGCGTTTACACCCGATACGCTTGAAAAGAACCAAGTCAAAACCGTACGAGATCTGGTCAGTTTGGTACCAACACTTAACATTGCAACACATGGCGATTCGAACGCTCTTGACGTGACTATGAGGGGTGTGGGTAGTACAAACCGAACTGAACTTGGCGATCCAGCGGTCGCATTCCACGTGAATGATGTGTACTCGCCTCGCCCACAAGGCGCCGCAGTACTCATGTACGACTTGGAACGCGTCGAAGTATTACGTGGCCCTCAGGGAACACTATTCGGCCGAAACGCAACCGTAGGTGCAATCAATTTATATACCAAAAAGCCACGTATCGGTGAGTTTGAAGGAGACTCTTCAATTGGATTTGGTAACTACGGTTCGCAAATGTTTAAAGGAGCCGTGAACTTACCAGTAAGCGACTCATTTGCATTACGATTTGCCGGTTATCATCAACAGCACGAAGGCTATGTTGATAATATTAGTTCCTATGACGATTACTATTTGAAAGAAGGTTCTGCAATCGGCGGTGGTGCTCGCTTTGATGCACCGGCTACAGGGTTTGCAGTCTCTAAAGACGGAAACCAAAAAGGCTATGATTCAGCCGACCAAACATCGTTCCGCCTTAGTGCTCTTTATGATGGAGGTGACCGTTTAACGTGGTTAACAACAGCAGAATGGTATGAAGATCAAGGCACAGGTTATATTCAGATTGACCCATACATTGTCGAAAAGCATGATGACCGCGTAGCCGTAGTCGACAGCCCTGGTTCGGTTGATATGACCAACTTAGGGATCAGCTCTCGTATTGACTATGCAATTACCGACGGGATCGACGTTTCATATGTTCTCGGTTACAACAAGCAAAAACGTTCTCAAGTCACGGATACCGATTTAGGTGTATCTGCAACAACGTTCCAAGAAAACAGAACGGAATGGTCTGACTACGAGTTTTGGTCGCACGAAATTCAAGCACGAAGCAACAACGACGGCCCATTCAACTGGATTGTAGGTGCTTACACCAGTAAAGAAGAAAATGCGATTCGGTTCGATATCGATTTGTACAACGTTGGTGGTGGCAACTGGATTGGTGGTGGTGACGAAGCTGGTGGAGCCATATTCATCCAACCCGACCGCCAGTTAGAAACAAAAGCCGTGTTCGCACAAGTTGATTATGAGCTCACCGAAGAACTCAAGCTCACCGCTGGGGCTCGTTACATGGAAGATGAGAAAACCGATAAAGGGGGACGCTCACTCAACTGTGATATGAACTTACGCGGTCCGTTCGCATGGAGTTCTCTGCAAGGCGACTTTGGCACACCTTATGAAGACGCCAACATCCAAGCTGGAGCTGTGAACAACGGCAGTAATGCAGGTATGCCAGCCGATACTCACTGCTGGGTCCGTCAAGTCAATGACAACCCAAACCCGAACTACAATCCTGACTTGGATGATCCAAATAACGAGCGTAACAATGAGTGGGACAAAACCACTTGGTTAGTTCGTGCTGACTGGAAAGCCACTGAAGATATCATGACATACGCCAGTGTGAGCACAGGCTTTAAGTCGGGTATTTTGCAAGATACTGGTGGTACAGCGGCACCGGAAGAATTAACGAACTACGAAATTGGTTTGAAGTCGTTCTGGCTCGACGGATTGCTCAAAGCTAATATCGCTGCATACAAAATGGACTATGAAGATTTGCAAGTGTCGGCACCTCAGCTTATCGATACAGATGGCGACGGTGAGTTAGACTCAAATAAAGGTTCATTAGGAACGACTAATGCGGCCGAAGCGACTATTGAGGGTTTGGAAATCGAACTTGAATGGTTAGTGTTTGAAAATGGTCGCTTCAACTTGTCTGGTGCATTCTTAAGCGCTGAATACGATGAATATTATAATGCGGGGAACACTGCCGCTCAGGTCTATAACAAGCCAGGCCCTGCAGGGACACTTGATTTAAGTGGCAACAAATTGGTTCGCGCTCCTGATTACGACTTTACGCTTGCTTATGAGCATGAGTTTGATTTAGGCCACGGCTACCTTGTACCTCGTATCAAGGTTCAAATCTCTGACGAATATTTCTTAGATGAGTTCAACCTTGACACTGCGTATGTTGACGGAGCCGGCAACTACACAGCGACTAAGACAGAAAATGTAGTGAAGAACCTTCGCTCTCAAGAAAGTTTTCAACTTTGGGACGCAAGCGTTCGATATGAGTCGGGCAAATACCCGTACACCATCGAAGCTTACGTTAACAACTTTACTGATGAAGCAGTCAAAACAGCTGACGGAGGTATTTCAGATACACCTTATGGCTCATTTGCCTACTACAATCCTCCACGCACATTTGGAGTAAATGTGCATTATCGTTTTGAATAAAACGTGAATACGGGTGGCTCTTTATGGGCCACCCTTTTTCGTCCACCCAACGGAGAGATGTATGTCTTGGGTTCATCAAAAAACACGATTTATAATCGGGTTGTCCTTTGTACTTGCCGCCTGTGGTGGTGGAGGCGGTGGTAGTGACGGCTCAAACGTCGTAGTGCCCCCACCTGCCCCAGAACCAGAAGCGCTCATAACGTTTTCTGCATTATCGCCCACCGATTCAGGTTTATCACACATGTTCTCGATTCAAAATCGAGATGAAGAATCAATGGAGCAACTGTTTGCCGGAGGCCACGCAGTCGGTGACTACGATGGAGATGGAGATGTCGACATCTTTATTGCAGCAGGTGATAGTACTCCTAGCCAGCTCTTTCAGAACAATGGAAATAACCAATTTGAAGATGTCGCTACAACGGCTGGCGTTTCTATCGCCAATCACAAAGGCAGCGGTCCAATGTTTGCCGATATTGACGGAGATGGTGATTTAGATTTATTGATCGGCGCAATTGAAGGACATTCAATTTACGTCTTTAGTAACAATGGTGATGGTACGTTTACCGACATCACTGCGAACACAGGCCTCAATATCACTGCGTTGAACACCATTGGCGCAGCTTTCGGCGATATCGACAACGACGGTGATTTAGATTTAGCTCTTACTCATTGGGGCAACACGCCAGACGCCACGTTAAGCCAGTCTGAACATTTATGGCTGAACAAAGGTGGATTCCAATTTGAGAACATCAGTAAAAGTGCAGGGATAACCGACACTATTTACGTCTGGAATGGCAACGGTATGTTTGGTGACTTGGATTACACCTTCACGCCAAATTTTGCCGACATTAACAATGATGGCTTCGTAGATTTGCTCATCACCGGTGATTTTGGTACCTCCATGGTATTTATGAACCTGATGAACGGCACCTTCGAAAATGTGACAGATAGAGACATTATTGTTGATGCGAATGGCATGGGCGCAGCCATTGCCGATGCGGACAACGACGGAGATCTGGATTGGTTTGTCACCGCAATTTACGACAAAAACCCTTCAACAGGACTCATTCGTAGTCCAGGTAATTTCTTATACACCAATCAGGGTGAAGGAAGTTTTTCTACAACGCCACACGCAGATCAACTGGAGTACGAAGTGCACCAATCGGGTTGGGCGTGGGGCACTTGCTTTGCAGATTTCAACAACGACGGATTGCTCGATATTTATGTCACCAATGGCTGGGAAGAGCTCGTCGGCATCTACAATACCGATACATCTATCGACTACGCCAATGACCCTTCCACACTATTCATGGCCAATGCTGACGGTACGTATACCGAATATGCGCAGCAAGCACAGCTTGAAGAGACTGGGCTCGGTCGCGGTGTGAGTTGTTTTGACTCTGATGGCGATGGCGATGTGGACATTCTTACCAGTCAAAACAGTATTACATCTACCAATGGCCTGTCTTTATTTGAAAATTTAGGCAGTAGTACTTTAGGAAATTACCTTGGTATTAAATTGCGCCAAGCGAATGGAAATACTGAAGCATTGGGTGCTCGGGTGTACATCACCACTTCTGATGGCGTAGTGCAGATGAGAGAGGTTCGAAACGAAAACAACTATGTTTCTCAGAATCCTGCACAGGTTCATTTTGGCTTGGGAGAACATGACACGGTCAGCGAATTAAAAATCATTTGGCCCGATGGCCGAGAACAAATTCAATCGAATGTCGAATCAAATCAAAGGTTGGTCATCGATTACTGAGGAATTTATTCCTCAAAAACGAGTTTGGTGTTGCGCACTAAACACTCAGTGTATGTGAAAGGCACGTCATTGCCTCTTCTCCTGTAATTTTTGCCCAACGTTTACGTTGGGCTTTTTTTGCTCAATTTCAGAAAAGAACGTGTGAAATAGCACAAATATGACGCAAGTTTGGTCAAAAAACGGGCCAAATAAAAAAACTGAAAAAAACCTATTGACTTAGAACCTCAAAATCCGTTTAATAGCGCCCCGTTGAGAGGGCAAAGCGAGTCGGGAAAGACTTAAGCGTAGCTTCTTAACAGCGAATAAAGTTGCAGTGAATGCACACGGTTTTAGTGTGCCGGCTTAGCTCAGTTGGTAGAGCAACTGACTTGTAATCAGTAGGTCGCCAGTTCGACTCCGGCAGCCGGCACCATTTATTCGCCCAGATAGCTCAGTCGGTAGAGCAGGGGATTGAAAATCCCCGTGTCGGTGGTTCGATTCCGCCTCTGGGCACCATCACAACGAAGCCCCGTTCGAAAGAACGGGGCTTTTTTGTTTTCTATCCCATACCATTTCAAAAAGAAGCGGTTGAAAATCACCCAGCGAGGTTCGACTCAAACGTCTGGAGCAAGCTTGAACAGCTTTATTTAGCCCACGGCAGGATGCAGAGCTACGGTACCCTGTAACGTTTTAGGACGCCGCTAAGGCGTGCCAAGGCCTAGTCTCATGGATACCACTCTCCAAATCGATTTGCCTCCCGGTAAGCTGAACGATGTTGGAGGCCCTGAACCCTGTCACTCCCATCAGCACCTTTTACAGTCAAAGTATCATTTTAAACATGTAGCTAAGGGTATTGGAAGTCGAGCTCTTGAGTAAGAAGCTGTGTGGTCGTCAGAGCAACTCAATCGCCAATCAGCCTAACATGTCCGAATAAGTCTTCAACAAGGCTTCAGAGGACGTTTAAGGCTTCGTTTTCGATGAGCTAAAACGTAATGATTGAATGGTCATATTGGTATTCAGATAAATTAAGCAACACAACTCTGTTCATTGTCCCGCAATGTTCGTTCAGAAACAGCAGTTAATTAACAGCCGTCCGTTACAACATCAATGAGTGGTGGGCTGCCATCAAGGTTATTCACATAGTAAACACTGCATGAATCAGCCCACTCGTAGCCGTTGAGCCACACTTTCGCTGCACGCCCCATGATACTAATAGAGAGCTGTCCGGGAAGGCTGAGCTGATTGCCTCGCCCACACCAGTCACTGTCACATTCAGAATTCACTCTGGAAAAAGACTCATCGTCTAAACTGACTAAATATCGAACCGAGCGATTCCAATGCGCAATAGGATATCCGTCAAAAATAGAAATGGTGGTTCCTCCTACATCCACGCTATCACTGCCAGAGATTTTCCCTTCGATTTGAGCTTTCATGTGCACTAAATCAACGGCTGAACTCAACGCGCCGCGCATAGCTTCTAAATTGCTTTCAACCGCACTTTTGTGAGTGTCAGTAAATCTTGGAACTGCAAAGCTGGAGACAATGGCCACCATCACCAAAACAGCGGTAAGCTCGATCAGAGTAAATCCACGTTCGCGCATGTTTGCCTCCCATTAGTTGATTAAGTATCGTACAAACCCTCAAGATTTCACGCTTAAATAAAGTAGGAAGGCCCTCATCACTTGCACATATTACATTGCTATTTGATTCCAAAGATCTTTATTGCCAGCTACACTTTGCCCAGTATTTTGCTCAGGGAATGAATTCATGAAACATATTCCACGGTCGAACCTCGTTACACAGCTCATCGCTATGGTGTTTACTTGCATGGCTTGGGCCGTATTAGCGGAAGACTCTCATCAGCCAGTGATCAATCAGATCGTTGAAATTGATCAACAGCTCACAAAGTACTTGAAGATCAGCGAGCCGCTCAAAGGCGAACAAAAATTGCTGCTAAAACTTCGAGTTTCTCGACTGGTCGACGAACAAAAATTATTGATGACTGAATATATTGAAGAAGGCGATGCCGTCACCAATATGAGTCCCAAACAGGTCGAAACCGCGAAAGGAATCTTTTCTCGACAGTTACATCTCGCCACGCAGTTCAATGAAACTTTAAACAAGCAAGTGAACGACCTGCGGGCAGAAAATCACCAGCTCGAAGGTGAAAAGTTATTGGCACAAGAAGAACAAATGAGCGAAGTGCAAAAACGTGTCGATCACATCACCGTTTTTCGATTGGATTTGATTCAGTGGTTAGAGCGGCTTGGTTCGGACGTTAAAAAGCCAACGCGCGCATTTGAGCAGGCTCTATATGAACGCGCCGACAATGTCAGCCTATTGTTGAACTATAGCCATTCGCGCCTTTCTGAACTGATCACGGCCAAAAGTTCGGCACTCGAATCCGAAGTCTCGCCATTAGACGCATCCATCAAGGCGTTTCAAATCAAACGTGACAGCTGCAACACTAGCCTAGAGCTGCTTATCAACACCATGGACTCCATTGGCGCGAATACAAGTAGCTACAAAGAAACGCTGATTGCCAGCACAGGTTCTGTCACAGAGGACATTTTCAACTTTGCGGTGATGTCTCGACTCGTCTCAAGATGGTTTACACACATGGGGCAGTGGTTGTTTGAACATGGCCCAGATTTTACGTTTAAGCTGATTCTGTTCGGTGCCATTATCATCGCATTCCGTTTTATTGCAGGCTTGGTTCGGCGCTTAGTCGTCAAAGCCACCAATGCATCTAAATTGAACCTATCGCGCTTGCTACAAGACTTCTTCGCTTCTATCGCACATAAATTAGTGATGCTGTTTGGCTTTCTGGTGGCCTTGGGCCAAATTGGAATTGAAGTAGCGCCACTGCTGGCAGGTTTCGGGGTTGCCGGTATTGTGATTGGTTTTGCCTTGCAAGGGACTCTGTCTAACTTTGCATCTGGCTTGATGATCCTAATCTATCGCCCATTTGATGTCGATGATGTTGTGGTCGCCGGAGGTATTACCGGCACAGTGGAAAAATTAAGCTTAGTGAATGCCACCATCAAAACGTTCGATAACCAACGCATTATTGTGCCCAACAATAAAATCTGGGACGACATCATTACCAATGTTACCGCTGAGCGTATACGCCGGGTTGACCTCATTTTTGGTATTGGGTACAGCGATGACATTGCCAAAGCAGAAAAAGCCATACACGAAGTATTAGAGGCGCACGATTTAGTGCTCCCTCACCCTGAACCTATCGTTAAAGTTGCCAACCTAGGCGAATCTTCTGTTGATTTTTGGGTTCGCCCTTGGGTAAAAACAGCGAATTACTGGAATGTCTATTGGGACATCACGCGCCAAGTCAAAATGAAATTTGACGAAGAAGGCGTGTCAATTCCGTTCCCTCAACGAGATGTTCACGTCCATATGCCAGAATCGGTACCATTGGAACTCACGGACCCTGAATCGCCATCAGGATCAAAGGAGTCATCACGTTAGAATTCATTAATATTGATGAGCAGACGCCTAAATTCTCCCGGTGTCTGCCCCATTTGCTGGCGAAATTTGGAACAAAAATATGCCGTGTCGGTAAATTCACATTGATACGCAATATCTGCAATGCTTTGTTCGCTATGAATCAACAAAGACACCGCTGCACTGATTTTACGTCGCAACAAATAGTCCTTAAAATTCTGCCCAAACAATGATTTAAATGTTCGAGAGAAGTGATAGCGAGACATACCACAAAATTCAGCGGCATCATCCAGCGACATTCTCAACGCATCGCCTTGTTCAATCGTTTGCAACAGCGGCAATATTCTAGCCATGCTTTTGTGCGAAACAGCCGGAGAAGTACCATCGAACGGTTCAAGCTGTTGTTTTAATTGCTGCTGATGAATGAACAACAAAAGAGCCTTGAGTAAACTTGCTTTCATACCCCACTCTAGCGCTTGTTCACCTAACTCAGTGCTCCATTTTAATAAATGATTCAGATGTTGAGCGCTATCCTGATCTAGTTTAGATACAAGGGGCACCATCATGGGTTGATGAGATGGAGTTAAATCAAGCTCACGATATAGCCGAGCCTCATACTGAAATAGAAAGAAATCTTGGTCTGATGCTGATGACCGCATTGAATGAGCTTGAAGCGTCGGAACAAACATGAGTGTTCCCGGCGAGAGCGAGTAGATCACATCATTAATTTCAACTTCACCTTCTATCTCGCGAAACCACATACATTCATACATCATATGAAAATGCGGTTGAGCTTTAAGCGCTAACGATGGTGGCAATTGGTAATGACGCAAACCAAAACTACTGGCCGACGGCAAATGAATATTCTCAAAACTGACCGGGCTCACACTCATAATCAACAAACCACAATTTATTTATACTGAATAGTAAATTTTCTACATTCAAATGGATTTAAAAGCAATAGCCTTATAATTATAAAAACAAAGGGGATCACATGTCACTCATTAAAAACCCAGTCATTCGCGGATTTAACCCGGATCCATCCATTTGTCGCGTCGGTGACGACTACTACATTGTTACTTCCACATTCGAGTGGTTTCCAGGCATTCAAATCCACCACTCCAAAGATCTTGTCAATTGGCGTTTACTGACTCGCGCATTAGATACTGTTGAATTACTTGATATGCGCGGCATGGACAACTCCGAAGGAGTGTATGCGCCTACACTTTCTTACGCAGATGGTCGTTTCTGGTTATGTTTCAGCAATACCCATGCCTGTCGCGGTGGCAGCTGGATGGCAACGCCTTGTTTTGTCGTTACCGCAGAATCCATTGAAGGCCCGTGGAGCGATCCGATTTCAATTGGCAACTATGGTTTTGATCCGTCGATGTTTCATGACGATGACGGCAAAAAATACATGGTCAACATGATTTGGGATGGCCGTAAAAATACAAATTACTTCGGTGGAATCGTGCTTCAAGAGTTTGATGCCAACAACGGAACGCTGACCGGCCCCATAAAAAACATTTTTAAAGGCACCGAATTAGGCTGCACTGAAGGCCCTCAAATTCTGAAAAAAGATGGCTATTATTATTTAGTAACAGCCGAGGGCGGCACCGAGTTTGATCATGCTGTCACAGTATGCCGTTCTAAGTCTGTGTGGGGGCCATACGAAGTACATCCCAACAATCCGATGCTGACCTCTCGCTTTAAAGAAAATGCGAGGTTGCAACGCGCGGGCCATGGTTTCTTCTTTGAAACTCAAAACGGTGAGTGGTACATGACTCACTTATGCAGCCGCCCACTAAAAAACCCCGAAGGCTATCAATTTGCGCCCCAATACGGCTCGGGCAGAAGTATTCTCGGACGAGAATCTGCCATTCAGCAGGTGTCTTGGGTCGATGGTTGGCCAGAGCTTGCTCAAGGCGGCAATACGCCTTTTGAAGAGGTGCAAGCACCCGATCTTGCGGACTGCCCATGGCCTACCGAGCGAGCACAGGATCATTTTGATGAGCCCAATATTAATTTGCACTACCAATCTCTCAGAGAGCCCTTTGACAACAGCTGGATGAGCTTGACGGAGAGACCCGGTTTTTTACGCTTGGTGGGGCGTCACTATCTATATTCTCGATATGAGCAAAGTTTAGTTGCGCGCCGCCTTCAAAGTTTTTATGCCTCTGCCGAAACTGCCATGGAATTTAACCCAATGAGCCCCCTGCAAATGGCAGGCTTGGTGGTGTATTACGCAAAAGGCAGCCACTACTTCTTAAAGCAAACCTTAAACGACAATGGCGCTACGATATTGCAAATTGTGCAATTTCAAGATGATATCTATGACGAATATGATGAAGTTGAAATTGAGCACTTGGGTCGTGTGTATCTGAAGGTAGATTTAGAGAAAGTCTGGTATCAATTTAGCTACTCAGTAGACGGTGATTCATGGCACAAAATCGGCCCTCAACTGAACAGCACTCCAATGTCTGACGAAGGCGGGCCGGATGTATTTCGTTTTACCGGCACACTCGTTGGGTTATTTGCGGCAGATATATCGGGCCAAGCGTTACATGCTGATTTTGACTACTTTGACTACCAAGAGCTCCCCGACCCCGATTGGGACTAAGACACACCAAAATAAAAAAGCCAGCTACAACGCTGGCTTTTTCATATATTGAGTGTGCTCGACAATCACGTCACTATTCACTTTGATCAGAGTGACCCAAGTTTTTAGTGGGTGCAATCACATCTCGAATGCGCTGTTTTAATACTTTGAGCTCTGGAAAGCCACCTTCGCGTTTGCGGCACCAAATTAATTGGTCATTGCACCACACATCAAATTGACCTTGACGACCCGGCCCAATCGCCACCTCACATAATTCTTCTTGAAACGTTGTGAGCAACTCTTGGGCTGTCCAACCTGCGCGCATCATCCATCGGCATTTTGTACAGTAGCGAACCCGAACGATGTGGCCCGAGTCTATGCAACTTTGCTCAGTCGTCATGCGTCACTCGGTCGTGAGCCGCTAACAATAGGTCACGGCTTTCGGCCTGAAATTGAGTCGCAAAATGGCCAAACCAATCAGATACTTCACGGAACCGTTTCACAAATGCGTCACTATCGCCCTGCTCTAGTAACTCCAGCGCTTCGCCAAAATTAGACAAATAACGCTTAAACATTTTGACGTTTTCTGGCGCAGCGGTAATGATTTCAACATAGAGCTCTGGGTCTTGCGCAAACAAGCGCCCTACCATTGCCAACTCCAAACGGTAAATCGGTGAACTGAACGCCAATAAACGTTTCAGATCAGCGTTTTCGCTTTGCAAATGCATGCCATAAGCAAAGCTCGTGAAATGTCGAAGCGCTTGAACCAAAGACATGGTTTCGTCATGTTCTTGGCCATTAGATTCGACTAAGTTACTGCCCCAGAGCTTCATTTGCTCTAGCACCCAGCTATATTGTTCAGAGCTGCGACCCTCACAGAAGATAATGACCTGTTTTGCAAAGCTCGCAATATCGGGGCCGAACATCGGGTGCAACCCCACAACAGGACCGTTGTGGCTTGCTAACATCGCCTTCATGGCAGGTTGCTTCACAGAGGTTAAATCAGCCAATGTGCAATCAGCCGGTAACTTAGGTAAACGCTCAATGGTTTCTACAGTGCGATCAATAGGCACCGAAACCACAACCAAACTGGCATTGCCGACTAACTCTTCAGCTCTATGCCAATCATCCCGCCCCAACACCAACACTTTATAGCCGGACAAACGGAACATTTTTACAAATAACGCACCGAGTTTTCCGCGTCCGCCAACAACAACAATGTCACCGGCAGTAGGTTTAATAGTTTTAAAGCCCGCATCGTTCTCGCTGCTATAAGACTCGCGCATTGCGCGGCGCAGTACATCTTCGATGAGGTCTGGCGGAATCCCCATTTTCTCGGCTTCTGAACGGCGCTTAGCTAGCATTTCAGCTTCACGCTCAGGCACATAGACCGGTAAGCCATGCTCGCTTTTGTATTCGCCCACAGCGTGAACTAGCGCGAGACGCTGCTTCAGAAGAGATAGCAACGCTTGGTCAGTGTCATCAATTTGCTGACGCAATTCATCCAAATTTAAAGAATCAGGCATTCCTTGTTTCCTTTATTTGCTCACACTGCTGCTATTTGGCGGTCAGGGATCGCACTCAACATTTGCGCGTGAGCTTTTGCTAGCAACTCTGCTGTTTTCTTCCAATTGATACAAGCATCGGTGATCGAAACACCGTAGTCCATATCTTCAGGTTTTTGGTTGCTAGGCTGATTACCTTCATTAATGTGGCTTTCAAGCATAATTCCAATAATTGAACGATTGCCGTTACTGATTTGCGCCAATACATCATCAGCCACAATTGGCTGACGCGAGTAGTCTTTGTTTGAATTCCCATGACTACAGTCAATCATTAAGCTCGGTACTACGCCTGCTTTGTCCAAGAGAGCTTCGCACTCTGCTACATGTTTGTCCGAATAATTTGGCTCTTTGCCACCACGCAAAATTACATGGCCGTCAGGGTTACCTTCGGTCTTGATCACTGCAACCTGACCTAGGGTGTTGATCCCCATGAAACTATGGCCACTCGCGGCGGCTTGCAAAGCATTCAGTGCGGTAGACAAGCTTCCATCTGTACCATTTTTAAACCCTACTGGCATCGACAAGCCACTGGCTAATTCTCGGTGAGTTTGAGATTCAGTGGTTCGAGCGCCAATCGCTGACCATGAGAATAGTTCGGCTAAGTATTGAGGGCTAATTGGATCCAGCGCCTCTGATGCCATAGGTAATCCCATTTCCGCAATCTTCAAGAGTAAACTACGGCCGCGTTTCAGCCCCGTTTCTACATCAAAAGTGCCATCCATATGAGGGTCATTTACGTAGCCTTTCCAGCCCACTGTTGTGCGGGGCTTCTCAAAGTAGACACGCATCACTATGTATAACGAGTCTTGGTATGCTACCTGTAGATCACGAAGGCGCTTTGCGTATTCTAAGGCCGCTTTTTCATCATGAATCGAACAAGGGCCGCAGATCACCAATAAGCGTGGATCACGATGATGAATAATGTCAGAAATAACTTTGCGCGATGCGATAACGGAATCCAACACGGTATCTGAAGCAGGGTAAAGTGCTTTGAGCTGAGCAGGAGTCATCATGACTCGTTCAGATTGAATATGAATGTCGTTTACAGTGTCCTTCAAAATTTACACCCTTGTACTAAATGACTAAATTAGTCTAAATGTCTATAACCAATGCTCTACAGTGTCTTTTAGTTGATGCAAAAAATCAAGCGTGTACACAATAAAATACACGCGTACATAATTATTTACAGAGTTAACACAAAAGCAGAAATATGACCCTAGCTCCTGTGCATAACCGCTTCAAACGATTGAAACTCGCTGTAAAAGCAAGAGTTTATCGTTTTTTGGTGTCTAATTCAGAACATCCAAACCGTTTCAAAGTTCTATTTGCCACTGCATTTATTGTGCCGCTAACATTACTCATATTAGATGGCTACCAAGTCCACCAACGTCTCAAAACCACCAGTCAGACTATGTTAAGTGAACGGCTGCCTTTACTGCATCACTTGAACGACGCTAAAGCGCAATTAACACTGCACCATCATGAACTATTGGCTTGGTATGGTGGCCCGAAACTATCGGGGGGCAGCCGATTAAAAAGCATTCAAAATTCACTCGACGAAATCATTGAAAGCGTGGACGATCCAAAATTTGATAAGTTGTGGAATGACATAAAAACCGATGTACAACGTTTGCGCTACGCTTCGATGTCTGACACGTCAACACGAACAAAACCGGTCGATTTACTCGAGAGTATTAGCCTGCAAAATGCACAAATATCAACGCTTACTGAACAAAAAATAATTCAAGTGATTAACACTGTCGAATCTCAAGAAGCACAAACATTAGAGCTTTTAGTAGCAGCACAGTTGCGTTCTGTGTATTTAGCTGTCGCTATACTATTCATGCTATATCTGGCATTTCTAGCACTACGCCGATATTGGAGAGCAAGTCGTTACTTCCGCCACAGAGCCTTCCATGACCGAGTTACTGGCTTACCCAATCAATCAAAATTATTGCTCGATTTAGGACGCCGAAGAAAAGGCAAGCTGCTGCTCGCTGCGATTGAATTGAGCAACCTAGATATTTACTCAGCAGGACAAGGCTACAATACTGTTGAGCAAATTCATGTCGCTTTTTCTGAGCATCTTCAAAGCATTCTAAACGTATTGAAATTTCATTCGTTTCAAATCTACCGAAGTGGTAAAGGTGTGTACTTACTATCAGGAAGTGTAAGTGATGAAACGGATGTTGATATCACCACTGATCTTATTCAACAAAAAGTTTCACGTTCAATTAAAACTCAAGTGGGAGACTACCATCCCAAATGGAAACGTGGCGCAACTTTAATTGACCCCAGCACAACGCCTGAACAAGCGTTGGATCAGCTCTATACCGCACTGGCTGAAGCGGGTTATAAGGGACAGGATTCGCTGCAGTTTTTCTCGCCACAAATGAAAAGTAAACGTCATCGACGATTAGCCATTCAACAGGCGCTTACGCATGCAATTCAGTCAAACGAATTGACAATGCACTATCAACCTCAAATTGATTTAAAAGAGAAAAGGATTGTAGGCGCAGAAGCATTGCTGCGTTGGCATAATGTGGAATTAGGGCACGTTAACCCAGCAGAGTTTATTCCCGTAGCAGAGCAATGTGGCTTAATACAACAGATTGGTCACTGGGTGACTTACAACGCTATTCAGCAAGCTTCTTTCTGGTACCACAATGACCGTCCTATCGTCATTGCCATTAACATCTCTCCTCGTCAATTTGAGCATCCAGAGTTCGTTGGTGAACTCAAACAAATGCTGAAAAATGAAGCACTACCACCCGAGTATATTGAGCTGGAGATCACCGAAGGTGTGTTAATGAAAAATGCTCAAAGCGGGCTTGCAGTATTAAACAAGCTCAAAGAGCTTGGCGTGAAACTCGCTATTGATGATTTTGGTATGGGGTATTCATCGTTGTCATATTTACACAGGTTCCCCATCGACAAACTCAAAATTGATCGAAGCTTCATTACCGAACTCAATCAAAGCCAAACCGACCAAGCAATTGCAAAAGTCATTATTGAATTGGGCAAGCAGCTCAATTTAAAGATTATTGCAGAAGGCGTGGAAACCGAAGAGCAATCTTATTGGCTAGTCAATAACGGCTGCCAATACGCACAAGGATATCTGTATGGTAAACCGATGCTCAGTGATGATTTAGAGCCAGATATTACAGTGAACCCACTCACTCGACTTCCCCATTAACTTATGTTTCATCATTAACTTATATGGCTCGCTCCCAAACGAGCCATATAGTACTTAGCGTGCCATAGGAGAAGATGTATACATCGCATCAATCTCTTGGTAGAAACGCGACTCAATTACTTTTCTACGTAACTTTTGAGTGGGCGTTATTTCTCCTCGAGTCATACAAAATGCTTGCGGTAACAAGGTGAATTGTTTGACTTGTTCAAATTTTGCCAGCTCTTGCTGCACCGCTTGAATTCGCTGCCTCACATAGTCTTGTATGGCTTCATGATCAAGTAAATCGGATACCGCTCGAAACTGAATGCCTTTTTCAATGGCATACGCTTCCAGCGAGGTGTAACAGGGAACAATCAATGCAGAAACAAAGTGCCTCGCATCTGCGATCACAGCAATTTGTTCAATCATTGGATCTTTGGAAATAGCCCCTTCCACACGTTGTGGCGCAATGTATTTACCATTGGAAGTTTTCATCAACTCTTTTAGGCGCTCGGTAAAAAACAGCGTGCCATACTCATTTCGTATACCCGCATCGCCTGTTCGAAAATAGCCGTCCTCGGTAAAAGCTTCGGCGGTGGCTTCAGGTTTATTAAAGTAACCACGCATTACCGTTGGCCCCTTAACTAACATTTCACCATCACTCGCTATTTTAACGTCAATACCATCAAGCGGGGTGCCAATGGAGCCCATTTCAAATTGAGGCCCCGGATAGCAAGTTACGGTTGCTGTGGTTTCACTCAAACCAAAACCGTGGATAATATTCATTCCCATCGCTTGGAAGAAACAATTCACATCATCGGCTAAACGCGCGCCACCAGCAGGAAGCAAACGAGTTCTACCTCCAAATCGAGCTCGCACTTTACGCAACACAAGGCGGTCGGCAATTTTATGTTTCAGTCGGTGTATCCACCCCGTTTGAACACCTTTCACTTGCGCATCAAATTCAGCTTCGCCAACTTGGGTCGCCCATCGAAACAGCGCTTTTCTAAACCATGATGCTTGCTCTAAGCGGCCATGAATCATGGCGTAGGCCTTCTCATAAAGCCTAGGTACAGAACACATACAAGTCGGTTGAACGGTTTCAATCACATCCATCACCGATTGTGGATCTCGTATATAAACGACTTCTCCACCGCGATACAATATATAGTGATGCCAAGCTCGCTCAAAGATATGGCTTAACGGCAACATCGCCAACGACACATCTTTTTCGGTGACGCGAATACGCTGATCATGCATTTCAAATGCAGCACCAAAGTTTGCATAGTCGAGCATCACACCTTTGGGTTCTCCGGTGGTGCCAGAGGTATAAATCAAGGTCAGTAGCTCATCAGTGGATTGCTTTGCTGTGACGGCTCGCGTGCGATTCATGTAGCCGGCATTGGCCAATTGACAAAAGTCTTCAAAACTAATGGCTTTGGGGTGATCGATTTCGTGGCGAGGCACGTCGAATGTAATGATCTGGTCGAGTGTGCCCTCGTCAAGCAACTCAAGCGCACTATGGTATTGTTCTATTTCACCCACAAACAACACGCGAACACCCGCATCCTTTAAGATATAGCGTGTTTGCTCTAAAGTGTTCGTTGGATAAACGGGTACCGATGCATGGCCCGCGGCTAAAATCGCTAAGTCGGCCAACGTCCATTGAGGCATGTTGCGAGAAAAGATCCCAATATGCGCTTTGTGGATATAGTGACTTAGATTTATCGCATCTGCACATCGGCAAACTTGATCGCCTAATTCAAGCCAGTTCATACTCATCCATTGATTCGCTTCTTGCCAACGTAATGCGGGTCGGCTTGGCTGCGCGTCAATGCGCTGCCACAGTTGATGAATTAAATGGACGTGGGCCATTGGATCACTCACGAAAGGTTACTCTAAAATTTGAGCTAACAATTGTACGCTGAAAGCGTTTGGAGTAAAAGCTCGAATGTAAATCTAGGCTGAACCAAATCAAAGAATCGTGATTTACTATCGTGACCATTCACTCATCATTCACAGACTCCGTTAAACAATTATTTCACTCAACCTTAAGCGATTATGAACTGGTATTAGGAAGCAATAGCTCAAGCAACGATGAGGATTTAAGCTAAAAATTAGGGGAAAAGCGGGCGTCCGATCTAAACATCGATCTCAGCTGAATTTTAGACACAAAAAAGCCCGCATTCGCGGGCTATTTTGTTTGGTACTGGAACCGGAAACCGAATTAAACAAAGTCTTAGTTGAGCTTTTCTTTGATACGCGCAGACTTACCTGAACGTTCACGCAGGTAGTACAGCTTAGCACGACGTACTGCACCGCGACGTTTAACGCTGATGCTATCAATCAGTGGGCTGTGAGTCTGGAAAGTACGCTCAACGCCTTCGCCGTTTGAGATTTTACGAACGATAAAAGCACTGTGCAGGCCGCGATTACGCTTAGAAATCACTACACCTTCAAACGCCTGTAGACGTTCGCGGTCGCCTTCTTTAACTCTTACTTGTACAACAACAGTGTCGCCTGGCGCGAAGCCTGGGACGTCTGTTTTTAATTGCTCGTCTTCGAGCTGCTTAATAATATTACTCATATTTTCCACCCTAGGTAACCGAGGCTATTCCTTCTCTTCGAGATAGGATGCAAGCAACTTGGCTTGCTCGTCAGTCAGAGCTAGACCTTCAATTAAGTCGGGACGTCTTTCGTAGGTTCTAATAAGAGCCTGCTGTAAACGCCAACGACGTATATGTTCATGATTGCCACTCAATAAAACTGAGGGCACCGTCATCCCATCTAACACTTCTGGGCGAGTATAATGAGGACAATCCAACAAGCCTTCGGTAAATGAATCTTGTTCTGCCGATGCCTGCTTGCCCAGAACTCCTGGAACGAAACGAGACACTGCATCAATAAGAGTCATTGCCGGCAACTCGCCGCCACTAAGCACATAATCACCAATCGACCATTCTTCATCGATTTCCGCCTTAATAAGACGTTCATCAATGCCTTCATAGCGACCGGCAACCAAGATCAATTTGTCGTGTTGAGCAAGCTCACTCACGCCTTGCTGATCTAATTTGCGCCCTTGTGGTGATAAATACACCACTTTGGCCCCCTTACCTGCTTCAGCTTTCGCTGCATGAATTGCATCACGTAAGGGTTGAACCATCATCAGCATTCCTGGACCACCACCATAAGGGCGATCGTCCACTGTGCTGTGTTTGTCATGAGTAAAATCACGAGGGTTCCAGCAATGAAGTTCAATGATTTCATTGCGAATCGCTCGGCCAGTTACTCCGTATTCAGAAATTGACCGGAACATATCCGGAAATAAACTGACTACACCAAACCACATAATAATCCCCCGGCTTAAAAGCCAGGGTCCCAGTCAACGGTAATTTGTTTGTCGACCATGTTAATGTCCAACACAAATTGCCCGTCAATGTAGGGGATTAATCTTTCTGTTTGACCGAATGCATCTTTTGGATTTGCTTTCACACGCAGCACATCTGCTGAGCCGGTTTCTAGCAGTCCTTCGACTTTCCCCAAGTTGTAACCTTTGGTGGTGATCACTTCGCAACCAATAAGGTCACGCCAATAAAACTCGTTTTCGAGTTTAGGCAAAACAGACTCATGCACCGTAATTGTTGCATTTGTCAGGCGCTCTGCCTCATTGCGATCATCAATACCATCAAACTTTGCGACTAGGCCCTTATTGTGCCAGCGCCAAGTTTCGATAGTCATTTCCAATTGGCTACCACCGTGCTGAATCAGCCAGGGTTTGTAGTCGAAAATGTTTTCAATCGAATCGGTCGAAGAGTGGATTTTCACCCAACCTTTGATGCCGTAAGGAGTACCAATTTTCCCTACAACAATCGTATCAGCGGACATAGCCACTCCTAAACCTTAAGCTTCTTGAGCTTTACGTAGTTCTTTGATCAACTGAGCGACACGATCAGATGCTTGCGCACCTTGGCCGATCCAGTGATCTACGCGGTCTAAAGACAAACGCAAGCGCTCTGCTTGACCTCGAGCAACTGGGTTAAAGAAACCCACTTTCTCGATGAAACGGCCATCGCGAGCACGGCGGCTATCTGCGACTACGATTTGATAAAACGGTGCTTTTTTAGCGCCGCCACGTTGTAAACGAATGGTTACCATACCGTCCTCTATCTCTTAAAATAGGGGTTTGCGGTTCCAGTGTTTCCCCACAAAGGAATCTACCCCCTGCGGGAAGCCGACGAATTTTACTAGAAACTGGTCATAATGCAAGCAAAACCGAGAAAGGGAATATTCAGTCAGCATCGCGACAAGGTTTGAGGTTTACGCGGGGCTTGGCCGCCATCGCTTTACAGCGTCATTGGGCGAATCCTGTTGAGATAAAAAAGGCCTCCAAAACAGGAAGCCTTTCGCCACTCAACGTGACTACTTTTCTTTCACGAATCGGATATTTTTAAATCCCATCCGTTTGAACTCTTGGTCTCGATAGTCACGAACGGCTTTGCTGTCTTTGGAAGTCATTTCAACTTGTTGCTCCATGCGCAAGTATGAAGTTAAATCGATTCCTTCTGCAGCAGCGATCGCCTCAAACATGTTAGTAAAGCGGTCATTCGCAAAGGCAATGACCTTATCTTCTGAGCGATACGTGTAATGAATGCGTTTAGCCATAACATTGCGCCTAGCGAGGCGGCATGCCTCCCATTCCCGGGGGCATCATGCCTTTCATGCCACGCATCATTTTTTGCATACCGCCTTTGCCTGACATTTTTTTCATCATTTTCTGCATTTGCGTAAATTGCTTCAGCAGCTTGTTGACGTCTTGAATTTGTAATCCGCAACCGGCAGCAATACGGCGCTTGCGCGAACCTTTGATAATATCTGGGCGCTGACGCTCCAACGGCGTCATGGAGCTAATAATCGCTTCCATGTGAACCGTCATCTTGTCATCCATTTTGTTTTTAATTTGCTCAGACATGTTGCCCATGCCCGGCATTTTATCAATCAAGCCCATCATGCCGCCCATGTTGCGCATCTGAGCGAGTTGATCACGAAAGTCTTCCAAATCAAAGCCTTTACCAGTTTTGAGTTTGGCAGCCATTTTAGCGGCTTGGTCTTTATCAACTTTCTGCTCAACTTCTTCGATGAGCGATAACACATCGCCCATTCCTAAGATTCGAGAGGCCACACGATCAGGGTGGAAAGGTTCTAGTGCATCGAGCTTTTCGCCCACACCTAAGAACTTAATAGGCTTGCCTGTGATATGACGGACAGATAAAGCAGCACCGCCACGGGCATCACCATCGGTCTTGGTTAAAATCACCCCTGTAAGCGGCAACGCATCATTAAATGCCTTTGCCGTGTTAGCGGCATCTTGTCCGGTCATTGCATCAACGACAAACAGCGTTTCGATGGGATTCACTGCCGCGTGTAGATCTTTAATCTCGCCCATCATATCTTCATCAACATGAAGGCGACCGGCGGTATCAATCAGAACCACGTCAGCAAATGTTTTACGTGCATGTTCGATGGCCGCAGTGGCGATGTCGATAGGCTTCTGTTCAACCGTTGATGGAAAAAAATCAACGCCAACCTCACCAGCCACGGTTTCAAGCTGTTTAATCGCCGCTGGACGATAGACATCAGCGGAGACCACCAATACAGATTTTTTCTCACGCTCCTTTAAAAAGCGCCCTAACTTACCCACACTTGTGGTTTTACCCGCACCTTGTAGACCCGCCATCAATACAATCGCAGGAGGCTGAGCACGAAGGTCCAAACCTTCGTTACTTTCACCCATGGTGGCTTCAAGCTCATCTCGAACAATTTTGATAAAGGCTTGGCCAGGGTTCAATTTCTTTGAGACTTCTTGACCAACCGCTCTTTCTTTCACACGATTGACGAAGTCTTTGACCACAGGTAAAGCAACATCGGCTTCAAGCAATGCCATGCGAACTTCACGCAACGTTTGCTTGATATTATCTTCTGTCAAGCGGCCACGGCCGGTGACATTCTTTAAAGTTTGCGATAAACGCTCGGTCAAATTGTCAAACATCGTAAAGTCCGGATTAAACGAAATAGAAAACGGTCATAAGTCTTAGCCGACCGATTATACGCCAATTTATATACTGATGACATGGGGCCAGTCATTAACCCTATCAAGAGCCCGATTATTTAAAGTAAATGTTAAGGTATACTCGACCCTTCGATGCAAGGAGAAACAAATGGAATTTCTCAATCATTTACTGAGCCTTAGCTTAGATGCTGCGCCCTATTTATTATTGGGCTTGGTGATTGCAGGCCTGATCAAAGCTTTTTTACCGGAAAGTTGGGTTCGCCAACAACTTGCAGGCAAGGGCTCTGTACCTGTCGCGAAAGCCGCCTTATTGGGCGCGCCTATGCCGCTGTGTAGCTGCAGCGTGATTCCAGTGGCATTAGGAATACGCCGCAATGGCGCGAGCAAGGGGTCAACAGTTTCATTTTTAATTTCAACGCCAGAAACTGGCGTTGATTCGATTTCATTGACCTACGCCATGATGGGGCCTGTGATGGCTATCGTCAGGCCCGTGGCTGCTGTGCTTACCGCTCTTAGCGCGGGTATTTGGGTGAATAAAACTGAGTCCGAGCAAACAGTTGCATCGTCATCAACATCATCGCATGGGCATTCTCATCACTCATCAAACACAAGTTGTTGCGCTTCTAAGACCGAAGCTAAAGAGCCGCCCACTTCAAGTTGCTGCTCACCTAAAAACGCGTCTGGGCGCACTCAAAGTAAGACACACAAAGCACTCAGCGGGATTCAATACGCATTTGGTCAGCTCTTCGACGACATTCTTCTTTGGCTAGCGGTTGGGTTGCTGATTGCAGCAGCGGTACAAACGTTCGTGCCCACCGAGTGGTTAGCAACGTGGGGCAGTGGCTGGGTGGCGAAGGGAATCATGTTGGTGATAGGCATCCCTATGTATATCTGTGCCAGTGCATCAACCCCAATTGCAGCGGGCCTCATGTTAGCCGGAGTATCACCGGGCACCGTTTTGGTATTTTTACTCGCAGGCCCTGCAACAAATGTGTCTACTATTGCTGTGCTTCGCAACGAGCTCGGCAACAGCGTGATGTGGAAATACATCATTACTGTGATGTTAGGCGCATTGCTATCGGGCGTATTGCTCGATTCAATGCTTGCCGATGGCGCACTTGATTTGGTAGAACAACAACATGCTCATGCAGCACTATTGCCAATGTGGCTCAGCACATTGAGCCTTGGTATTCTGTTATTGAGTACGATTAAACCCATTCGAACAGCAGTCTTTGCAAGCTTGGAGCACACAAAATAGCCATGGATCAATCGATATTAGGCGCCGTTGTAATGGCAGGGTATGTGCTGATTTCAGCTTTTTTCTGGCAACAGTGGTTTAGGCCAAAAGCCAAACTCGCCAACCCTGTGTTGCTCGCGTCCCCAGTATTAGTGCTTCACGCTACTCTTATTGTGTCGGGGCTTGCATACCGAAACGGGCTCGACTTAAGCATTACCAATCTGATTTCATTAGTCACACTGCTAATAGCAACCGGGCTCACCATTGGCCACCGAACATTTAATTCGCTGCTATTGTTGCCGCCTGTTTATCTCCTTGCCGCTGCAGCACAACTTCCTGAGTTGGTACAAACCTCTCACTACGTGACTCACTTGGGCCAGCACACCGGCTTGGCCGTGCATGTAAGCCTGGCGTTAGCTGCATATTGTATTTTGATGGTGGCCGCATTAATGGCGGTACAAGTGTGGGTGATCGACTATCGTTTGAAACAACATGCGTCGCTCAGTGGTCTGCCTCCGCTGATGGTGGTTGATCGTCAATTAGAAGCAATTTTGAAACTTGGTTTTGCCATACTGACTGCAAGCATCATGACGGGCTCTATATTTTTGGAAGGCTTCTTCGGACAGGGGCAAGGGCACAAAGCGATTCTCACCATCATTGCTTGGCTGTTATATGCCATCATGTTGGTGCAAAAATTTCGTACCGGTGTTTCTTCTCGCCGTATGGCCATACTCAGCATTATCGCTGCAGGAGTGCTGACACTTGCGTATTTTGGCAGCCGTTTCATTAAAGAAGTGCTGTTAAACTGAACAATTTCAGACTTCATGCTTGATTGTGATGGGTAACACTTGACAGCAGTGGGCCAGATACTGCTAAATCATGCTTCATACGCTATATAGGAACGCCATACTTGGACGGCATATCCACAGGTACCCTGCTCGGGCTACTTTTTGGTCTGATTTTTATATCAGCGCTATTTTCTGCTTCTGAAACAGGCATGATGTCGATTAATCGTTATCGACTTCGCCATCAAGCAAAGCACAATAACCCTTCGGCTAAACGCGTATTAGGTATGTTAGATCGTCCCGATCGACTGCTAGGATTAATCCTTATTGGTAATAACCTTGTCAATATATCGGCGTCGGCCATTGCGACCATTATCGGTATGCGGGTGTACGGTGATTACGGGATTGCAGTGGCAACTTTTGTACTGACTTTTTTCGTCCTTATTTTTGCCGAAGTGACGCCTAAAACATTTGCTGCACTTTTCCCCGAGCGTGTGGCCTTTCCAATGTCTTTTATTCTTCGGCCACTGATGGTGGTGTTCTACCCATTTGTTTGGGCAGTCAATGCCATTTCCAATGGTTTACTCCTGCTCTTTGGTATTCGCCCCGATCAAAATTCAGATGAACACCTGAGCTCCGAAGAATTGCGCACCGTTGTGCACGAAGCAGGCAAAATGATTCCTCGACGTCACCAAGATATGCTGCTGTCGATTCTAGACTTGGAAAAAGTCACCGTTGAAGACATTATGATTCCGCGCAGTGACATTGTGGGCTTTGACATTAATGACGACTGGAAACTGTTATCTCGTCAACTGGTATCCACATCGCACACCAAAGTATTGGTGTATCGAGATACAATTGACGATGCAGTAGGTTTTATTCATAGCCGAGATGCGCTCCGCCTGCTGGCTAAGGGAGAATTTGAGAAAGACTCAATGCTTCGAGCCGTTCGTCCCTTGTACTACATTCCTGAAGGCACACCGCTTAACGTTCAGCTCCTTAAATTTCAGCGCAATAAAGAGCGCATTGGTTTAGTCGTCGATGAATACGGTGACATTCAAGGATTAGTAACACTTGAAGATATTCTCGAGGAGATTGTGGGCGACTTTACCACTAGCACGGGCCCAACATTAAGTGATGAAGTGAAGCCTCAAGGTGATGGTAGTTTCTTGGTGGACGCCACTGCAAATATTCGAGACATCAATAAAGAGCTCAAATGGGACTTGCCCACCGACGGCCCTAAAACGCTCAACGGACTTATTCTGGAGCACTTGGAAGACATTCCCGACTCACAGATCACCGTTAAGATTGGTCTCTACACCATTGATATTACTGAGGTGTCTGAAAACATGGTGAAGCAAGCCCGCATTACCCCTCCGGTGAAATTCAAACGGCTGCTACCCGACTTACGCTAGCCATAAAAAGCCCGCATTTGCGGGCTTTTATATTACTGCTTGTGTTCAACCAACTACATTCTTACTTCTCAAGTAGGATATCCAACAGGCTATCATCTGGTTCTAATTGCTCACTGACTAGGGGGAAATCGTTCTTATAATTCCAATGCGCCCATGCGATGTCATATTGGTTAAATATAGACATCAAGTCGCGGTACCACTCTTGGCGCATGCTTAAGTCCGTTGTAGGGAATGCGCCAAACTCACCACAATAGAGCTTTAAGCCATGCTTTTGCGCAACACGAACAGCTTGTTCAATATGTTTAGCCATAACCTCACGATCAAAGGTGCCGTTGTTGCCAGTTAGATGGGCCGCTAATTCAGCAGGTTGTGCAGCTAAGTCTTCGTTCGATACCGTCTGCCCCGGATATGACACAGGTCCGGTATAATCTTTATTGGCTGTCCACGGTGAACGATAATGGGTGAGGTTAAATGGCGTGTAATAGTGAAAACTCAACATGATATTCGGATCGTTTTGCGGCACCTGAAGTGCTTCAAAGGTTTCCACTTGTTGCCAACGATTCGAGCCCATAATAATAGTCCGATTCGGCTCGAGTTGTCTCACCTCAGAGATCACCCAGTTGATCAGCTTATTCCAATCTTCGTTGTCGTCCGCTACGGCTTCATTAAGTGGCTCGTAAGCAACACGATCTAAAGGATATTGTTTCAGCTCTTCAGATAGTTGCTGCCAAAATTGAATGTACTGCTGTTGCGCTTTCGCGTCGGTCCAAATCTTTTGTGAATCAGGCCGGTTAAAATGATGAGCTCTGAGTACATGAAGGTCAACAATCACGTTAAGCCCCTGCTCCAATGACCATTGGATACCTTGGTGCATTAAGTCAAACGCTTGTTGTTGACGCTCTCCGTGCTCATTCCAAAGCTGTTCTTCGTCTACCGGCAGTCGAACATGATCAAATCCCAGCTCGGAAATGAGCTTAAAGTCTTCAGCCTGCATGTATTGATCACGCTGCTCGCCGCGAACATCAGACTGAGAAAGCCAATGGCTCACGTTCACGCCGCGCTCAACGCGAAATTGATTGGCGATATACGATGGAGTAAGGTCTGATCCAGAAGTTGAATTAGAATCTGATTGGGAGCAACCGCTCGTCAATGCAACACTCGCTACCGCAAGTATCGCTAATGCACGAAAGAACCTCATATTTAACTGTCCTCTGTTAAAAATTGTAAGCGCTTTCATTTTAAGGTGAGAGGGAAACAATAGACACTTATTTTCAGGACAAATGTGAAGGCATCGACACTTATTGTCGAAATGACATTGCTAGATTAGAGAAAAAGTTATTTAACCAAATAGCCAGTTCCAAAAACCGCCGTCGAGTTCGTCTTTGCAACTTCTCAACTGGGTTCCGTAAGTGCTAGCGCGTCGTTCAACTTTGCGAGCCACATCTTTTAACCATGCTTTTCTGTTATAAGTTTTACGGCGGTATCCCCCCCAGCCTTCATGGTAGTTCAGGTATTGAGCGTAAGCATCCCATTTAGATACACCATTGATCTTGTGGGTTTTGGTAATAAACCAGCCCATAAAATCAATGGCATCACCAAAATCAGAGCGGCTACCCGATTGTCCAGTTTCGCGCTGGTAATCAGCCCAAGTCATGGTCTTGGCTTGAGAGTAACCGTAGGCACTACTCACTCGCCCCCAAGGAATGAGCCCAAAGAAGATATAATCTTTAGGGGGCTTAGCATCGTGTCTAAAGCTCGACTCTTGATACATCATTGCCATAGGTACTTGGATGGGTACGCCCCATTTTTCGCTCATTCGCACAGAGTCTTTGTACCAATCACTCTTTTCACGAAATATATCGCACAGGTTTTCTGGGTTCGCAGGCGGAGTGGTTGAACAACCGCTCATTGCCACCATAACAACTACGATAACTACATGTTGAAAAAGGCTTTTTTTCATAATTTCTTATTTAGCTAGCTGCGATCCAAATTTATTTTATTTTTATTTGAACTTTCGTTGATATCTAACGTCTTAATTAATGAACGGAATTTATCGCATTGTTCATCTTTATATCCCTATCATTTTCCCCTGGGTATGTAGGGGCCGCTTGAAAAAGAGGCCCTTTTTTTTTGCCTAATGATCAGCACATACGCTTCGGTATATTTAACCCGTAAAGGGTTGTTGGTTGCGCTCAAAATAGTCTTTTAAGAAATCCTCAAACGACACATCATCCGACTTTTCGATCGCTTGTTGTTGCACATATGATTCAGCCGCAACACTATTCCAGTAATCTTCGGTATTGGCACCATAAGGAATGCTACTTAGTAAGTTACGGTAATTTTGGGCTAACTCAATACCAAACTTGCCGTTATCTTCGCCTGATGACAACAAACGCTCCAAAATGCGACCCGAGGGCGTTAAATTTGAGTGCTGAGCTTTGCGACGCTGAGCATGCAACGCTTGCTGGTAGATAGGCGTTTTCTGGTCGCGATCCAACATCTTAGCGATGGGCTCTAGGCGATCGAAAATATCTAAAGCCCAGCTTTGCAAACTTTCCTCTCCAGCTTTACGAGTTAACATAAGTCCAGGTTTACGACCTTCAAGCACGACTTTCATTAAGTTATCTTTGGCGCGTTGCTGATCGTCCTGATCCCTTGGGCCACTGTCTTCAAACAAGCACATGCATAACAGCAAATCGACAAATGCAATGGTGAGTTTGTCGATACCAATGGGTGAAAATGGATTCACATCGAGCGAGCGAACTTCAATGTACTCGATGCCACCGCGGCGCAGTGCTTGCGTTGGTGTCTCTCCTGACTTGGCAACTCTTTTCGGGCGAATAGGAGAATACAGTTCATTCTCAATCTGAAGCACGTTGGTGTTGAGCTGTTGATACTCGCCTTGAGCATTTTTCAAGCCCAATGAATCATACTCTTTCGACGGCGTTGAAATCGCCTTTTGAAGGCATTTTACATAGTCTTCAAGTGAGTTATGACACACGTATAGTTCAGACTGACTGCTATTGGTATACCCTAAATCACTCAAACGTAAACTCGTTGCATACGGTAAATATAGGGTGCCCTGTCCCACTTTTTTAAATGGTAGAACCGACTCTTTACCTTTAATGAAAGAGCTGCATAAAGCTGGCGATGCTCCAAATAGATAAGGAATAAGCCACGCGTAACGATAATAATTGCGCAACAAGCCCATATAACTATGAGAACGGAACTCATCGGCGCTCATATCCATTTGGTCTTTAATGCGTTGCCATTCCGGCCAAAACTCATCGGGCATCGAAAAGTTGTAGTGCACACCCGAAATAATTTGCATCATGCTGCCATAACGGAGGTGCAACCCTTTGCGATAAAGGGTCTTCATCTGCGCAATGTTCGATGTGCCGTATTGGGCGGGTTGAATAGTCTGCTCTCCATCGACATAGCAGGGCATGCTCATCGGCCAAAATTGTTCATCTGGCATATTGCTGAGCGCAAACTTATGCACATCGGTCAGTAACGACAAGCTGTCGTCAATGTTGGAACTCACCGGCGTAATAAACTCAACCAAGTTCTCTGCAAAATCTGTGGTAATCGCAGGATGCGTGAGCGCTGAGCCCAGTCCTTTCGGATGCGGCTTTCGAGACAAACTGCCCGCGGCATCGATGCGCAAGCTCTCTTTTTCAATACCACGTTGAAGCGGCTGCAGTGTGCGACTGATATCAGTCTCAGACAAAAGCGCTAAACGCTCCGAAATATCTTGATTCAAAATGCAATTCCCAACTTATTCAGGTGTAACCGGACAGACCCGGTTCACCTTATATTTATTTCGCGACAATTGGACTTAAGTCACCATAAAGCCCATAAATAATGACTCTAGCCTGATGAGCTATTTCACGCTCCAACGCTCAACAGTCCAACCTTCGATCTGATGCAAATCGGCTTCCACGGTCTTAGCATCGGCAACGATCAACACAAACATCTGTTTAGGGTCCATCCATTGTTGCGCTAACTTTGCCAACACTTCATTTGGAATCGTCTCAATAATTTGTGTTTGCTGAGCACTAAAGTTATCAGCTAAATCATACAATTGGATCCGACGTAATAACGATGCTTTTTGACGCGTAGATTCATAACTCAGCGCTTCGCCTTGAGTGACTGCTGAACGCATGTTTTCGATTTCTACGTCCGTTGGCCCTTGTTGCGCATAATCACTCAACAGCGTTAACGTTTCGAGCACCGCTTCGGTTGTTTGCTCTTGTAACAAATTCGCCGACAAACTGAAATTACCTTGCTGCTTGCCACCACTGAATCCTGAAAAAGCTCCGTATGTGTAGCCTTTTTGTTCGCGTAACACTTGGTTAGCTCGGCTACTGAAACTACCACCAAATGGGTAGTTTACTAAGCCCAGTTTAAAGTAGTCTCCAGTGGCATCAAACGGCAATGACGGGCGACTCACCACCATGACAGCCTGAGCTGCTCCGGGGTGATCCACCAGCATTATTTTACCTTGGTGCGAAGTGACTCCAGCAGTAGCCTCTGGCAACGCAAGTGTTTCACCTTGCCATTGTTCTAAAAATGCCAATGCGTTCTTTGTTTGAGAAGGTTGTATATCCCCCACCACCACAATAGATGCCATTTTTGACGAATAATTGGCGTGGTAGTAAGCCTTCACATCATCCAAAGAAATACCTTGTACCGATGCTAACGTACCCCCATCGGGTGTTCCGAGGCGAGTCTGTTTACCCCACAACAATTGGCGTTTCGCTTGTCCCGCAACTGACTTAGGATTGGTTTCAGCATTCTTCAAAAGCTGCAATTTTTGCTGCTTTAATCGCATGAAATCGGCTTCTGTAAAGCCTGGTGTAAACAACATTTCTTCTGCTATTTCTAGCGTTTCAGGAAGAAACTCCACAAGACTGGTAATCGAAACATTGGTGCTACGCCCTGCGGCACTAAAACGCACGCTGCTGCCCATGCTCTCTAGCGCGTCTGCCAACTCTTCCGAGCTACGTATTTGGCTCGACTCGGTCATCATTGCTGCTGTAAATGCAGCCACGCCCGCTTTGTCTTTCGGATCTAACAGCGGCCCACCTTCAATGCTCAACAGCACCGATACAATAGGGATTTCAGAGTTAGACGCACCTTTCACTGCAATGCCATTTTTCAGTTGTAAATCCCAACTCTTTGGCGGAGTCACCTCAATGGGCCCGCCTGTGGGCGGCAACGCACTGCGGTCAAAACTGTCATTAATTTCTGGCGCCTTCACTTCAGAATGAGCCAGTTGCGCATCAGTGGGTTTCAATGCATCTGGCAACATATAGTTTTGAGGTTTAGCGGCGGATTCTATTTGCCCTTCTGGCACCACACTCAACACCACTGCACCGCGATCAACAAGGTATTCAGAGAATACTCGTTTGACATCTTCTGGCGTAACACTGCCATATCGGTTCAGGTCATACGCGACGGTATCAGGGTTATTGAAAAGCGTTTGATTGGTTGCTAATTGCGACGATTTACCCGCCACACTCTCTAGACTAAACACGGTATCAGCCTTAAACATACGCTGATATTTTTCCAGCGCTTGAGGTTCAAGTTGTTGTTGTGCCCATTCGTCTAAAGTATTTCGAATAATGCCTTCTAAATCAGATAAACTTGCCCCCGAAGCAGGGTTGGCAATAGCGTATACATTGAATGTACAAGCCAATTCTTGACATGGATGCGATGCTCCAGCTTGAACAGCCAATCCTGTTTTCACTAATTTTTCATACAATAAAGACGTCTTTCCGTCGCCTAAGAGCTGAGATAAAAAGTCCAATGGCGCTTCATCAGGATGTTGCACATATACCGTTGGAAAAGACATCTGCAATAACGGTAAATGAATATTGTCGGGCAGCGTCACGTATCGATCTTGCTCTAACACAACGGGCTGCTTTGGCGCTTGCTCAACTTCTGGGCCTCGGGGAATGGAGCCAAAGTACTTAGCCACCCAATTCAATGCATCTTGTTGGTTAAAATCACCACCCACCACAAGCGTTGCATTGTTTGGGCCGTACCAACGTAAGAAAAAAGCGCGTAAATCATTTAAGCCCACTCGGTTTAAATCTTCGACATAACCGATGGTTGGCCAAGCATATGGATGCTCTGGTGGATACATGGCTCGTGATGTGGTTTCCCAAACCATGCCATAAGGTGCGTTGTCGTAACGTTGAGCGCGCTCGTTTTTCACTGTGGCACGTTGCACTTCAAATTTCTCTTGCGTCACTGCTGGCAGTAAAAAACCCATTCGGTCGGCTTCAAGCCAGAGCATTTTTTCTAACTCATTGGCCGGTACCGTATTGTAATAGCGTGTGCTATCGCTGTTGGTGCCGCCATTAATGTTGCCGCCCATGGCATCCACAAGCTTAGTGTGTAGGTCGTTTGGCGCATGCACAGATCCTTGAAACATCATGTGTTCAAAAAAGTGTGCAAAACCAGACATACCCGGCTCTTCACGCGCAGAACCAACATGATAGGTCACGTTCACATACGTCAGGGGGTCTGAATTGTCTTCGTGAAAAATAACGGTCAGGCCATTGTCGAGCTGATACTTGTTGTACGCTACGCCAATTTCATCGTCTTTCGGTGAGTGAGATTCAATGAATTTCACGCCGTTTGGTAGAGAAATAGGTTCAACGGTTGAACATGAAACGAGGCCAGTCACAATCGCTGCGACGAACAAAACACGAAACATTCTATATCCTTATTTTCAATTCACGATCGAAGTATAATACCAATCGTGTTCTACGTTTAACTGAGCCAATTGGAGTGCCCAGTTACGAACGCCAATTTAGCAGCAGTTTGCCAGCTACATGACCTTCTTCAAGCACTTGATGTGCGACACCAATCTCTTTGGCAGGGTAACAATCCTGCACATGAATGGTAAGAGAGCCTTGTGCGATCAGTTGTAACATTTCTTGTAACTGTTCAGTCTCAGGATGAACCAGCATTCCGGTAGCCGCTAAATCATGTTGATTGGCGGTTTCTACGATGCGCTCAGCAGAAAGCGTTGGCAGCGTCACAACAAAACCTTCTGCATGAACGGCTTGAAGCGCATGAGCTCCACTGTCACCGCCGACTAGGTCAACAAGCAAGTCCACTTGGTTGGGTAACTGAGCCAGCCAGTCTTGTGCATAGTCGAGCACCACATCAGCCCCCAGCGCCAACAAGGTTTCTCTGCGTCCCGCGGATGCAAGCGCCACCACATGGCAGCCTCGGGCTTTCGCCAACTGCACCGCAATATGCCCTACACCACCGGACGCGCCAGCAACAAGCACAGACTGTGAGCTTTGTAATTTGCCATGCTCAAACAATGCTTGGTAAGCGGTGAGTCCAGCCAAGGGTAATGCTGCAGCTTGTGCAAGATGCACTCCGACAGGCACCGAAACGAGTTCATTGATATGACAGGCTCGAATAGCACTGTAACATCCCGCCTCTAGCGGAAACCCGAACATGCCGCAGACGGGTTTGCCGATCCAATCACAATCTACGCCCTGCCCCACCGCCACTACTTCTCCGGCGGCGTCATAGCCGAGAGACCAAGGCAATGCATTGGCTTTTTGTGCTGCCGCCCAACCTAGTCCTGCACGGGTTTTCACATCGATCGGATTAAGCCCTGAATAGTGTACCTTCACCAGGACTTCTCCGTGGCAAAGCTCTGGCTTGGCAATCGTACTAAGCTTCAGATGGTCAACTCCGCCAAAAGCTGTTAGATCTATCCTTTGAAAATTACGCATAGATTTCTATCTCGCTTATTCGATTGTCGTTATAGTTGGCTAGAATACCCATGATACTAAGAAGATAAACTGATATTCATGAAGATTTTCTCAATCTGGTTTGCAATTCCGTTTTGGCAACGCGTTTTAGCGGGTTTTGTGCTCGGTGCAATTGCTGGCTTTGTTCTGGGAGATGCATCAACCGCCTTAAAACCATTGGGCGATATTTTTGTAAACGCCATTCGCATGTTAATTGTGCCTTTAGTGTTTTGCACCCTCATTGTCGCATTGACGTCATACTCAGGTAAAAATCTTGGAAAAATTGGCGTCAAAACCGTGGGACTGTTTTTATTCACTGCATTCATCGCATCGTGCTTGGGACTGTTTGTCGGCACAATGTTTGATCTGGGGGCAGGAATTGAACTCACCGCTTCTGAAAGTGTGAAATACAAAGACATTCCAACCGTTGCTTCGGTACTCATTGATATCATTCCTCGTAACCCAATTGCTGCGATGGCCGAAGGCAATATTCTTCAAGTGTTGTTTTTTGCAATTCTGGTGGGCATTTCGATCAATGTTGTGGGCGACAAAGCCAAAACGTTGAAAGATACCATTCATGGTGGTGCCGAGGTCATGTTTCAAATTACTCGGTACGTAATGGAGTTAACGCCATTTGGAGTGTTTGGGCTCATTGCGTGGATGGTTGGCACCTTCGGTTTTGATGCAATGCTTCCACTGGCCAAATTTGTTGGTGCGATCTACCTAGCCTGCCTATTTCACATGCTTGTGGTGTATGGAAGTATTGTGAAGTTCATTGGCAAAACCTCACCGATTAAATTTTTCAGATCGATTTTTCCTGCCCAATTGGTCGCTTACTCCTCGTCGTCGAGCTACGGTACGCTACCCGTTACCACTCAGTGCGTGACCGAGAATCTGGGCGTATCAAAATCATATTCCAGTTTTGTATTACCATTAGGAGCTACCATTAATATGGATGGCTGCGGGGGTATTTATCCTGCAATAGCCAGCATTTTCATTGCTCAAATATATGGAATCTCACTCGATACCGGCGACTACATACTAATCATGACCACCGCTGTATTAGCATCGGTGGGTACCGCAGGAGTTCCGGGCTCCGCCATGGTCATGCTTACCGTCACGTTAAATGTGGTTGGACTACCACTTGAAGGTATTGCCTTCATCGCCGCCATCGATCGAATTATCGACATGATGCGCACCACTACGAATATTACCGGCGATGCCGCAGTTGCGTTGGCTATCGCAAAACACCAAGGCTTAATGGAAAACGACATAGGCTCGGAATCCAAAGCGTTCACGCCAAATAGCAGTAAGGATTCGCTATGACACGACTATTTCTAATTCCTATTTTGCTATGTGTAATGTGGTGGTTATTTCTTCAGCACCATAAGCTTACTATCAAGCAAGGCGCCAAAGGCTTTTATCTAATACTCGGGTTTTGTGGCGCATTTGCCGTATTTTTAACGACGGTGATGTGGCTTTTGCAATAAAGTTCCCTGCTAAATGTAGCTATATTGTTATATTCACGACTTCTAATATAATTAATTGATCTAGATCAAATACTTCATTTTCCAAGCGATTAGCTTTAACTCGGTCTAATCTGGGAGATAGCCAATCTGAACAGCAGGAATGCTGGGGGAATGATGTGATTAACGAAACACTCGTCGAGCTGTCGCGATTCCAATTCGCGTTCACAGCCATGTACCACTTTATTTTTGTACCGCTCACGTTAGGTCTTGCATTTTTACTTGCCATCATGGAATCGGTTTACGTCATGACCGGCAAGAAAATTTACAAGGAAATGACCCAGTTCTGGGGCAAACTTTTCGGTATCAACTTTGCCATTGGTGTGGCCACTGGGATCACCATGGAGTTCCAGTTCGGTATGAATTGGGCCTATTATTCACACTATGTAGGTGATGTCTTCGGCGCTCCGCTCGCCATTGAAGGTCTGATGGCCTTTTTCCTTGAATCAACATTCGTCGGGTTATTCTTTTTTGGCTGGGATCGCTTATCTAAAGTGAAGCACTTGATGGTGACTTGGCTTGTAGCAATTGGCAGCAACTTCTCAGCACTATGGATTTTGATTGCCAACGGCTGGATGCAAAATCCACTCGGAGCAGAATTTAACCCCGACACCATGCGAATGGAAATGAGCAGCTTTTCAGAACTCATTTTTAACCCCGTCGCACAGGTAAAATTTGTTCATACCGTGTCTGCTGGATACGTCACGGGCGCTATGTTTGTGCTCGCTATTTCATCTTATTACTTACTGAAAAATAAAAATGTGGCGTTTGCTCGCCGGTCATTTGCGATTGCAGCCTGCTTTGGTTTGGCGTCGAGCATTTCGGTCATCGTATTAGGTGATGAAAGTGGCTACGAAATGGGCGATGTTCAGCAGGTGAAACTCGCAGCCGTTGAAGCAGAATGGCATACCGAACCCGCGCCCGCCGCATTTACTTTATTCGGGATTCCAAATTCAGCCGAAGAACGAACCGACTATGCAGTGAAAATCCCCTATTTGATGGGGATTATCGCAACTCGTTCGTTGGATGAAACAGTCACAGGTTTAATCGATTTAAAAGCCATGAATCGTGAAAAAATTATTGCAGGCTCTGAAGCCCATGCACTGCTTCAAAAACGTCAAGATGGAGGTTTGTCCGCAGCAGAGCAACAGCGTTTTGATGAAATATCTGAACACTTGGGATACGGCTTGCTGCTAGAACCCTTTGCCCAAGACATTCACAATCCAACCGCGGCTGAACTGGATGCCGCCACTGATTACTCTATTCCCTCGGTGGGTCCCATGTTTTGGAGCTTTCGCATCATGGTCGCATCAGGCTTCTTTATGCTGTTGGTATTCGGTTACGCCTTTATCATTAGCACTCGCCATCAAGTGGCCAAACCAAGGTGGTTCTTAAAAGTTGCCCTGTGGAGCTTGCCACTGCCTTGGATCGCCTGTGAAGCGGGCTGGTTTGTGGCTGAATATGGTCGACAACCGTGGGCGATTGCCGAAATTTTGCCAATACACACGGCGGTCTCTAATTTAAGCATTACAGACATTGTGCTCACGCTTATCGCAATTGGCGTGTTTTATACCATCATGTTTATCATCGCCTTTTCGTTGATGATGAAATATGCCCGCAAAGGACCGCAACATGATGGTGACACAAGCCGAGAATCATCCCCTCAAAAACCACTGACCGCAGGAGCTGAATCATGATGGATTACGAAACACTTCGCCTCGTATGGTGGTGCTTGATTGGCGTACTACTCATTGGCTTTGCCGTGACTGATGGTTTTGATTTGGGAGTGGGAGCACTACTCACATTAGTGGGCCGCACCGACAATGAGCGCCGCATCATGATTAACACCATTGGCCCTCACTGGGACGGCAACCAAGTTTGGTTTATTACTGCAGGTGGCGCAATTTTTGCGGCTTGGCCCATCATTTACGCGACCGCATTTTCTGGTTTTTATCTAGCCTTAATGCTCACGCTCGCAGCACTGTGGATGCGCCCGCTGGGCTTTGACTACCGAGGAAAAATTGACGACCCTAAATGGCGTGCGGGCTGGGATTGGGCACTATTCGCTGGCGGCCTCGTCCCTGCACTTATTTTTGGCGTCGCGTTCGGTAACCTGCTGCAAGGGGTGCCGTTTGAGTTTGATACCACCTTAAAATCAACTTACACAGGTTCATTTTTTGGATTATTGAATCCGTTCGCAATTCTGGCCGGTTTAATTAGTGTCTGTATGTTACTCATGCATGGCGCAACATGGCTGCAACTGAAAACAGAAGGTGCGCTTTACACACGTTCCGCTCAAGTCGCGAGTATTTTAGGGCTCGCCACTGCTGGATTATTTGTGGCGGCAGGAGTCTGGGTTCATGTTGGACTTGATGGCTACGTGCTCACCTCAAGCATCGACACGTCTGGACCGTCAAACCCACTCAATAAGGTTGTTGAAGTCGGCAACAATAGCTGGTTCAACAATTATGGACTCTACCCGTGGATGATGATCGCGCCTGCTTTGGGTATTTTGGGCTCGATTGCAGCCAGCACAATGTCTTTAATGCATCGCTCGGGCTGGGCATTTGTCAGCAGTTCGGTCTCCATTGCCGGTATTATTTTAACCGCAGGGTTCTCAATGTTCCCATTCTTGATGCCTAGCACTACTCAGCTCAACGCCTCGCTCACGGTCTGGGATTCGACCTCCAGTGAAATGACATTGGGAATTATGTTTTGGGTGGCGCTGATCTTCGTGCCTATTATTTTGAGCTACACCGCATGGAGTTTCTGGGTCATGCGTGGACGCATTAAAGAGTCTCATATTGTCGAAAACAGCCATTCGCTGTATTAAAAAGGAATCACAACATGTGGTATTTCACTTGGATTTTAGGTGTGCTGCTGGCTTGTTCGTTTGGCATTATTAACGCACTGTGGCTAGAGTCTACCGAAGATATGGATCGCCCAGCGAATGATGACGATTAATTGCGGATAGCTCCATCCCTGCATTTTTCATTTTTTTGTGGCCGGTTTGTCCGGCCCTTCGTGGTACTTGAAGTGTTGTAATGGCAGAACAAAATATAGCTGACAAAGGCTCGCACGTATCACCTGATGAAGAACGTGAATTGCTCGGTTGGATTAAGCAACAAGGCAAACAATTCAAGAAGCGGCTAAATATATTGGTGTTGCTTGGCGTCATGATATTTGCGATTAAAGTAGGCGCAATGTGGCTGCTCGCATCTTTACTGTCCGACATCATCATTGCGCGTAGCCCTTTAGAATCGTCTGCCATTGCTCCATTAATGCTGTGCTTTGTAGCCCAGAGCATGCTGGTATTCAGTAAAAATTCGTACCAAGCGTCTACCGAAAAACGTATCAACCTCCACTACTTTGCAACATTGGAATCCGAGCTTAACCAGCAAAGTTTGGCATTGATTCGGCAATATCCCATTGCGAATTGGCAGTCTTTCTTTTTAGAGCGAATCCCTGCACTCGCCTCTTTTTACACCGACTATCAGGTGCAGAAAACCATTGCTAGCCTAGTTCCCATATTGGTGACTGCGGTGGTCTTTTCAATCAGCTGGCTCATTGGCCTGATTCTCATTATTTCTGCTCCGCTCATTCCTTTTTTTATGTGGATCATGGGGATGGGTGCAGCCACAGCACATCGCCATCATTTTACTGCGATTGACCGCCTCAACCATATGTTTCTAGACCGGCTGAGAGGGCAGCAAGTCTTGTATTTATTTGATCGCTCAAGCACTGAATACAAACGCTTTAAGCGCGCATCTGTGGAGCTCAAACATCGCACCATGAAAGTCGTTCGCATTGCATTTATGTCGGCCACTGTACTGGACTTTCTAAGCACCGTAGCCATGGCGTTGGTTGCGGTTCTAGTCGGCTTCAGCTTACTTGGCGAAGTACGTTTTGGGAGTTGGGAACAAGGCTTGGACTTTCAACACGGACTTTTTTTACTGCTCATGACTCCGCTATTTTTTGCAGAATTAAAATTGCTGGGGCGTTTTTACCACACCAAATCAGAAGCCATTGGAGCCGCCCATGAGCTACATTCCATAATCGATTCTCCTGCGCATGTATTTGATACCTTTGATGCCCATCTCAAGGCGCTCAAAATTCCCAAGTCCACTATTTATGATAGACACGGTGAGTCCATTCTTGAAAATCAATCGTTGCGTATCCTTGCTGGCGATAAAGTCATCATTCAAGGCGCATCAGGCAGTGGGAAGTCAGTCATGCTCGAAGCGCTGTTGGGGCTGCGCCCTATTCAGCCTCGCAATCCAGACTCGGAATTTGTTGCCTTTAAGCGTGAAGATGTAAGTTGGCTGGGACAACAGGCCGTCATTCGAGCCGATTCAATTCGTGACAATCTCACCCTCGGTTGCGCATTTTCCGATGACCAAATTTGGCAGGTGTTAGAACGCGTTGATATGCGTAATTGGGTCGCGGAATTACCCGGCCAGCTTCACTTTAAACTCGGCGAGAAACCGCCTATTTCCGGTGGCCAAGCCCAGCGTTTAGCGCTTGCTCGCGTGCTACTGTTTGATAAACCGATTGTGATGTTGGATGAACCCACAGCCCATTTAACCCACGATCAACACCTCCGATTGAGCGCATTGTTACAAACAACATTGGCCGATAAAACAGTTATTTGGGTCACTCACAAACCCGTGGACGACGCTTGGTTTTCACAACGTTGGCAGATCGATAAAAACGCTTGCGTTGTGCCAGTTTCCAACAAGGGCCGTTCATGACCAGTCACAAAGTACTCCATGGCAGCGCCATTGTTTTGGCCATTACAAATGCCATTACCGCAATTGGCTTGCTGCTGGTTTCCGGCTGGTTTATTGCTGCATGTGCATTGGCCGGCCTGAGCATGACAGCCATTTTATTCAACTATGTGGTGCCCGCTGCGGTGATCCGATTTTTGGCGATTTCGCGCATTGCTTCCGGTTATGGCGAGAAAGCTGTTGGGCATTCATCTTTGCTGACGCGATTAAATCAAATACGCTTGCGCATATTTTCTCGACAACTTGCCGAACAGTCACCGAATGATTTACGTGGTGAGGCTATTGAACATTTAGATCAAGGCGCTCAGGCACACGCTAATTGGTGGCTTACTGTATTCCATCCCAATGTTTCCAACATGGCAATCATCGTCGGATCGACCGTCATACTGGGGTGGCTTGCCCCAAACACGCTGCCAATTTGGGTGGCGATGGTGGCATTGAATGGTGTCGTCATCATTTGGATGTGGCTTGCTCACGATGCAAATACAAAGCGATTTTACCAAGGTCAACGCGCCGCTCGGAGCGAACTTGAATACCATCTTGAAAGTGCTTCTCTCTGGCCTTTAAGCACCCACTTAGCAAGCGCTGCTCGCTGGAAGGGACGCTCGCGAACATGGCTTCAACATCGTTTTATCGCACGTATCATTGATGCTATTTCAGAAAGCTTTTTGATTCTAAGTTCAGGGCTAGCGATATGTGTTCTGCTGATATTGGGTTCTTCATCGATGCATGGCAGTGCACTTTTGATGTTGCCTGTGATGTTGCTGCTGGCCTTTCCCGACTGGTTTGGCAATAGCACTCGCTCAATACAGCCTGCTACGCATGCTCGCGCGGCGAAGGCAGCAATGGTCACAACGACCCAGAACAGCGCATTAGAATCCAATGTCGGATCCTCTTACACTGTTTATCTCGGCACCCCTCAAGGTCAACCGAATGCGGTGTTCGAGCCGCCCATCAGCTTGCATCTCAAACGCTTTCAGTGGCATTACGATGGTCAGCAGTCGGTTCGTTTTGGAAAGTCGATTAACGGCCGGTTCAATGCAGGCCAAATGATCTGGCTCAAAGGCGGTTCCGGCAGCGGCAAAAGCTCGCTGTTGAAGGCTATGGCGGGGCTCATTCAATCTCGGGGTAACATCGCGATTAATAGGGAAAGTTTAGAACATCTTCTCCCGCGGCAACGCTTAGCGTTGATTCATTATGTACCGCAAATGCCCTATATATTGTCGGACACGATTAAGCAAAACATCGTGCTTGCGCAACCCGTCCATGCCCGAGTAAGCGATCAACAACGCAAAGAGACTCAACTCATTGTCCAGGCAGAGCAACTGACTCAAGCGCTTGAATTTGCCGGTTTAACGTGGCAACCCCACGAGATACAACAATGGGTAGGCGAAGCAGGCCGACCTCTATCGGGCGGAGAAATGAAACGAGTCGGATTAGCTCGCGCGTTTTTGTGGGACGCTCCGATTTGGCTATTAGACGAGCCTTTTGAAGGTTTAGATACGGCTTCAATCACACACATACAGACGCAATTACAAGCAATGAAGAACAATCGCTTGATCATTATCGCGTCTCATATTTGGCCCCACCAATCAGAGCCTGATATCACCATCGATTTGGATGACTAGACTTGCGCCATCAAATATTGAGCGGCTAAGCCTGCAGCTAATGCAATAGACACACTCAGCAAAGTGCCGAGCATGACGTACTCGGTCATTGTTTTAGAATGAGCATCATTTAAGTCTCCAAATCGAAACACTGATTTGGCGGCTAATAAAAAGCCTACACCACTAAACTCATTCAACAGCACAAATGTGAGGATTAAAAAGCGCTCCAATATGCCGATCGCTTCTCCGGCAGAGAAGGCCAACCTTGGAGTATTGCCCTGATTGTCAGCTCCCACTTCCAGCGGCGCGATCTTCAATATCAATGCAATTAATTTCGACGCGGGCTGCGCAATCACTAAGTAAGCTGCAGCCCCCACGATCCATTCACGTTTACAGTGCTCATCAATCCATAACCATGCATCAGCACACGTCACACCAATGGCCATACACCAAATCATAATCAGCACACACAGGTAGCAGGCCTGTATGGCAATAAAATAACGTGTTCGTTGAGGCTCAATAAGGTTGAGCCGCAAAGCCCCAATATTCATCATCGCAATGATAACAGCACTCAAGAGCGCAAAGCCCCATGTCACCTCTTGGCTGATAAAACAGGTCATCATCAGAATAGGTGACAGTAAGATGCGAATGTACAACCTTGGCTGGTTTAGTAATGCCGCGTTGAACTGAGTACCACGGGCGACACTTGGCGAGTAAAAACTGCCCAACACATGAGACATTAAAAGGGCAAGTAACAATATAACCGAGCTCATCCGAATTCCTTTCTGACTTGTTGCTCATAGAGTTTAATGTAGTCGGCAATCAATGTGGCATGACTGCGGCGAAGTAGCTTGCTCACATTCGAACGGCTGGTTTGGAGCTTGTTGGCGATGATGTCGTGTGACTGAAAATTTGAGGCAATAAAGTGGTACAGAGCCTCCGATTGCTTAGCCGTATTTTCTTGCAAGCGCGCATCAACAAAGCGGGTGAGTAACTCAAAAATCAGCTGAAACGTCGGGTTATCGCTAAAGATCCCCAGACGTTGTTGTTTCAAGTTTTTAATGCCAAGCCCGGACAACTCAAACGCTTTACCTGTAGAACTTGCTGTATGCGTCCGTATTGCGTCCACCTTACCCAAACCAATACTCAGTCGAATATCTTGTTTGCGCTCACCTATGGCTTCTGAATGAAGCGCTAGGCGCAGCAAAAGTGACTTTCTCATCGCACTTTCGGGCGTAAGTATCACAGCTTGAAATGAATCCCCGCCAAAAAACTCGTGACTGTCGCCATCGCGCTCCGTCCAGTCCGCAAGCTGAGCATTCAACACATATCTAACTTGATCGTAATGATCCGGAGGGATCGCTCTAGAGTTCACCAGATCGCCAGTCACTACCGCCACATTTTGCATGCATTTCCCCAAATCAAGCAGGAACCGTTAATGGTCTTAATTTAATTAGGAACCAAATATGGAACCAAAATATAAAGGAACCATAATCGGTTGCTATAAAATAATCAAGATCAATGGTAGCCCTCAGCTTTGTGTGAGTTCCTCATGAATTGTTTGGCTTTACTCCAACTGCTAATAGTGTACTTCCACTCAATGCATGCTCTGCTATGACGCTGTTTCAGAGTAATAACAGAGCGGCAACCGACGCCATGACTCATCAAAGCTGCAGTGGTGTCGCTACTAAATATGCACCGCGCGCGCCTTTGGTATATATAGTTAGCCCATTTCGTGTTCCGTTTTTCAGCAGAAAAACAATTTCAAGAACAAGAGTAAAATTCAACTAAAACAGTAGTGGGCACTTACATTAATATGATTTTTCGTACAGTGAACAAAGGTTTGCCGCCCGCTGAAGAGCTATCTAGCGTGAAGACTCATGGCTTTAACGTGACAATACACCCGTTCGCCTTGTTGCAACTTTAAGTTTTCTTGAGCCCGGTTAGAAATTTCAGCAAATATACCCTGCCCGTCAAGGTCCATTTTAACTAGGCAGTTTTGGTTCGGTCCTGGCTCAACCCCCGAGATCTGGCAAGCGAGTGAGTTTTGAATACTGGCATCGACGATAGGCCTGCGTGCCACAATGACTTCCTGCGCGGGAACTTTTACGAATACCGGTTTTCCTTGCAGCTGTTTATCCATTTTCATCCAAAGCTGTTGAGCGCACGAGTCAGATTGACCGATAGACAATCGCATCAGTTGATAGTCTTGGTTCCATTGTTCTGCAAAGCACCTCACCACTGCACCAAATTCAAGGTCGGAGTAAGCTTGGCTTAATGAACTGTCGCTCATTAAGGTCGCTGTAGGGCCAGTTTTAAGTACCTTGCCATCCGCAAGGATAGACATGTGCTCACACAAATACGCCACTTCTTCTAACGCATGGCTGACATAAATAAGCTGGGTAGGCGTGGTTTCAATGTAATCCTTAAGTATTTCCAGCATGTCGCGTTTATTGATCGGGTCCAGTGCTGAAAAAGGCTCGTCCATTAGCAAAAGAGCGGGGGATTGCAGTAAGGTGCGGGCAAAGGCAACGCGTTGCTGTTGACCGCCAGACAATTGCGCAGGCTTTTTGTGTAACCAACTGAGCACGCCAACACGTCCCATTAATTCAGTCTGTGTCGTGGGATCGACTTCCCCTTTGGATGCAGCCAGCGTCAACAGTTTCTGTACCGTCATATGCGGAAACAGCATGCTGGACTGTGTCGCAAAGGCAAGCTGGCGTTGCTCTGCTGGGGCAAAATAATGGACACTTTGCAGCGTTTTTTTTGCAATTTTTAGCTCACCAAAACAAGTGGATTCCAATCCTGCAAGGCAGCGCAGCAATGTGGATTTTCCGCTACCACTTTCACCAACGATACCCAGCGACGTCAGCTCTGGTAGCGAAAGTTGGTAATGGCCCCGCCAGTTCTGGCGGTTGAGAGTCAAATCGCAGTAGAGCATTAGGCGGGTATCACATGTTTGGGTTTCAGCCAGCCATACACCATTGTCAACACACTGAGGCTGAAGCATAACAGGATTAAAGACAAACGATGAGCTGACTCGAAATCCAGTGTTTCAACATGGTCAAACAAGGCGATGCTCACGACTCGGGTTTCTCCTGGTATGTTGCCGCCAATCATTAGCACGACACCAAATTCACCTAGGGTATGCACAAATGCTAATAGCGCAGCAGAAATAAGTGCGGGTTTGGTCATTGGTAACAATATTCTGAAAAAGCGCTCTAAAGGCTTCATACCCATAGTTGCAGCTATATCCATATAACGCTTGTCGATGGCAGCAAACGCAGACTGCATAGGTTGCACAACAAAAGGAAGCGAATAGATAACTGAGGCAAAAAGTAATCCAGAGAAATTAAAGGTCAGTGACTCGCCATTGATACTGGCAAGAAAGCCACCCAACGGGTTGTCTGGTGATAATAAAACCAACAAGTAAAAGCCGAGTACCGTGGGCGGAAGCACTAATGGCAACGCCACAGTTGCTTCCAGTAAGGGGCGAAAAGGTGTTTTTGTTTTCTCTATACAAATGGCGCACAAAGGGCCAATCACCATCAGCACAAGTGTGGACAACGTAGCTAGACGTACACTTAACCATAACGCCTGGAGATCATTGGGATTCATCGCGCACTCCAGGGTAGTAACCAGCCTTTGCGATCGCTTGCTGACCTTTAGAACCCAACAAAAACTCGGCGAAATGAACTGCGATAGAATTGTCTGGCTTAATGATCAACAGATGCTGCTCTACCGGCGTATACCAATCGCTGGGGATCTCCTGCCAGTTAAGTGAGTTTTGCCGAGTGAGTAACAGACTTAATGCCACAAAACCACAATCCACATTACCGGTTTCAACATAGCTAAGCACCTGTGCAACATTATTCGCCTTGATGGTCTTTGCTTGGCGAAAAAACGGCAAGCGGGCTAGAGCTTGCTGCGCGGCAGCACCATAAGGGGCTACCTTGGGATTAGCATAAGCAAAACGTTTTAACTCAACGGGCGAAAAATGTTTAAGGCCAGCAGGACACCAAAGCGCCAGCCTACCTAATGCATAGGCGTGAGTGCGCTGCCCGTTATTCAGTTGTTTGGCCAGCATTTGGGCGCGAACGGCATCGGCAGAAAGGAACAAATCAAACGGTGCGCCACGGGATATTTGTGCAAAAAGAACCCCAGTTGAAGCGCTGGAGATCTCAATCTCTTGCGAATGGTGTTGCTGATATAAAGCAACCAGCTGCGCCAGCGTTGTTCTGAAATTGGCTGCCACCGCAATCTTCAAAGACGCATTATTTGCCCAAGCTGCTCCGGCCACTGTTGTAAGGCCTAACAACATCACAAAGCCTAATATGGTTTGTTTCTTCACGCTACAAAACACTCTTTTTTGCTACTGCACTCATTACATGATGGAGCTCTGCAAACGTAATCCCCGCCACTTTTGCACAATTGCAAATAGAGGAAACGCTTCCAACGCATATTATTGGTATTCAATGCACAAAGACTGGGAAAATTGTGGGCGAAAAGTTGCTTCAATTCATGCCGGCTTTCCAGCCCAAGGGCTACATACAAGTGGGCATGACCTAAACAAGCAGTGGCAATCACAGTCGCTATATGTGAGGCATAGCAAACACTGGGGTTGGCACAGTGTCGTAAAAGTTTGACCAATTGGGTCTGTTCATCAGCCCTAAGCTTTTGTATTTCCTTACACACCTCGGCGCGAGCACGAAAAACCTGCCACTGAGGCGAGTGCCATTGTTGGTCTAATTGAACTAATGCAGGCAACCTGCATGCATTTAACACGTTTGCATAGGCATTTGGAGATAACCCCAATCCGTAAGGGAGTACAGTTATGCCTTGTAATTGAGCGAGCAACACTTTTGCCAACAATGTTTGATTGATGGCATCCATTTCACCCTTATGCACAAGGTAGCTGACGGCTTCATTTGTCTCTCGCATAATGGCTCTTACCTCTCAGCACTCAACCGAGCCGCAATACGATCAAGTACTGATAGATCCGGTTTTAAGCTGCCTTTGGGGTTAAGCGGTTGACCATCTGCAGAGACGATGGCTTCTTCTATAGGACAGATAGAGGCACATTGTGGGGCTGACCAGCTTGACTGACACTCGTCACAGCGATGAACGATAACGGCTGTCGTTTTGCCATTTGATTTTATCGCATGCTGCGGGCAAACCTGCTTACAGGCCTGACAATGAATACATGCTTGAGTTATTTCAACAGCCATTACTCACCTCCGCCAGTACCTCAGACTTATGTTGGGTCGCTAAGGCGGCAAGCGCTGTATGGCTGTCGCACATCGCGTATTCTACATTAGGCCTGATACCTGCTTTCTCCAGCGCCACCCAAGGACTAATTCCGACTCGGCTAGCCAGTACCATAGAACAATCAGACAAAGTGATGATCATTTTGTTAATTTTGTCTTCGACATCATTACACTCACTTCCGCCCGTGCAGAACTGCGGTAGTGAACGATGCTCAAGAAACCTATATTTACCATCGAACAATTGATAAATATCAAACCCATTGGCGTGACCAAAGTGCACATTAATGAGACTTTGCTGGCTTTGGGCAACAGCAACGCGTATGACCTGATTTTCAACAGTCACTGCATTAACTTGCTGATCTGACTGCTCTTCCAAACGCCCCTCGGCATCGGCTCGGCACTGTTTGCAATGGCTCATCTGCGGCATACTTATGGCACTTCGAGTTCTTGCGTATTCAAGCTCGGATGCACTCGGCCCCATCACATGATGCATACCGAAAAAAGTACCGTGAGAAGGTTCAGAAATCAGCGGCATTAAATTGTGCAAAAGCGCCCCTCGTTTTTTTATTTCTGTCGACAATGCTTCAACGTGTCGGTCTGTCACACCAGGAATTAAAACGGTATTAACCTTCACCAACATCCCTGCCTTTGCGGCAATTTCTAACCCATTTAACTGTCGATTTATCAAGATCTCAGCAGCTTCCATTCCAAACAAACGTCTGTTTTTAAAGTAGATCCACGGATAAAGGTCAGCTGCAATTTCAGGCCGGACTGTATTAATAGTCACCGTGAGGTGATTGACCCCCAATCGAGTTAATTCATCGACGTGTTCAGGAAGAGCCAGTCCATTGGTTGAAATACACAAATGTAAATCGCTGTCTAATGCTGACACCCCTTTTAATGTTGTAAAAGTAGCGTTGGGATTTGCTAAGGCATCGCCGGGGCCAGCGATGCCCACTACTTTTAATTCTGGCATTCGCGCTTTGACTTTTTTAAAGCGTTCAATAGCTTGAAGAGGCGACATGACTCGCGATACGACACCGGGTCTCGATTCATTACTACAGTCAAATTTACGATTGCAATAATTGCATTGAATATTGCATGCAGGTGCCACCGGCAAATGCAACCGAGCATATTGATGGGCATCTTTGGAGTAGCAAGGATGCGTTTTGATTCGCTCGTCGTCAGCAAGAGTATGCTGTGTCGTAGGATTGGAGTTGCAAGTCATGAAGCAGCCTCATGTAAAATTGTTTTGAATATCGATGCTTTGATGACACTTGCAAATCCTATTCCAAACATAACCCCCTGTTATTCGGGGGGTTAAAGTGAATATCTCCTGAGGATTGTCGTGAATACGACAATTTTTATTGTCACAAAATTACATTTGTCGCACATTAATATTCATAGTCTGAATACGGTAGGCAATTTGTCTTGGGGTCATGTTCAGCAAACGCGCCGCTTTTGCTTGCACCCAACCGGCTTGTTCTAGTGCTGCAATCACACGTTCACGCTCATCCATCTCTCCATCCATATCCAAAGTGGTTGGCAGAGACCTTGTGTTTAAGCCTGATGCGGAAGATGAACGCTGCGCCGAAAAGTCTTCAATAACAATTAAGTCTTGGTCAATATTACCGCTTTCGCTCATGACCGAAGCGCGCTCAAGCAGGTTTTCCAGTTGACGCACATTACCTGGCCAGTGATATGACATTAAACGCCGGATAGCCCCATCGGTCAGTTTCAACGGGCGTTTCTGATGCTTACTGAGCTTGTCCACCAGGAAGGTTGCTAATTCAGGCAGATCCTCAATACGCTCACGTAAAGTGGGTAATTGAATAGGCATAACATTGAGCCGATAATAGAGATCTTCCCTGAATTTTCCGTCGCGAACATCGTCTTCTAAGTGGCGATTGGTGGCTGCGACAATGCGTACATCGACGCTAAGGCTTTGCGTTCCTCCTAACCGTTCAAACTCACCTTCTTGCAGCACACGTAACAACTTGGCTTGAAAGGCGGCAGATATTTCACCAATTTCATCCAAGAACAGAGTACCGCCATGAGCAGCTTCAAAACGTCCTTTTCGTTGCTTAGCAGCTCCGGTAAATGCGCCCTTTTCATGTCCAAACAGCTCAGACTCGAGCAGGTTGTCCGGCAGTGCCGCACAGTTTAATTTTACAAACGGGCCTTTGGCTCGTGGTGAGTTGTAATGGATGGCATTGGCGACCAGCTCTTTACCTGTGCCCGACTCTCCTCGAATCAGTACTGTACTGTCCCACTTAGAGACCAATCGGATCTGGTCAAACACTTTGCGCATTGGTTGAGTATGCCCCACCATATTATCCATATTGTAATTGGAGCGAACTTTGCGTTGTAACCGATCTCGTTGTTGCTGAAGGTCGTCTGTTTGTTCCTCAATACCCCGAGCTAACACCACATTGCGCGCAATCAAACTCCCGCACATTTCCAAAAAGCGGTTAAATGCAGATAACATAGTCGGGTTTGCAATAGCAGGCTGCGCTGCCAATACGCCAATCACATTGGCGTCGGCGCTGCGCAATGGTACGGCGATAAATGGCTTGCTCAAATCATACAGTGACAATTTATCAGCAAACCTTAATTCATCGGCTATCAGTGGGATCACCACGGGCTCTCCTTGTGCGAGAACTGCTCCAACAATGCCTTCACCAGTCTTGTATTTGATTGCCGCGTGCTGCGGTGCTTCATTAGGGCTGTACACAAAGTCGATTTCCAACATTGAATCTTGTTTGTCTACCAATGTGAGCATGCCATGCTCCAACAAGGCTTCTTCATGCAGGATTTTAAGCACTCGAGAGATAGTTTGCTGATAGTTAAGGCTATTCCCCAAGATGGCACAAACCTGATATAACGCGGCCAGTTGAATGTCTGCTAGGCTATCCGTTTCGCTAAATGTCATACGGCCCCCTTCTCTCTCAACGGTAGGTTAACCTGCACTCGGCATCCCCCCCTTTGATTGCTTGAGAACTCAACGATGCCGCCGTGCTCGCTCACGACTTGCTGTACGATGCACAAACCGATACCTCGAGAACCTTCACTATGGTCGGGTTTAGTGGAGTAAAGTGGTTGAAACACCTTTAACCTCAGATCAGAACTGATCCCCGGCCCAGTATCATCAATGCTGACTTGAATTTCACCATCCAGCAAAGATGTACTGATAATGATTTCCCGCAGCGTTGATTTGGAGAAATCAATCGCCTCAATCGCGTTATCGATCAGTTGCTTAATGGCCACACGCAAACGAGCAGGTTTACCGTTAATTGCGGGTAAGGTACCGGTCAATGCGAGACGAAAGGAGATTGAACGCTGCAGCATGCGTTCAGAAGTCATCATCGACAATTCATGGACTATCTGATTCAAATTAACCGATGTCTTAGCTTCATGTGGGCGCTCTGGGCGAGCATCTCGAAGCTGTTGTAATGCGTTTTTTCCGGCATCCAATGCTATGGACATGGCTTCAATTCCGCTGCAGGTTTGATTATGCCCATTCAGCATGTTCACAGCAGACTCGATCATATTCACCGGCGCTTGCATCTGATGAATAACTGCGTGCACCGTTTCCTGCATTGCGTGCAGACGCTCAGATTCAGCCGTTGAATATTGCAATTCTGCCAGTCGCCTTTTCTCTGTTTGCCGGTGAGACTGAGTGACATCTGCAACAGTCAGCACGGTGTAATCTCTGGTCTTGGGAGCAAAAAAGTCATCGACTTCTGAATCATTCATTTCTAAGTTGCTAAGTCGGCAGGAAAACCACCGCTGATACTCTGCGGTCTTCAATTCAACCACAATCTGAGTACGTTCTCGAAAATAGCCTTTGTCGATACTTTCCGTTTCCGCAATACCTAGTTGAAGTTTGATTTGATTCAATAGAAGCGGCGCAGGCTCTTCACCGATATCACTGGCAAGCGTTTTGTATGCTAGGTTGTCCATCACTACACGCTGTTTATCATCTAACAGGGCGATACCTGTGTGCACAGTGTTAAACACGCCTTGCAACAGCTTTCCGCGGTTGGATAGCTCAGTTTGACGGGCAAAGCGCTCGCTAACATCACGTTGAATGCCCATGTAATAGGTGTGAGTAGCATCTGTGTCAATCAGTGGTGCGATGCTAACCTCCGCAAGGTAACGTTCTCCGTTTTTACGACGATTGACCAAGTTTCCACTCCAGGCATTACCTGCCTGAATGGTCTCCCACAGCTCCCGATATACCTCTACTGGCGTGGTTTTAAATGACAGCACAGAGTGGTTTTTATTTTCAATCTCACTCTGTGAATAGCCAGTTATCTCGCAAAAATGTTTATTGACATAGAGAATCTGGGCGGTTGAGTCTGTGATTGAAATACCTACCGGTGCTTGTTCAACAATCTGTGAAAAATGGGCTATAGAGAACTTTCCCGCAACAATTGACTGTTGACCGGCTTCAATTAATGAGTTTGAAATTTGACTGTTTTCCATGCGTCCCTACTGAATCAACACTTCTAAAGCTTAAGCTGCTGCAAAAAATGTTCCTGCTTCACGAATTAAACAGATCAGGGGCTTACGGCTACATCTTTGTTTGATTTACGACAACTTATGTCTTTTTTGTTGGCTTGATTGTCGTAAACCGGCCCCGATTGGCCCCCCCCTCCTTTCTCTCGTTGAGCAGAAAAGTCGCGCCAAAACAGGGCTACCGCCCAAATGAAGGTCATTCCACCACTCTGGCACAACGCCTGCAGTCGCCATTAATCAAGTTCTACTAACGATGCTGAGGCTTAAATATATGAGTGAACATTTATTGATCATCATTGGTACTGCGGTCGTCAACAATGTGGTACTTGCCAAGTTTCTCGGCTTATGCCCGTTTATGGGCGTGTCAGGTAAAGTCGACAGCGCGGTAGGCATGGGGCTGGCCACGACTTTTGTGTTGGTCATAGCGTGTATTGCTGCTTGGCTGATTGAACGTGCAATCTTGATTCCTTTCAATCTGCAAACGTTGCGGATCTTGTCGTTTATTTTAGTCATAGCTGCAGTGGTTCAGTTCACTGAGTTATTTATTCAGAAAATGTCTCCGTCTTTGTATCAAACACTGGGCATTTTTTTACCTTTGATTACCACCAATTGTGCTGTGTTAGGGGTGGCCTTATTGGTGGTACAGGAACAAATGAGTTTCTCTCAGTCCATTTTTTATGCTTTTGGTTCAGCATTGGGGTTCAGTTTAGTCATAGTGCTATTTGCCGGAATGCGACAGCGCCTGAAATTAGCAAATGTACCTTCGGCTTGGCAAGGCAGCCCTATCGCTTTTGTTACCGCAGGCCTGTTGAGCATGGCTTTTATGGGCTTTGCTGGGCTGGTCAAGTAAGGAGATAACGTATGTGGAACATTCTAATTTCGCTCCTGGTTTTTTTAGTCTTAGGCTCCAGTCTTGGTGCTTTACTTGGTTGGGCAGCAAAAGTCTTTGCCGTCCAAGGCGATCCACGTGTGGATGAAATAACAGACCTACTTCCTGGAGGCCAGTGTGGCCAGTGTGGCGAAGCCGGTTGCAAACAAGCTGCAGAGGCGATGGTCGCAGGGCGGCTGACTGCAGAGTGTTGTCCTCCGGGGGGGCGTGCGCTGGCACACTCCATCGCGAAAATCCTTGGTGTTAGCCTCGGTGAAAGTAAGGATACAGGTCCATTAGTGGCTTACATTGATGAATCACAGTGCAGTGGTTGCACCCGCTGCTTTAAGGCGTGCCCATTCGACGCCATTATCGGCACCAATAAGCAAATGCATACCGTAATTGCATCGGTATGCACCGGTTGTGGTTTATGTGAAAAGGCCTGCCCACAAGACTGCCTGAGCATGATACCAGTAAGCAGCTCGGCAACCAGTTGGCAATGGCCAAACCCTCGAGTGGCGTAGGAGTTCAAGATGATAACAATGCTTAAACGACCATTCCCAGGCGGTATTCACCCAGATGGTCACAAAGACCTTACCGCCCATAACAAAATCAGAAAAGACATTAAGCCAAAACGTCTTTTTCTCAGCTTGCAGCAGCGCAATGGAACGATATTAAGACCTCTAGTTGGGGTGGGCGAGAGTGTTGGTAAAGGCCAGCTGTTAGCCAAGGGGATCAGTGATATGTGTGTGCCATTGCACTCACCCGTGAATGGCATTGTAGAGGATATTAAACAGCATGTTACTGCACACCCTTCAGGGTTGAAATGTAAAACACTGGTGATTAAATCCAACGACAATCCTCTATGGGCTGTGGCATATCCTCCATGCAATGTGACCAAACTGAGTCCACAGGAAATGCTGCAACGGGTTCTAGATGCGGGTATTGTCGGCTTGGGCGGTGCTGGATTCCCCAGTGGTATAAAGCTGCGACTGGCCCGCCAAAAGAAAATTCATACCTTGTTGATTAACGGCGGCGAGTGCGAACCTTACATAACCTGTGACGACCGTTTAATGCAAGAGAGCGCCGCCGACATCGTTGCCGGTGTCGACATCATGTTAACCATCACAGGGGCAAAGCAGGCAATCATTGCCATTGAAGATAACAAACCCAGCAGTATCGAGGTTATCAAAACAGCATGCGATCACCTTGATACGATCTCTGTTCAAGCCGTGCCTAGCCTTTACCCTATGGGTTCCGAGCGTCACCTAGTAAAAGCCGTAACCGGTCGACTCATTCCGCCGGGTCAACTCAGTGTCGCCTTGGGCATTTTGGTTCACAATGTAGCAACCGCAAAATCGGTCTATCACGCCGTGAGTTATCGGCGACCTTTAATTGATCGGGTCATCACCATCTCTGGTGGCGGAATCGAACAACCAGGCAATTTTGTGGTCCCCATTGGCACGCCTATTGCCGATTTATTGGGGGCCGCAGGCGGCCTTAAAGTGAATGCAGAAAGGTTGATTGCTGGTGGCCCCATGATGGGACAGATCATCAGATCAACTTTTGCCCCAGTCGATAAAAGTATTGGCGCTGTACTCGCTCTGTCTGACACGGAGGTAAAGCCTCAACAGAGCCATGAATGTGTCCGCTGTGGCCGTTGCGTCACAGCCTGCCCTATGGGTCTTATGCCTTTTCAAATGGCATCCCACACGCGCATCAGTGATTTTGAAGGTGCACAGGACTACGGTATCGACCATTGCCTTCTCTGCGGAGCTTGCGCATACGTTTGTCCGTCGCGGATCCCACTCACGCAGTATTTTCATCACGCCAAAGGGGCAATTAATGCAATTCGGCAAATGGCGAACAAGTCAACCGTGACCAGAAAGCTCGCCGTTGCTCGATCAGATCGCCTTGAAAAAGAAGCCGAAGCGAAAAAAGCAGCCAAGGCAGCAAAAACAGCCAAGCGCCGGCGTCCTGCCCGCCGAGCAAAAGAAAAGGAGGTGTAGTATGAAATATCACCCGGTTGCCAGTCCGCACACGCATGGGGGAAACTCCACCACAACGATTATGTATCTGGTTGTCGCAGCTTTGCTGCCTACCACTTTTTATGGCATCTATTGCTATGGTTTTTCTGCTGCGACAACAATCATCGTCGCTATCGCCGTCGCACTCATTTGCGAATGGGTGTGTTTGCTGCTGCTAAATCGCAAACGCCATGCAGTCTTTGATGGCTCAGCCATCCTTACCGCGCTGCTTCTTGCGTTAAGTTTGCCTCCTGACTCACCCGTCTGGTTAGTCGCCATAGGAGCGACATTTGCGATAGTTATTGGCAAACAGGTATACGGAGGCTTGGGTCAGAACCTATTTAACCCTGCGATGCTGGCACGGGTGATGCTGCTCATATGTTTTCCAATTGAAATGACTGATTGGACAGCCATTGCAGCACCTCAACTTGTCGATGGAAACCTAGTCTTTAGTCAGGCATGGCTGGGTGTTGATGCTATTTCTTCCGCCACTCCGTTGGCTTCTGATAGCGATCCCTTTACCCCAATGCAACTTTTCAATGGCTATCACGCTTCAAGCATAGGAGAAGGCAATTCACTGTTAATCTTACTTGGAGGCCTATTTCTCATTGGCAAAGGCGTCATTCGCTATGTGCTGCCACTGGCGGTAATCGCCGGTGTTGTTATTCCCGCAGCTGTATTCCACCTTATTTGGCCTGAAAGCTACCTGTCACCATTGCAGCATGTGTTCAGTGGAGCGCTCATGCTCACCGCGTTTTTTATTGCCACTGATATGGTGACGTCACCGACCAGTATCAAAGGGCAGTGGGTGTTTGGTCTTGGTGTGGGAACCATCACCTGGCTGATCCGAAGTTTTGGTAATTATCCAGAAGGAGCGGCATTTGCCGTGTTGATCATGAATTCAGCAACACCACTTATTGATCACTATTTACGCCCAAGGATCTTTGGCAGCGAAAAACCTTTGTTACACAGAGGAGGGTGAGTATGTCTGTGACTGCATCTAAAAAAGATAATATAACTTACTCGTCGCTGTTGCTGGGGCTTGCAGCACTCGCGGCGGCAGCACTATTGCTGATAGTAGGAGCGGCAACAGAAACCACCATTAAGACCAACAATCGCATGGATCAGTTGGAAGGCTTTAATCAGGTTATTGCTTCAGACAGCTATGCTAATGACCTTATTACAGACGTGACCCACATTCAGCTGGATTCTAATTCTTATGCGGTGCACCGCGCGATGGATAACAATGGAAAGCCGGTTGGCTGGGCTATTGTTACCCATGCACAAGGATACGCTGGCCCCATCAAACTGCTAATCGGTGTTGACACAAGCAATACCATTTTAGGCGTGCGGGTATTAAGTCACAGCGAGACGCCAGGTCTAGGGGATAAAATCGAGCTGGCAAAAGCCGAGTGGATCTTGTCCTTTGACCAACAATCTTTGTCTACCTTGACGAAAACACAATGGGCGGTGAAAAAGGATGGCGGTAGCTTTGATCAATTCACTGGCGCAACAATCACTCCAAGAGCAATAGTTCATCAGGTGCATACCGTGCTAACGCTCATCTCTCAAGGTCAACTAGTGGAACGGGAAAATGAGTAAATTTAAGCATATTTGGCAAGATGGCCTTTGGAGCAATAATGTTGTACTCGCACAGAGTCTCGCCCTTTGCCCATTGCTTGCAGTAACATCCAGCGCCACCAATGGTTTAGGGCTAGGATTGGCAACACTATTTGTGATGCTTGGGGCAAACCTGCTCAGTGCCCTGCTTAATCCAATTATCAATAGAGCGGTTCGCATACCCGTGAACATTTTAATGATTGCCACATTGGTCACCATTACCGATTTGTTGTTAAACGCCTATCTTCACAGCCTTCACAAAGTGCTCGGCCTGTTTATTCCATTGATTGTCACCAATTGCGCCATTCTGGGCCGAGTAGAAGCCTATGCCAGCAAACACTCGGTGCTACCCGCAACAATTGATGCCTTAGCAATGGGATTGGGGTTTCTTTGGGTATTGGTTGTACTAGGAGGGATCCGAGAAGTCATTGGTGCCGGAACGCTGTTCGCCGACGCGGATTTGCTATTGGGCAGCACATTCTCTTTTCTGCAAATTACTATTATTCCCGAATATCGCGGTTATTTGCTGGTTATTCTGCCACCTGGTGGCTTTTTAGTCCTCGGCGCTATTCTGGCAGCACAGCGGGTTTTGCAAACAAAATGGCAACACCCCAGTAAAGCGCTTGGAGGTGAAACATGCGCGTAAGTGTGGCTTATGCTTTACCCGACGATCAATGGTGGTTGGATGTGGAAGTTCCACAGGGTGCAACAGCGTTCGAAGCAATAAATAAAAGTGGCATTCTTGATATACATCGAGATATCAAGCTAGACCAACAAAAAATCGGCATCTTTGGTCGTCCGATCACTCAAGACACATTGTTGTGCGAAGGAGACCGGGTAGAAATCTACCGCCAAACAACTTGGACACCCGCTCCAGACGACGAGGATGAAGATGACTAACAATGTAATCTGTCCTTCATTGTCGCAAAACCGACAAAGCTACCCCCTTTAAAAACAAGGCCTGCAGGCAGGAATGATGCTTGCAACAGGTTATGCAGTAGCTCATATGAGTCGCACTAAAGGGGAAAGTAATGCGCAATGTTGAATTAGCAGAATTGATAGATGAGCCGGCATGTGAGCACAACAAAGGTGAAAAAAGTGGCTGTAGTCGCCCTACGCCGGGAGCCACAGCGGGCGGTTGCGCCTTTGATGGCGCACAGATTTCGTTGTTTCCCATTGCCGATGTGGCACATATCGTTCACGGCCCAATCGCTTGTGCAGGCAATTCGTGGAACAACCGAGGCACGCACGCGAATGGGCGTGAGCTTTTTCGTTATGGTTTTACTACGGATCTCAATGAGCAGGACGTCATTATGGGGCGGTCAGAAAAGCGCTTGCTGCATGCCATTCGGACGGTTGTAGAAAAGCACGCGCCCCCTGCTGTTTTTGTTTACACAACCTGTATTCCCGCTCTAGAAGGCGATGACGTTGCAGCCATCTGTAAACTGGCCCAGGATAAGTGGTCTATTCCCGTTATCATGGTTGATTCGGCGGGATTCTATGGCAGTAAAAATCTAGGAAACCGCATTGCCGGTGAGGTCATAATTGACCAGGTTGTCGGTACTGCCGAGCCCTCTCAAAAGCCTATGATGCTGCATCGACCAGAACAACCTGTACATGACATTGTGCTCATCGGTGAATACAACATAGCCGGTGAGTTCTGGTATGTCGCTCCACTGTTTGCGGAGTTGGGATATCGTATTTTATGCACCCTATCCGGCGACAGCCAGTTTCATCAAATTCAGACCATGCACCGCGCACAAGCATCCATGGTGGTGTGTTCCCGAGCTCAGATTAATGTCGCTCGTAAACTTCAGCAGTCGTGGGATATCCCTTGGTTTGAAGGCTCATTTTACAGTATGGCGGAAACGTCCAGCGCGCTGCGTCAATTTGCATCTTTGATTGGCGATCCCGTATTGGTAGAGCACACTGAAGCGATTATTAAGCGTGAGGAAGCCAAGGTTAGAGCAGCATTAGCTATCTATAAAAAATCCCTAAAAGGCAAAAAAGCAGTGCTGTATACCGGTGGCGTCAAAGCATGGTCAATCGTATTGGCTCTGAGTGAACTGGGGATTGAAACCGTTGCGACCGGCACGAAAAAATCCACTGAAGCAGACAAGGCCAAAATCGAACAAATAATGGGCACTGACGCCATTATGTTAGACGAAGGTGGTGCCGGATTAATTAAAGTCGTCGAAGAAAACAACGCCGACTTTCTTATCGCGGGAGGACGTAACCAATACACTGCACTGAAGGCAAGATTGCCTTTTGTGGATGTGAATCAAGAACGTGTACATGCTTACGCAGGCTATCGGGGAATGCTTAATTTTGCGCGTGAAATACATCGAACTTTGAACAGTCCGGTATGGCAGCGGGTTCGCTCCAATGCTCCTTGGGAAAAGTAGGAAATTATCACTATGACGACCATCATCAAAACCAATCGTGCGTTAGCCGAAAGGCCCATTAAAACCAGTCAGGCTACGGGTGCTGCACTGGCAGCAATGGGGTTAGCTGATTGCATCCCGCTAATGCATGGCTCTCAAGGCTGCGGCGCATTTTCTAAGGTCTATTTGATCCAGCATTTTCGCGAGCCCATGCCGTTTCAAAATACCGCTGTCGATCATATTTCAGCTGTCATGGGGTCAGACAAAAACGTCATCGAGGCCCTCGCTCTTCTTTGCCAAAAGCATCAACCTGCATTGATCACGTTAATGACAACGGGCTTAACCGAGCTTCAAGGCTGTGATATTCGCCTTAATATCAAGGAGTTTCGAGAGGCATTTCCCGAATTCTCCAACATAGATGTTATCGCGGTCAATACGCCGGATTTCATCGGAAGTATGCAAAGCGGGTTTGCCGCTGTTGTCGATTCGTTATTGAAACAGATATTGCCCCCTGCAACTTCGATAAAACAAGTCAGTAATCGGATTACTGTACTGGGTACTTCTGCAATGACGCCCGCTGATGTAGCGCTGATTAAAGACTATGTCGCAGCTTTTGAGCTAGAGGTGATTTTTGTTCCAGATTTATCTTTATCGCTGGATGGGCACCTTGCAGTCGAAAGTTTTTCGCCCACCAGTACCGGTGGTGCGAGCACACAGGCTATCCGCACAATTCCCTCCAGCAAAGCGTGTTTGTCGGTTGGGCAATCAATGTTCGGCAGCGCAAATTGGCTGGCGGATCAATTCGGCATTGAACACATTCATTTTGAACACCTGATAGGTATGGATGCGACCGACGAATTGCTATTGCAACTAAGTCGTTTATCCGGAAAGCCTGTACCGGAGCGACTGGGTCGGCAACGTATGCGCCTGCAAGACTGCCTGCTCGACGTGCACTTTAGTCTGAGCGGCTGTTCGATGGCAATCGCCGCAGAAAGTGATCTTGTTGCTGGTTTCGCTGCGATCTGCAAAGAGGTAGGCATCTCCATACTCCTAGCAGTCTCCCCCTCTATCGCAAAAGCAAGTGAATTAGAAGCAGTGGAAAAATGGCTGCAGGGTGATTTAAGCGATCTCGACGCAGTGATGAATAATATTGAGTTACTGATTGGCAATACCCATTGCGCGCAATTTTACGAACATTTAGTGCCCGTATTGCGGGCCGGTTTTCCCTGCCACGATCGTTTTGGCAATTCTGATCGATTGTTTTGCGGGTATGAAGGAGCAAGAACTATTTTGTTTGAAATGGCAAATTTAGTGATGTCAAACCACAAGCCTGAAGTGGCCAGTTTCAAAAGTCCTTATCGTGAATATAAAGAGTCACAATCGCTTGAACAGCAATGAGGAAGAAATGAATTCAACACATCAACTTTCACTTGTTTACTCGCCGGAACAGCAGGCCGTGATCACTGCCGCTTTTGCCAGTTCAGATAGACAAACGGTGGATCAGCATTTTGGCAACGCAACTCAGTTTTTGGTGTACAGCCTTATTAAAAACGATTGGCAGTTACTGCAAATCCTGAGACTTGAGTCTCCCCATGGTGGACATAGTGAGAACAAGATAAATCAACGCATTGCATTACTAAAAGACACCAATAGAGTCGTTTGCAATGCGGTTGGCGGCTCTGCAATGCGCAGTCTGATGCGTGCAGGTATAACACCACTCACCGTACCTAACGGCGTAAGTATTCAACCTATTTTGGTTGAATTGAAAAGTCAGGCGGCTCTAGTGAAGCCAGCAAAAAGTCAATTGAACCGCGCGGAGCGCCTTGCATCCATGCTCGATGAGAAATGGTAAAAATTTAACAACAAACCAGGACAAAGTGATGACATCAAATTATTTAGGGACCACCCGTGGCGGTGAACAATGGGAACCGCAATTTGTTACCTCAATCAATCAAGACACCTGCATTGGTTGTGGCCGTTGCTACAAAGTATGTTCACGTGATGTGTTTGACTTGATAGAGCGGGAAATAGATGATGAAGATGAAGATTTTGATGATTACGACGATGATGTCGTAATGGTCATGGCGCTTGCAAATGAAGCGGATTGTATCGGCTGTGGATCATGCTCAAAAGTCTGCCCCAAGAGCTGTCATGGGCATACACCTGCAATGCAACTTTAGCTCTGTTATGGCAAAAATTATTGCAAACTGGCAGCACAACAGTAACGGCAAGCTTGAGCTTACTGCCAGTCGCAAAGGTCAATGTGCAGGGTGCCAACATGAAAAAAGCTGTGCACTGCAGTTTCAACCAAACAAACCTTTCTTGTTGAAAGCTACATCGCCTACAGAAAAAGCGGGCAGCGCTGCAGAGGTGTCTTGTCCAGACAAGCTATTACTGAATTATCAGGCCATATTGTATATGCCAACACTACTCGCTTTGTTGTTACTTGCGGTGATTAGCGCATTGCCCCACACACAACACTTGTCTCCTATTTTTATTACGGCTATCGCGTTTGGTTTACTTTCTTTGTCAACACTGCTCACCAAACTGCTGCTAGCTAGAAAAGTTCGTCATTGGCGCCAGCAGATCTCACTGAAACACGTTGTACCAAACAGCAAACTCAACTGACAGCATTTCTTCACGAAAAGACAATTGCGCAGCGGTATTGAGAATTGCAGCTTCGATTTTGTCTCTTTTGTTAGGTTTGCTACAGAACTCTGTGGTTTGTAGCGCTTTTTCTTTTTGTCGCAAAAACGACAACACCCCGAATTTATTGGCCTGCAGATGATTTTTAATCACGGCACCACACTTGCAGCATGGAGTTAAGCGGTGGTTGTTGAGAATGGGTGCTGCGCCCCAAATAGCCGGTTCCCACCGAGTAGCATCCGTTCTCAATAACCACTGCACACTGACTAAGAGGGGCAAATTATATGTGGGATTATTCAGATAAAGTAAAAGAACACTTCTTTTCGCCGCGCAATGCCAAAGCGGTAGCAGCGGCCAATGCAACAGGTGATGTTGGCTCACTATCGTGTGGTGATGCTTTGCGACTCACCCTTAAAATCAATGATGACAGTGAGATTATCGAGGATGCGGGCTTTCAAACATTTGGCTGCGGTTCCGCCATTGCATCATCGTCTGCACTAACAGAAATGATCAAAGGCAAAACCATAGAGCAGGCTATGGCGGTGTCCAATCAGGATATTGCGGATTATCTGGATGGTTTACCTCCAGAAAAGATGCATTGTTCAGTCATGGGAATGGAAGCGCTTCATGCTGCTATTGCCAGTTATCGTGGTGAGCAGTTAGAGGATGATCACGAAGAAGGGGAATTAATCTGCAAGTGTTTTGCGATTGATGATGAATTAATAAAAAGGGTGGTCAGTCAAAACAAACTGAACACCCTGGAACAGGTTGTTCAGTACACAAAAGCCGGGGGAGCCTGTTCTACCTGTCACGAAAAAATAGAGTGGGTGCTTGAAGACATTTTAGCGGCCGAAGGACGTGAACCAGGTGAAAGTAGCGGAAAATGTGTTGCGGTAGAAAACACCAAGAAACGGACAACAGTGCAACGTATCAAGGTCATTGAGCAGGTGCTTGATGACGTTCGTCCCGGTATTCGAGCGGATGGTGGCGACATTCAATTGAGCGATGTTGAAGACGACATGGTGTTTGTCTCCATGACAGGCGCGTGCAGTGGTTGTGGTATGGCGGGGGCAACGCTGGCGATGGTTGAGCAACACCTTAGTGAAGCCCTAGACGAGGAGATAACTGTTTATCCTGTGGGTCACCAGAATCATTTAGTAGGAGGCGTCGCATGAACCCGTTCAATGCCTATCTCGATAATAATGCGACAACCAAGGTAGCACCAGAAGTAGTTGACGCGATGATGCCATTTTTAACTGAACATTATGGCAACCCTTCTTCCATCCACAGTTTCGGTCACGAAGTGGGCAAGGCCATTGAAAAAGCCCGTGGGCAAGTGCAGTCCCTTTTGGGAGCGCAGCACAGTTCTGAAATTGTGTTTACCTCTTGCGCAACGGAAGCCACGAATACCGCAATCTTGTCCGCGATCGAGGCCTTTCCTGCAAAAAAAGAAATTGTGACCTCAGTTGTTGAGCATCCAGCAACTTTGCAGCTTTGCCAAATGTTAGAAAGAAAAGGCTACACCATTCATTACATAGGTGTAGATAGAAACGGTCGTCTTGACCTTAATGCTTATGCCAATGCACTGAACACTGAAACAGCTATTGTCAGTATTCAATGGGCAAATAATGAGACCGGAACCCTGTTTCCGATTAAACAACTTGCCGCTTTAGCTAATGAACACGGCATTCTGTTTCACTGTGATGCCGTGCAGGTGGCCGGGAAAATTCCTTTCAATGTCAAAGAAACTGCAATCGATTTTCTGTCAATTTCTGGCCATAAGTTTCATGCACCTAAAGGGATTGGCGCGCTCTATATAAGACGCGGGACGAAGTTTCGCCCGATGCTAAGAGGCGGCCATCAGGAGCGTGGGCGACGCGCAGGAACCGAAAATGCAGTAGGCATCATTGCTATGGGTAAGTCAGCAGAATTGGCAGAACAATCCACTATAACTGACACGGCGCGTATCACACTGATGCGTAACCGACTTGAACAAAGCTTGATTGCAAAGATCCCTAACTGTTTTGTCACCGGGGATCGCGCTAATCGCGTGCCGAACACCAGTACTATCGCGTTTGAATATGTTGAAGGCGAAGCAATATTACTCATGCTTAACCAGTTAGGGATTGCAGCCAGCAGCGGCTCCGCGTGCACATCCGGCTCCCTTGAGCCATCACATGTCATGCGGGCAATGGATATCCCTTATACCGCTGCGCATGGGGCAATCCGATTCTCGCTTTCCCGTTTCAATCAGGAACAACATATCGACGCAGTGTTACAGCACCTACCAAGTATCATTAAAAAGTTAAGATTGATGTCTCCTTACTGGCAACCGGATGAAAACAATGTCAATCAGTTTGAGCCAGCATTTACCTAGCCATTCAGCATATAAGAGACAAGGTGGCAGGATGATTATCAATGACACGACACTCAGAGATGGTGAACAAACTGCAGGAGTGGCTTTTTCACTGCGAGAAAAAATCGATATAGCAACACGTTTGCAAAGTGCGGGGATTCCAGAGCTCGAGGTTGGTATCCCCGCAATGAGCGCCAGAGAAAGAGACGGTATTCAGGCGATCACGACTACGTTAAAGACGACTCAATCGATGGGCTGGTGTCGGATGCTGGAAAGCGATATCAGCCATTGCAAGGGTCTAGGGCTAGACTGGGTCGATCTCTCATTACCGGTGTCAATACAACAGCGCAAGAGCAAGCTCAGAATGAGCGAGGACAACATGCTGCAAACGATAAAACCAGCAGTTGAGCAAGCAAAAAATCTCGGGCTCAGGGTTTGTATTGGGATGGAAGACGCCTCCAGAGCTGAACTTGATACCATCGCCAAGGTGGCTGAACTGGCCGCCACCTATGGAGCTGATCGATTACGTTATGCTGATACCACGGGCATTATGGAGCCACTGAGCGCGTTTCATCGCTTCAAGCAGGTGCGCACATTGACTGACTTACAGTTGGAAATACACGCCCACAATGACCTTGGTTTGGCAACGGCCAATTCACTGGTGGCGCTAAAGGCCGGGTTTGACTCTGTTAATACCACGGTCAATGGCTTGGGAGAGCGCGCTGGTAATGCCGCATTGGAAGAACTGCTTCTGGCGACTCATGTTCAACCTGAATTTAGCGTAATGAATTGTCACTCAGATATTCAGCTAGAACATTTACCAGAAATTGCTGCGCTGGTCGCCCGCTATTCTGGGCGACAATTGTCACCACAAAAATGTGTTGTTGGCGATTCCGTCTTCACTCACGAAAGTGGCTTGCACCTGGATGGATTGCGCAAAGACAAGCGCAATTATCAAAATTTTGATCCGGAAATATTAGGCAGGCAGCACACGTTGGTTTTAGGCAAGTACAGCGGTCAAAAAGCCATTAAACAGCGTTTTGCTGCATTGGGAATTTCCCTTCAACAAAGTGCCTTGGACAACATTCAGGAACAGTTGGTGAGTTGGGCTGAAATTAACAAGCGCAGCCCTAATGAAAGTGACTTATTGGGCTTTTGGCAAAACAGCATTGCTCAAACAACGAAACAACATACAGGGGTGCTTGCTGGATGGAACTAGACGCTTTATTGGAAGACCTGAACAGCGCAGAGGCGTTCTTAGAAGCCTTTGAGGTGCAATACGACGCAGAGTTTCTTAAACACAAACGAGTACAGTTACTGCGCCTGTTTCGCAAAAATCTTGAATGGTTTGATGTCCCGCATAGTCGGGACGACTATCAAACGGCACTCACCAAGGCCTATTGCCTGTTACAGCGAGGCGAATCTATGGCGCTCAATGCCAGCAAATGTGGGCAGTGCAACGATTGTCATTAGGAGAGATTATGCAACTACCGAAATACGAATATGGTGCCAAGGTTCGCTTAGTCAAGAACATACGCAGCGATGGCACAGTAGAAAATGCAGCAAAAGGCGTATTGCTTATGCGCCGTGGCACTGCTGGCTACGTCAGGCAATCGGGCTTTTTCCAGCAGGATACCATTGTGTATCAGGTCCACTTTATTGAGCAAAACACCCTCATTGGCTGCAAGGAAAGCGAGCTTATCTCAGCCCTTGAGCCATGGGTGGATAATCAATTCGAGTACGGCGACTCTGCAAGGCTTAATCTGAGCCTGTCAATGGGAGGCCAGGTTATCGCCGAAAAGAACGATTTAGTATCAGTGCTGGGTGTAAACAGGGAAGACGTCAGTGCAATTTGTTACCGAATTCAGGTTAATGGCCAAGACGTCGATGTACCTGAGCGAGCGCTGGCTTCCTGCTAGCCTTATGTAGAGGAAAGAATTATGGCAGCGATCAAATCCAAAGATGTCCAGGACAATGATGAACGTTATCAGGCCTTGTCTCACTATTTAGCCATGCGACTGAGCATGAATAAATTTGCCAAAGTTAGAAGTGAACTTGATGAATCGCAAGAGTTGCAATTACAAAAGGTGCTCAACAATTCGCTTAAACTGCACAAAGCAGTGTTATCCTCCTCTGAGGCCAGCCAGGTACACCTTTCAAACAGTCAAACAAGCGCAGTATTTTTAGAATTAGTCCAGCGCTTTCCTAGTCGCTCGGATTTTGAAGCAACCCTAGCTGAGAACAAACTAACTGAAATTAGTTTGAAACAGGCACTGCAATTAGAAAACCTCAGTCAAAAAACCCTAGAATTTGCGGCAAAGGATATCGAGCATTTTAGCGAGTCTGATGCCTATCACTACTATCAACACCAAGCTGACAAGTTTAAGCAGCCTGAGCGTCGACGAGCCTCACATATCCTGATCACCATAAACCCAGAGTTTGCCGAAAACACCAAAGAAGCAGCTTTAAAAAGAATACAAGACTTGTTAGAGGTAGCACAGATCCACAATTTTGCTGATTTAGCTCGTCGCCACTCAGAGTGTCCAACAGCGATGCACGGTGGTGAGCTTGGATTAGTTGAAGCTAAAACCTTGCACCCGGAACTAGATGCCATACTATTTAAGATGAGTCCGAACAGCCTTTCAGAGGTGATTGAAAGTGAAGCAGGCTTTCATTTACTGATGTGCCAATCCGTCGAGGTTCAGCATTTAGTACCTTTTGAGCAAGCGAAACCTAAAATCATCGAACAACACACGCAACTGCGACAAAAAAGAAAGCAGAAAGCATGGATTGCCAGCCTTTTGGGCTAGCTGTATCAATTGCAATTGAGCTCACTCAACTTTCTATCGTAAAGCTGTTACTGGGACATCAAAAAAGCCGGAGGAGCCTCAATCGAGGCTCAGTTTTTAGCGAGTACTTCGACACGTTAATTATGATTGGCTGGGCCCCAAAATGTAGGGGCGACTTATCCGACTAGCTTACTTTAATAACACGCTTAACGTCACCCTCTTCGAAGGGTTTCACTGTTTTATACCCCTTTCGCTAGATGGCATGATTATTCCCATCAGTGCTGAGCAATTGACCAAATAACGAGCAAAGAGATCGAAGATTCCCTTGGTCACCCGCAATTACGACAGAATCACTTGGTAAGCAAGGGACGAGAAAACTCTACTTTTGACGTCAATTATTTTTCAGGAGTATAACCATACCAAGGGTTCGTTTATTAGGCTGGCAGCGCTTCAAGTTCCATTTCAGCCAGGACTTGTTCGACCCATTGTGAAACTCGTGCTGCATTTTTGTCACTTTGGTTATCATTGTCGATCACCAAACCAACAAACTCTTCGCCGTCTTCTGCGCAACTTGCTTCATATTCATAGCCTTCAACAGACCAACGACCTAGCATTTCAGCCCCCGTCTCAGCAACTGCGTCGTAAAGCTCACCCAGCGCATCAACGAATTCGTTTGGATAATTGACCTGATCACCCAATCCAAATAGTGCGACCTTCTTCCCGGTCAGATCCAGTTCTTCGAAGTTATCCATGTATTCCTCCCAACTGTCTGTCTGACAATCCGAGCTTAGACCGGGCAACTGCCCTTCCCCGAGCGTCGGTGTACCGAGAATAAGGTATTCATATGCGGTTAGCGCATCGGGTTCAGCACGATTAATATTCAGCGGCTTAGCAGCCAGCTCTCCTAACTCTTTAGCAATTAGTTTTGAAATTTTGCGTGTGGTACCCGTATCAGTACCGAAAAAGATTCCAATTTTGCTCATGGTTTCACTCCAAGTTGTTTAGCCCACACAGTTGTATTGCAACTTTTTTGCCAAAAGAGAAATCTAGATAACTCATTGTCCTAAAAACAAAAAAAACTAAAGTCGCATTGTTTGCCTTGAACAATTGTTCGGTTTGCTACACAACAAAGAAAGCGACCATGAGTGTCGCACTCGCGACATTTGTCACGTCTGCATCCTACAAAGACACCGACACGCTGCCCCCACTTAAAAAATAAAACCCATAAAAACAGTAACATAGAATTATCAATGGGTTGGTCTGATTTTCGCAACTAAGCAGTTGGGAACCGTCATCCAACATTCGGAGACAAGAATTATGACAATACGTCAATGTGCAATTTACGGTAAGGGTGGAATTGGAAAGTCCACAACAACACAGAATCTGGTCGCAGCGTTAGCCGAGGCTGGGCAAAAGGTCATGATCATTGGTTGCGACCCGAAAGCCGACTCGACGCGCTTGATCCTTCATGCCAAAGCGCAAAACACCATTATGGAAATGGCTGCTGAGGCTGGTTCAGTAGAGGATTTGGAACTCGAAGATGTACTTAAAATCGGTTATGGAGACGTGCGTTGTGTCGAATCCGGAGGTCCGGAACCAGGCGTGGGTTGTGCAGGTCGTGGTGTAATCACGGCAATCAACTTCCTCGAAGAAGAAGGCGCCTACGAGGAAGATCTGGACTTTGTTTTTTATGATGTATTAGGCGACGTGGTATGCGGTGGGTTTGCAATGCCAATTCGCGAAAACAAAGCTCAGGAAATCTACATCGTTGTGTCAGGTGAAATGATGGCGATGTATGCCGCAAACAACATTTCTAAAGGTATTTGTAAATACGCCGCTACCGGCAGCGTCCGTCTCGCTGGCTTGATCTGTAACTCCCGTAAATGTGATAGGGAAGATGAATTGATTGAAGCACTTGCTGCCAAGATTGGTACACAGATGATCCACTTTGTTCCTCGCGACAATGTCGTGCAACAAGCTGAGATCCGTCGCATGACGGTCATTGAATACAATTCTAAATGTAATCAGGCAAACGAATACCGCGCACTCGCGCAAAAGATCATTGCTAACAAACTGTTTGTCGTCCCTGAACCCGTAACAATGGATGAGTTGGAAGACTTGCTAATGGAATTCGGCATTATGGAAGCAGAGGATGAATCCATCATTGGTCAAACTGTCGACGAAGTGGTCGCTTAATGTGTTGAGGATACTGTTATGACAGACAAAACAGAAATACAGGCTGTTATCGATGAGGTGCTCGAGGTTTATCCAGCGAAAGCCAAAAAAGACCGAACAAAGCACCTGGCGAAAAGCAGTTCAGAAGCGCAGGGTTCGAAATGCGTCACGGCTAACCGTAAATCCCTGCCTGGGGTTATGACCGCCCGAGGCTGTGCCTATGCGGGTTCAAAAGGGGTGGTATGGGGCCCAATCAAGGACATGATACATATTTCCCACGGTCCCGTAGGTTGTGGTCAATATTCCCGAGCCGGTCGACGTAACTATTATGTTGGTATGACCGGGGTAAATAGCTTTGGCACCATGAACTTTACCTCCGATTTTCAGGAGCGGGACATCGTCTTCGGCGGTGACAAAAAGCTCAACGCGATGATCGACGAAATTGAAACACTGTTTCCTCTAAACAAAGGCATTTCAATTCAATCAGAGTGCCCTGTTGGTCTGATCGGTGATGACATTGAAGCAGTGGCAAAAATAAAAGGCGCAGAAATTGGCAAAACCATCGTGCCGGTGCGTTGCGAAGGTTTCCGTGGAGTCAGCCAATCATTGGGCCACCACATTGCCAATGACACCATACGTGATTATGTGCTGGATAAGTCAGAAGGCAAGGCATTTGAAGCCGGTCAATACGATGTTGCAATTTTGGGTGATTACAATATCGGTGGTGATGCCTGGTCCTCACGTATATTGCTTGAAGAGATTGGCTTGCGCGTCGTTGCACAATGGTCTGGCGATGGCACCCTGCCCGAAATGGAAAACACACCGAAAGTAAAACTGAACCTAGTGCATTGTTACCGCTCAATGAACTACATCTCTCGTCATATGGAAGAGAAATACGGTATTCCGTGGATGGAGTACAACCTGTTTGGGCCAACCAAATGCGAAGAGTCATTGCGCAAGATCGCCGCCTTCTTTGATGAGTCAATTCAGGCCAAAACAGAGCAGGTCATTGCAAAATACCGCGCTCAATGGCAGCCCATTGTGGATAAGTTCAAGCCACGTCTTCAAGGCAAAAAAGTCATGCTTTACGTCGGTGGTTTACGCCCCCGCCACGTGATTGGTGCCTATGAAGACTTAGGTATGGAAATCGTGGGGACGGGTTACGAGTTTGCGCATAATGACGACTACACCAAAACCACTCCGGAAGTAAAAGAGTCAACGCTGATTTATGACGACGTAACAGGATATGAGTTGGAAGCGTTCGCGGAAAAAATCAAACCGGATCTTATCGGTGCCGGGGTGAAAGAGAAATACATCTTCCAGAAAATGGGAATTCCTTTCAGACAAATGCACAGTTGGGACTATTCAGGCCCTTATCACGGCTTTGATGGTTTTGCTATTTTTGCCCGCGATATGGACATGACCCTTAACAATCCTTGCTGGGACAAATTAGTGGCCCCTTGGAAAAAAGTCAGTGAAACCGAACTGGCGCAGAGTGCTTAATTTTTTGCGGCTGACAGATTCAGCCAACTAACAATCACCCGTTTGTTCACGTATGAGTGGCGCGGGGAGGAGATGTTATGAGTCAAGATGTAGAAAATATCGAACCTGGATATTCGCTATTTAAACAGACCGAATATCAAGACATGATGGCCCGCAAACTCGAGTTTGAAGAAGGTCATGATGCCGAAAAAGTTAAACAAGTATTCGAGTGGACCACCACCGAAGAGTACAAAGAGAAAAACTTCGAACGCAAAAACCTAACCATTAATCCGGCTAAGGCTTGTCAGCCGCTAGGCTCAGTTTTATGTGGATTGGGTTTTGAGAACACACTGCCGTATGTGCATGGTTCTCAGGGCTGTGTCGCATATTTCCGCACCTATTTTAATCGTCATTTTAAAGAGCCCGTAGCCTGTGTATCTGATTCTATGACCGAAGATGCGGCTGTATTCGGTGGCCAAAAAAATATGTTTGATGGGCTGGAAAATGCTCTTGCACTCTACAAGCCAGATGCTATCGCTGTGTCGACTACCTGTATGGCGGAAGTCATTGGTGACGACCTCAATGCCTTTATAGGTAATGCAAAAGCGGAGGGATATATTCCAAAAGATTTCCCTACACCTTTTGCCCATACGCCGAGCTTCGTGGGCAGTCACACCACGGGCTGGGACAATATGTTCGAAGGCTTTGCACGCTATTTCACCCTCAAAGAAATGGACAACAAAGAAGTCGGCAGTAATGGCAAGATAAATCTTGTTCCGGGATTCGAAACCTATTTGGGTAACTACCGAGTGATTCATCGCATGATGCAAGAGATGGGAGTGGAATACAGCCTGCTATCCGACCCATCAGAAGTGCTGGATACTCCGGCTGATGGCGAGTACCGCATGTATGCGGGCGGCACGCCATTGAATGAAATGAAAGATGCACCGAATGCAAAAACCACTGTATTACTGCAGCCTGATCATCTCGTGAAAACTAAAAAGTTTGTCGAAGGTACCTGGGGTCACACTGTCCCTAAGCTGAACATTCCCATGGGGTTGGACTTCACCGACGACTTTTTGATGGAAATCGCTGCACTTTCCGGTAAACCCATTGCCGCATCGCTGGAAAAAGAGCGGGGTCGTTTGGTTGATATGATGACCGATTCACATACGTGGTTACACGGAGTGAGCTTTTCAATCTATGGCGATCCGGACTATCTGTACGGCCTGACCAAATTCTTGCAAGAATTGGGGTGTGAAATTAAACACCTGTTATGTAACAACGCCAATAAACGCTGGGGTAAAAAAATAAAGGCACTGCTTGAGCAATGCCCCAGCACCGAAAATGCAGAAGTCCATGTAGGTAAAGATCTCTGGCATTTCCGTTCGTTGGTGTTCACAGACAAGCCGGACTTTATCATCGGCAATTCTTACGCAAAGTTTATTCAACGGGATACAAAGGAGAAAGGTGAGGAATTTCAAGTTCCCCTTATTCGATTAGGATTCCCAATCTTCGATCGTCACCATCTACACCGCAACACTACTTTAGGTTATGAAGGCGCTATGTACATGTTGACAACGTTGGTCAACGCAGTGCTAGAAAAGCTCGACAGCGATGGGCGTGTGATGGGCAAAACTGACTATTCATACGACTTGGTCCGTTAACCACGCGAGTAACCCAGTCGAACTGGCTGGGTTACTCCATTTACTCAGCATAAAGGTGAAACAGTGCCAAATGTAATGATCCGCGATGAAGGCAACGGCAAATTAAGCTGTTATATCGCCAAGAAAGATCAGGAAGAAGCCGTCACTTCCCTAGAATTTAATCAACCAGACAAGTGGGGGGGAAAGATCGATCTAGCAGACGGCTCTTCTTGGAAAATAGAGCCCTTAGATAAAGCCCCCAAATTGCCTATCACCTTGCGTGCTCGCAGAGCTTAAGAGGATTTTATGACACAATATGCCCCCATCGACGAGAGTATGGCGTTACGTCTGGGAATGGCCGCAAAAGCCTTACCTGAACTGCCACTTCAACAATTTATTCAGTGTTTATTAAAAGCGCTGGACGCGCCACTAACGGAAAAAAAACTGCGTTCCCTGAGCCCCAAAAGCATATATAAAATACTCTCTTCGGAATATCAGGGCGTAGAGAAAGGACAGGCTAATCAAGTTTTTGCAATGTTAACCAGTGACACTGTGCAGACATTAGATGGGCCCGTTGTAAAACACCCCCAGCTGTTAGCTGGGAAAAAATTGAGATTGGCGGTCACATCAAATAACCAGGAATTGATAGACGGTCATTTTGGCAGCTGTCTGCGCACGCTAATATACGAGATTAATGCTGACGGTTGGCACTTGGTCGACGTTCGCCCTGTGGACTGTACCGAGTCAGGCAGCAAGCGCACTGACTATATGGTTGATTTAATAAGCGACTGTGACCTGCTTGCCACTCTATCAATAGGTGGGCCTGCCGCAGCCAAAGTGACTCGGGCAAACATTCATCCACTAAAGAGAATCGAGCCTTGTCAAAGTGACATGCTATTGAAGGAGCTTAAAGCAGTCATTGCAGGGGATCCACCACCATGGATAACAAAAATATTGGATAGCAGCGTTAACAACCAGGGACTTACGTGACATGCAAAGCACAACTGAAATGACATGTCTGGACGAGTCGACTATTGAAAAAATAACGGAATTCGTCGAAGCGAGAGGGTGTCGCGAAGTCATTCGGCCTCGCCTACTCGAACATTGGCCTCAATTCCGGTTTATTTTTTGTAGTGAAGACGACATGGAAGACAAGACAGCTTACAAAGAATACAAAGGGTTTTCGGTATTTCTGATGGCTGCTGGCATGGGGTGTGCGCGTTTGACCCACACTCCGCAGCAGGCGATTGGGCTCATTATTGCTGAGCATGAGACCGAGTGGTAACGGTTCGGAGAATCCGCCTATGAAGCGATTCTTTGGAAGTTTAAAAACTGAATCGGAGCCAAAAAATCGTGACAGTCGCCATCGCGCTCCGTCCAACCCGCGAGCTGGACATTCAAAACATATCTACCTTGATCGTAGCCATCCACAGAGATCGCTCTAGCGTTCAGCAAATTTCCTTCTACCGCCACATTTTGCTCCTACTTCCCAAAATCAAGAAGGACCGTTAATGTTAGCCCTCAGCGTTACCCAGTAAAAATCGCCCATAAAAAAACCGGAGACATGGCTCCGGCTTTATCTGCGTTGAACACGACGAATAACGCCGCTTGCATTAACCTACAAGTGCAAGCAATACACCGGCAGCCACCGCTGAGCCTAATACACCCGCTACGTTCGGTCCCATTGCATGCATCAACAAGAAGTTATGTTGATTTGATTCTAAACCAACCTTGTTCACCACTCGCGCGGCCATTGGTACCGCTGAAACACCAGCTGCTCCAATGAGGGGGTTAATTTTACCTCCGCTTAAGCGGCTCATTAACTTCGCCATCAATACGCCTGATGCAGTACCAATAGAGAAAGCAACAGCACCGAGCAGTAAAATACCGAGAGTTTCAACCGTCAAAAACTTATCTGCTGACAATTTTGAACCGACAGCTAAGCCCAACATGATGGTAACGATGTTGATAATTTCATTTTGAGCGGCTTTAGATAAACGATCCACCACGCCCGATTCACGCATCAAGTTACCTAAGCAGAACATTCCAACCAATGGTGTGGCTGCCGGTAAAAACAAGATGGCTAAAGACAGCACTGCCAATGGAAATACAATTTTTTCTTTACGCGAAACTGCGCGTAATTGTCCCATTGGAATTTGGCGCTCTTTCTCACTGGTTAACGCGCGCATAATCGGCGGTTGAATGATTGGAACTAATGCCATGTATGAGTAGGCTGCAACCGCAATTGCTCCCAATAAATCTGGCGCTAATCGCGAGGCCACAAAAATAGCTGTGGGGCCGTCTGCACCACCAATAATGGCGATTGCTGCTGCATCTTGAATTGAGAACTCAAAACCAGGGATCAGGTTCAGCAAGATAGCGCCAAACAGAGTGGCGAAAATACCAAACTGAGCCGCAGCGCCTAACAATAAGGTACGAGGATTGGCAATTAACGCGCCAAAGTCAGTCAGCGCGCCCACACCCATAAAGATCAAAAGCGGGAATACCCCAGTCTCAACACCAATATGGAAAATGTAATATAAAATTCCGCCTTCATCGTTAAAGCCGGCATTTGGGATATTGGCCAATACAGCACCAAAACCAATGGGCAATAACAATAACGGTTCAAACTTTTTAGCAATCGCTAGGTATAATAATATCAAGCCAACGCAGACCATTCCGATCTGCCCTGGTGTGAAATTAGCTATACCTGTTTCTTGCCATAGTAAGGTCAAGCCTTCCATTCAAAAAACTCCTATCAAGCAAGTGTTAGTAGTGCTTCGCCAACGGCGACAGCATCACCCACACTGACTGATACTTCACTGATTTGACCATCACGAGACGCACGGATTTCTGTTTCCATCTTCATCGCCTCAAGAACCAATAGTACATCCCCTGACTTAACTGTATCGCCAGCGTTCACGTTAATGGCGAAAATATTACCCGCCAAAGGTGCTTCAACCACTTCGCCAGCCGATGCTAAAGGCGCAGCGGCTGGAGCTGCCGCTGAAGCAGGAGCAATACTGCTGATTTCTCCGCCTTCAGCCACTTGCACAGTGAAGTTCTGGCCTTCAACACGCACAGTGTAAACCGATGCTTCGCCAGTTTTAGCTTTCGCTGGCGCAGACTCAACCACCTCAGGCTCTTGACCTGGAGCAGGTTCGAATGCATCAGGGTTGTTACGATTTTTCAGGAATTTCAGACCCACTTGTGGGAACAAGGCAACCGTCAACACATCATCAATTGAGTTGTCAGACAATGTAATGCCTTCACTTTTGGCTTGCTCTTGAACTGACTGAACCAAAGAGTCCAGCTCAGGCTCAAGCAAATCAGCAGGGCGACACGTAATAACTTTGTCGCCATCAAGCACCCGAGCTTGCAATTCAGCATTCACTGGAGCTGGTGCTGCGCCGTATTCGCCTTTCAGCACACCTGCCGTTTCTTTGGTGATACTCTTATAACGCTCGCCCATCATCACATTGATGACGGCCTGGGTCCCCACAATTTGCGATGTAGGTGTCACTAATGGAATGTGACCCAAATCTTCGCGAACACGAGGAATTTCTTTTAATACGTCATCAAGTTTGTCAGCTGCGTTTTGTTCTCGTAACTGGCTTTCCATGTTGGTGAGCATGCCACCAGGCACTTGCGCCAACAAAATTCGAGAATCAACGCCTTTTAGGCTTCCTTCAAACTTGGCATATTTTTTACGTACTTCACGGAAGTAAGCTGCGATCTCTTCGAGCTTCACCAGATCTAAGCCAGTATCACGGGCTTGGCCTTGCAACGCTGCAACAATAGATTCTGTGGGTGAATGGCCGTATGTCATGCTCATTGACGAAATCGCTGTATCTAAAATGTCGATACCTGCGTCAATGGCTTTCTGGTGAGTCATTAAGCTCAAACCAGTGGTAGCGTGGCAATGCAGTGCCAGAGGCACGTCTACAGCAGATTTAAGCGCTTTAATGAGGCTTTCAGCTTCATATGGCTTAAGTAAGCCCGCCATATCTTTAATGCAAATAGAGTGGCAACCCATATCTTCAAGTTCTCGCGCCAAAGAAACCCAAGTTTCTTCAGTGTGCACAGGAGATGTGGTGTAAGAAATTGTGCCTTGAGCATGAGCACCGACTTGAACAGCTGCTTTCACCGCAGTTTGGAAATTGCGAGGATCGTTCATGGCATCAAAAATTCGGAATACATCCATGCCGTTCGCATGCGCTCGTTCAACAAATTTTTCCACCACGTCATCGGCATAATGACGGTAGCCTAAAAGGTTTTGGCCACGTAACAACATTTGGTGTTTTGTATTTGGCATAGCCTGCTTAAGCAGGCGCAAGCGCTCCCATGGATCTTCGCCAAGGTAGCGAATACATGAATCAAATGTAGCGCCGCCCCATGATTCAACAGACCAATATCCGATTTTGTCCAATTGCTCAGCAATAGGAAGCATATCTTCGATACGCATACGTGTCGCAAGTAGCGATTGATGGGCATCACGCAGAACAACGTCAGTAATAGCTAGTGGTTTGCTCATAGTTGAAGTCTCGTTTTTATAAATTCAGTTAACTCGCCAATATTATTCTTATGCTTTGCCACGGTGTGCATGCACCGCTGCGGCAACAGCTGCAAGTGTTGCTGGCGCGGGCGTTGAAGCTTTGGAAGAAATTACGGGTTTGCTTTTAGGCTGGACCGGTGCGTCTGGGAAGTAACGACTAATCACAAACGACATGCAATTTACACACGCAATCAAAAACGTTAGAAAGCAAAAAACAATGACCATGCCTAACAACATGGTATTCCCTGCGTGGACCAAGATTTCAGTCAAATTGTCCATAGTCACCCCTATATTTATGTAATTATTTTACATAATCATTCATTTTATACGGATGGCAATCCATTCTGGCTTTATACCTACGAATGTCGCCTTACACCACGTATGCTCTTATTCCTAAAGCATTAAGTGGCAAGCCTTGACGCTTTCCTGAAGAGCACCAACGACCAAAAACCTGCGAATTTTACATTAATTGTCGAAACATTGCTTGTTTGTTTACAACTTTTCTTAGTGACTACTTATGCAAATCGAGCAACATCCGAAGTAATTCAGCACAATGAATCGAATCACTTGAATAGCTTAGCGGTAATAACCGCAGCGCAGCATCCTGAATGACAAATTATTTCGCAACACAAAAAAGTGATCTAGTTATCATTTTTCTATTGCCATTTTTTGCAACCATCACTGCATTGATTGGTATCAATTAAACAAAGCGCATCAAAATATTATTTGCGACAAAGAGCGTCATTGGCACAAAGAGCATAGAACAACATTGGAGATTAAAAATACACGGGGGATTGTTGGGAATGACCATTTCCGAAGGAAATGGCGGACGCGGGAGGATTCGAACCTCCGACCGCCTGGTTCGTAGCCAGGTACTCTATCCAGCTGAGCTACGCGTCCGTATATCAAGAAATCACAAATATGCAAAAGATGGGAATTTTTTTCGAAACCACTTTAAAAAGTGGCGGACGCGGGAGGATTCGAACCTCCGACCGCCTGGTTCGTAGCCAGGTACTCTATCCAGCTGAGCTACGCGTCCGTACATCGAGAAATAATCTACGACTTTTATTTGTAATGCTAGTAACTATAGCCAGTCCACTTAAAAAAGTGGCGGACGCGGGAGGATTCGAACCTCCGACCGCCTGGTTCGTAGCCAGGTACTCTATCCAGCTGAGCTACGCGTCCGTTTTGGAAATGGCGGTGAGGGAGGGATTCGAACCCTCGATACCGGATTAGGGTATACTCCCTTAGCAGGGGAGCGCCTTCAGCCACTCGGCCACCTCACCACATTTCGGAGGCGGATATTACTAGAACGAGGGATTAAGTCAAATGATTTTTGATGCTTTTTTACTAGTTGCCGACTATTTAAACAAGTGGATCAAAAGTCACCCAAAACAACAAAGCCGGCAATATGCCGGCAGTATCACTTAAAACGTATAAAAAACTCGTTAAAGCTTAATATTCGCCTTCTTCAGGACCCTTTTCGGCCTGAATGCGTCGATAAATCTCTTCACGGTGTACAGAGACTTCTTTTGGTGCATTAACACCTATTCGTACTTGGTTGCCCTTCACACCGAGGACAGTTACAGTCACATCATCGCCAATCATCAAAGTCTCACCGACTCGACGGGTTAATATCAGCATTCGCTAGCTCCTTTTATACTATTCCACTATCCGGCGCTGGGTAGATCACGATTATAGTACATGGTTCTACTCTAACGCTCGGAAAAATTTGCATTTATTGAACGACCACCAAACTTAGCCTTGTTCGTCCAACTTAAACGCACTGTGTAACGTTCTGACAGCTAATTCCAGATATTTCTCCTCAACAACTACAGAAATTTTAATTTCTGACGTTGAGATCAACTGAATGTTGATTCCTTCACTGCCTAATGATTCAAACATCGTTGATGCAACACCTGCATGGCTTTTCATACCGACACCAACAACTGAGATTTTTGCAATCTTGTCATCACCACGTACTTCACGCGCGCCGAGGTCTGCTGCGACTTGGTTCAGCACCTCTTGTGCTCGATTGTAATCACTCCGAGGGACAGTAAAGGTAAAGTCAGCAGTGTTGTCACCTACCGAGTTCTGAATAATCATATCCACGTCAATGTCGGCGCGCCCAATTGGCGACAATACGGAGCCTGCCATGTTAGGCTGATCCGGAACACCTAATATTGACAATCGAGCTTCATCTCGGTTGAACGCAATGCCAGATACTAATGGCGCTTCCATATCCTGCTCCTCAAACGTAATCAGAGTACCTTCGCCACCTTCTTCAAACGAAGATAGAACACGAAGGGGTACATTATATTTTCCAGCAAACTCGACAGAACGAATTTGCAAAACTTTGGCGCCCAAACTTGCAAGTTCAAGCATTTCTTCAAAGGTGATGGTGTCCATTTTACGCGCATTGGGCTCAACACGGGGGTCTGTGGTGTACACACCATCAACATCGGTATAAATACGGCACTCGTCAGCTTTAATAGCAGCAGCAACCGCTACGGCAGTGGTATCAGAACCACCTCGACCAAGAGTGGTGATGTTGCCAAGTTCATCTCGGCCTTGGAATCCGGCAACAACTGCAACTTTCCCGCTGTTCAACACGTCCATCACTGCATCTTGAGCAATATCAGTAATACGTGCTTTGCTGTGCTTGCTATCTGTAGTGATCTGAACTTGGTCACCAGTCATTGAACACGCTGGTACACCAATAGCCATCAGAGCCATCGACAATAACGCAATCGTCACTTGCTCCCCCGTCGACAGCAGTACATCCAGCTCTCGGTTAACGGGTTGGTCATTAATGGCCTTCGCAAGACCCACCAAGCGATTGGTCTCACCACTCATAGCGGACACAACCACAACCACTTGATGTCCTTCATCACGATAGCGCTTCAGTCGCTCTGCGACCGCTTGAATTCGCTCTACGGTACCTACAGAGGTACCACCGAACTTAAGGACGTATAACGCCATATCTAATACTCCATCTCATCTTATCGAGTTGCTTAACCCAAACGCTCCTGCAACCAAGGCGTCACTGACTCTAAGGCTGCTGGTAATGCATTCACATCACTACCGCCAGCTTGGGCCATATCTGGACGTCCACCGCCCTTCCCTCCCACTTGCTGTGCAACCATGTTAACCAACTCACCGGCTTTTACTTTGCCCGTCACTTCTTTAGCGACGCCTGTGATGAGCGATATTTTGTTGTCATTCACGGCCGACAACACAATCACACATGCGCCTAGTTTGGACTTAAGCTCATCCATCGTGCTACGTAATGATTTGCCATCAACACCTTCAAGGTTGGCAACCAAGACCTTTATGCCCGAAATATCAATTGCTTGCTCTGCAAGTTCACTACCGGCAGCTGCACTTAATTTGGCATTGAGTCTCTCAACTTCTTTTTCCAACCAGCGCTGACGTTCTGCTAATTGGCGAACTTTATCTTTGGCGTTGGTTGAATCACCTTTCACATAGCCACTAACCTCAAGTAAGGTGTCAGCAATATCGTACAAATGATTCCAAGCATGGGCGCCAGTAACGGCTTCGATACGACGCACTCCCGCAGCAATGCCACCTTCTGATGTGATTTTGAATGTTCCCAAATCACCTGTACGGTCTACGTGAATACCACCACATAGTTCAGTAGAAAATTCTCCCATAGAAACAACGCGAACTTCATCATCATACTTCTCACCAAACAGAGCCATGGCACCGGCTTGCTTGGCCGTATCTAAATCCATCAGTTCTGTGCCAACGGCAACGTTGCGGCGGATTTCCTCGTTTACCAATTGCTCGATGTGACGAGTGGTGGACAAACTAATAGGTTCGAAATGGCTGAAATCAAAACGCAAACGGTCGGGCCCGACTTGCGAGCCTTTTTGCTGAACATGGTCGCCAAGAACTTTGCGCAATGCCGCGTGTAACAAATGAGTGGCCGTGTGATTTAAGCGAATCGATTGACGACGAACTTCATCAACTTGTGCAGTTAATTCTTCGCCCACATGAATTTCGCCGTGCGCAACATAACCCATATGAACAATTGCTTCACCCGACTTTTGCGTGTCAGTCACCGTGAACGCGCCATCCCCCATAATGAGTTCGCCGGTGTCGCCGGTTTGCCCGCCGCTTTCGGCATAGAACGATGAGCGGTCTAACACCACCTGACCATTTTGGCCGTTGGTCAGTTGCTGAATAGACTCACCCTCTTGATTGAAGATGGCAGTCACTGTCGCGAGGTTTGAAACACCATCATAGCCCTCGAACTCCGACTTCTCTTCAATCACAACGCCCTGATTGTAATCAACACCAAATTGGTTCGCTTTTTTCGCGCGTTGGCGCTGCGCTTCCATCGCTTTGTCGAAACCTTCTTGGTCAATTTCGAGTTCGCGTTCACGCGCAATATCAGCCGTCAAGTCAGCCGGAAAACCGTATGTATCATAGAGTTTGAATACTGTTTCACCTGGGATTATTTTACCGTTCAGGTTTTCCAATTCAGCGTCAAGCAATGTTAAACCGCGATCCAGCGTTCGTAAAAACTGCTCTTCTTCAACCTGAAGTACACGCTCAATGACTGGCATTTGTTGGTGCAATTCAGCAAAAGCTGACCCCATTTCAAGCGCCAATGCCGATCCTAGCCGGAAGAAAAATGGCTTGCTTGCGCCTAATTTATTGCCGTGTCTTACCGCGCGTCGGATAATTCGGCGTAATACATAGCCGCGGCCTTCGTTCGACGGCATAACTCCGTCGGTGATTAAGAACGCACATGAACGGATGTGGTCGGCAATCACTCGCAAGGATTTATTTTCCAGATCCTTAACGTCTAATATCGTGGCAGCCGCCTTAATGAGATTTTGGAAAATATCGATTTCGTAGTTGCTGTGCACGTCTTGCAGAATTGCAGCAATACGCTCTAAACCCATGCCAGTATCAACAGAAGGCTTAGGCAAAGGCTGCATCTCGCCACTCGCTTGGCGATTGAACTGCATAAATACTAGGTTCCAGATTTCGATGAAACGGTCACCGTCTTCTTCTGGCGAGCCTGGAGGCCCCCCCCAAATGTGCTCACCATGATCATAAAAAATCTCAGAACACGGGCCACAAGGGCCGGTGTCGCCCATTTGCCAAAAGTTATCTGATTCATATGGTTTCTCTGGCGATTTGTCGCCAATACGGATAATGCGGTCTTTGGGGACGCCAATCTGCTTTTCCCAGATACCGAATGCTTCGTCATCAGTTGCATAAACAGTTACCAACAGGCGCTCTTTCGGTAACTTTAATACTTCTGTTAAAAACTGCCATGCGTAGTGGATCGCTTCTTTCTTGAAGTAATCACCAAAACTAAAGTTGCCTAGCATTTCGAAAAACGTGTGATGGCGAGCCGTGTAACCAACGTTTTCTAAATCGTTATGTTTGCCGCCAGCACGGACGCAGCGTTGCGATGATGTGGCTCGAGTGTAGTTGCGCTTTTCAGTACCAAGAAAGGTATCTTTGAACTGATTCATACCAGCATTAGTGAACAAAAGCGTTGGGTCGTCGTGTGGCACCAAAGAGCTTGATGGTACGATTTGGTGACCTTGCTTGCGGAAGAATTCTAAGAATGCTTCGCGAAGATCTGCGCTGGACATGTGCATGCGTCGTTCCCGAAATAGTTGAAACTTGTGAGCACTGCCCTTCAATAAAAGCGCAATACCCGAAAAAAGACTGCGTATTATACGCAACGCTCGAACAAAGTTTCTACTGTATAATCTCGCCGACTATGAATTTTTATTCGTCATTGCATGCATAGCGTATCTGTTCAGAGGTAAATCCTCGGTTAAACAAATAACGTTGTTGCTTTTGCCGCAGCTTAGATTCTGACGCTGGCATGTGGCCAAAATGCTTAATACGCTGATTCTTTGCGGATTCAAACCAGTCATGCTCATCATCACACAGCGCTCGAAAACCTGCCTCTACATCTAACTCCGAGACGTCTTTCATCAGCAATTCTTGGCGAATTCGGCTTGGCCCGTAGCCCTTACCGGCCTTAATCCGAACATAACTCTCGGCAAAGCGAGTTTCACACAGCCAACGTTCGTTCTCACAGCGGTTTAATGCTTGAACAGCAACAGTTTGAGGAAAACCACGTTGATGTAGTTTTGTAAGAAGTTCGCGCCGACAATGATCTCGGCGCGATAATAGATCAACGGCGGTTTTCACCGCCTGTTGCAAATCAGGAACTGAAGCCTGTTTAGGAATCAATGTAACGTAAAGTGTTTACAAAGCTGGCTCTTGCTCGTCTTCAACCAAGTCTTCTTCTGGTACAGCTTTCACCAACAAACGATCACGCACAAGTTTCTCAATTTCTTGCGCAATCTCTACGTGCTCTTTTAAGTACTTCACACAGTTAGCTTTACCTTGGCCAATACGATTGCCATTGTAGCTATACCAAGCTCCTGACTTTTCGACCAATTTCTCTTTCACGCCCAAGTCGAGCAGCTCTGCTTCTTTACTGATACCTTGGCCATACATAATCTGGAAGTGGGCTTCTTTAAATGGCGGAGCAACCTTATTCTTCACAACTTTAACGCGAGTTTCGTTACCGACCACCTCGTCACCATCTTTAATTGCACCAATGCGGCGAATATCAAGACGAACCGATGAGTAGAACTTAAGCGCATTACCACCCGTTGTGGTTTCAGGGTTTCCGAACATAACCCCAATCTTCATACGAATCTGGTTAATGAAGATCACCATACAATTAGTTTTCTTGATATTACCCGTTAGTTTACGAAGCGCTTGCGACATCAAACGCGCTTGCAACCCTACGTGTGAATCACCCATATCGCCTTCAATTTCGGCTTTAGGTGTCAGTGCTGCAACAGAATCGACCACGATGAGTTCAACGGCGTTTGAGCGCACTAACATGTCACAAATTTCGAGTGCTTGCTCACCGGTGTCAGGCTGAGAAACCAGAAGATCATCTACGTTCACACCCAACTTTTCAGCATAAATAGGGTCGAGCGCATGCTCTGCATCAACAAAGGCACATGTTTTACCTTGTTTCTGCGCTTCAGCAATGGCTTGCAAGGTTAACGTGGTTTTACCGCTGGACTCTGGACCGTAGATTTCAACGATACGACCATAAGGCAAACCTCCGATACCCAAGGCAATATCCAAGGTAAGCGAGCCCGTAGGGACACTATCAATTTCCATCACTTTGCTATCGCCTAAGCGCATAATTGAACCCTTACCAAATTGGCGTTCAATCTGTCCTAAAGCGGCATCAAGAGCTTTTTGTTTATTAGTATCCATTACTCGGTTTCTCCGGGTGAGCCGCTCGGCGGCAAATCATGTCTTTAACGTTGGAATCAGTATACTGTTCATTCATACAGTATCAACCCCTGTATAAAATAATTTTTAAACTATGGCGCTAACTCTCTATTTTCGTTCTGAAAGATATTTGGCGACCGAGCCGATCTTTATGCCACAAAACGTGTACGTTGTTTTATTCACTTGGTACCATTTGAAGGTTAATTATTCTGCTGATAAGCGCCTGACGATGGTTGGGCGCAGTGCAATGCCTGAGGCCTTTTGTGACAACGACTACTGCCACCGCTGAACTTGATTTATCGTCCCACACCCCCATGATGCAACAATTTTTGCGCATTAAAGCTCAGCACCCCACGGTTTTACTGTTTTATCGTATGGGAGATTTTTACGAGCTGTTTTTCGACGATGCTAAAAAAGCCTCAGAGCTACTGGATATCTCACTCACCAAACGCGGCAAAACCGGTGGCAACGCGATTCCGATGGCGGGTGTGCCGTATCATGCTGTTGAAGGATATTTGGCTCGTTTAGTACAACTGGGCGAATCAGTGGCTATTTGTGAGCAGATTGGCGACCCAGCCACCAGTAAAGGGCCTGTGGAACGACAAGTTACTCGTATTGTTACGCCCGGCACGGTGAGCGATGAAGCCTTGCTTCAGGAACGTTCTGACAACTTATTGGGCGCGGTGTCGTTTCATTCCGGCAAATTTGGTTATGCCACATTGGATATTAGCAGTGGCCGCTTTCAGGTCATGGAGCTAAATGATCACGACGCTTTTCTCACTCAATTACAACGCACTCAACCCGCTGAATTGCTATATTCCGAAGATTTTCCCTATGTCGCGCTATTACAACAGCAAACAGGCTTACGAAAACGGCCCGTGTGGGAGTTTGAATTAGAGACTTGCCGCGATTTATTGTGCCGGCAATTCAAAGTTCACTCGCTCGATGCCTTTGAAGTTGAAAACATGCCCGTAGGTCTATCTTCGGCAGGCTGCGTGTTGCAGTACATCAAAGACACCCAGCGAACGTCATTGCCGCACATCAGAAGTATTCATCCGGTGGATCAAAACGATACGATCCAGCTGGATGCAGCCACACGAAAAAATTTGGAGATTACCCAAAGCCTATCCGGCGACACCGCCACCTGCCTTTCTGCGGTATTAGATAAAGCCGCCACCGCAATGGGAAGCCGGCTGCTAAAACGCTGGCTTCATCAACCATTGCGGAACCAACAAGTATTGACTCAGCGTCAGCAAGCCATCCAAGAGATTATTGACGAAGGCTACGGGGACGATCTTAACGCTGTGTTGCGACACATAGGGGATGTGGAACGAATTTTAGCCCGCGTTGCTTTACGCACCGCCCGCCCCCGCGATTTCGCCCGGCTTAGAGCATCACTGCAACAGCTAACCGATATTCAAACTATTCTAGCCGCACCGACGAGCAGTAAACTGACCGCGGTTCAAAGTGCAACCAAGCCACAAGATGCCATTCAACAACTACTTGAATCAGCTATTGTTGAAAACCCTCCCGTGGTCATTCGAGATGGAGGTGTATTGCTTGAAGGGTACGATGCTGAGCTGGATAAACTGCGCGCCTTAAGTGCAAACGCATCTGGTTATCTGACGGAGCTCGAAGAACGCGAACGCGAGCGAACCGGTATACCCAGCTTAAAAGTGGGCTACAACAAAGTTCACGGCTTCTTTATTGAAGTGAGTCGCAGCTACGGCGATTTAGTACCCGCGAATTATATTCGACGCCAAACACTTAAAAATAACGAGCGTTTTATTCTGCCAGAATTAAAAGAATACGAAGACGAAGTGCTCACTAGCCAAAGCCGAGCTCTGGCATTGGAAAAGCGCCTATATGAAGAGTTGTTTGACCATCTCATGCCACATTTAGAGCCATTACAAGAAATGGCTCTGGCAATTGCAGAGCTGGATGTATGCCAAAATTTAGCTGAACGTGCAATAAGCCTTAATTACTGTTGTCCAGTACTGACCGATAAGCCCGGCCTCCAAATTGAAAGCGGACGTCACCCCGTAGTCGAGCAGCTCTCTGGCGATCCATTTATTGCCAACCCGCTTTACATGAATAGCGAACGAAGAATGCTGCTGGTAACCGGCCCCAATATGGGCGGTAAATCCACATACATGCGACAAGCAGCTCTCATTGTATTGATGGCGCACATCGGCAGCTTTGTTCCTGCAGAATCTGCTCAGATTGGCCCAATCGATCGAATATTTACGCGTATTGGCGCGTCTGACGACCTGGCCAGTGGCCGGTCAACGTTCATGGTTGAAATGACAGAAACGGCCACCATTCTCAATCACGCAACACCTAACAGTTTGGTATTGATGGATGAGATTGGGCGCGGCACAAGTACCTATGACGGCCTGTCTTTAGCATGGGCATGTGCCGAGCAGCTGGCCCTAAAAATTAAAGCCTACACACTGTTTGCCACGCACTACTTTGAATTAACACTTTTGCCGCAACAACATCCGAGCATGGTCAACGTGCACTTAGATGCCATTGAGCATGACGACGGAATTGCCTTTATGCATGCTGTTCAAGAGGGGCCCGCGAGCAAGAGTTACGGCATTCAGGTTGCCCAATTAGCCGGGGTGCCTGCAGCGGTATTAAAACGAGCCAAACACAAATTAAAGGAGTTAGAACAGCTCCCTACACTATTGGATCATGCACCTCAGCAACCTGCTGAAATTCAACTGTCGATGCTGCCTGAGCCTTCTCCTATCCTAGACGAGTTAGAAGTGTTACGTGTCGACGACCTCAGCCCACGTCAAGCTTTGGATTTGCTATACCGCTGGAAAAACACGTTGTAAGTGGCATAACTCCTACATGGGCAAGCCCTGCACAGCAAGATGTGTTGCCCGCGCTGCGAGAAAGCGTTCAAGTAACACTGGCATAAAAAAAGCCAACTTATACAAAGTTGGCTAAACAGAGGTAGAGTGAGCGCAACACCATGCGCTCAAGGGAGCGGAAAACTAATTCGCCGTCCAAGTAGAACCGGGGCCCACTTGTTCTTCAGTAATAAGCATCAAGCTTGATGTATCGGCACCAATTCCAGCATCAGCACCTTGACCACTGGCTAAACCAGCTGCATCACGCACAATATCGGCCATATCTAACATGTCATCGGCACCAATATTGCCATCCGTTTGGCCCTTACCATTGAAATCAAAGTCTGTTGAATCAGACAGTTCATCGGCATAGAAGTGGTTGTTGCTGTAGTCCGAACCTGATTTCAGCGAACACGGTTCAGCCACAAAGTCCTTGAATGGTGCAGCTTCAGATTCAGCACCATTTGCGTTAGCAGCTTCATTAGCGATGAGGTTATTACTCACTAATACCAAGGGATCTAAGTTCATACAATCTTTGTCATCAAAGTTTAAACCATGCTTGGCATTGACGATCGTGTTGCCTTCAATTGTCACCGTCAAATCTTCCACTCCCGCATCGATAATGAAACCATTGCCTTTAGAGGTCGATAGGTCGATTGAATCTGAATTCATCACGAGCGCCCCATAAGCCCCGTCATCTTCAGATACGTTTTCAATGTAATTGTTTGAAATCGTATGACCCATTGGGGTGAAGAAGATCCCACCTTCTTTGTCTTCAGTCCCCAACGGAATAATCACGTTGTTAGTCACCACATTGCCCGAGCCATCCTCAACAGCAATCATGCCGGTGCTATTGACGATAGTATTAGCGTGAATCAGCGCATTTGAGGTTTGTACTCGCATCATACGTTTGGCAACGTTGATGTTGTCAAAACGGTTGTACTGAACCTTATGGCCAGCCTGTCCGATGGAATCGAGACCTGTTGAACGGCCCAAGTTGATGACAGAGGCAGAACTGTCAGAGGAAGAATCTTCCTGTTCCATATCTTTGAAAAGATTGTACTGCACCGTGAGGCGCTCTTGTTCACCAACGGTTTCATTGCTGTAAACTGACAAGGCACCGTTCTTTAAGGAGACATTGCGGCCCTCAAACAAGTTGCGTTCAACCAGGTTATCATTGCCTTTCATTCCCAAAAACACATATTCAGTGGTTGCGATATCGCCCGAGAATGTCGTGTTACGAACAACAGCATTGTCAGCTTCAACAAACAATGTTGTATTGCCGTTGCTATCGCAGGTGCCGCCTGAAATGAAGTTAGTTTCGGAAAAGTGTAAGCCATCGACCACTGCGCCATCACCATTAATCACGATGCATGTTTCGCCGCTAATCGTAGCTGTGCTGAGCTCTGTTTGAGTCAGGGTTGCCGCAACACTTAAGGTTTTTTCCGTCATGCCTGCAAACGTACCGTTGCCTAGAGCAATCCAATCACCATCAACCGCACCAGCCAACGCTAACTCTAAGCTTGCCTCGTCTGTTGCAATAACGCTATAGACCCGCTCTTCAACAGCGGCATTCACGTCATCAGCATATCCATCATCGTCGATATAAATTGCGTTCACTGACAGCACTTTGCCTAAATCAGATGCCGCTGCGGTATAAGTCATTCCGGTGGCCCCCGAAATATCAACATCATCCGCTTTCCATTGGTAGTTGATGCCAGCTGTGGTGCCATTTCCGTCGAGGACCAATGCAGTGAGTACATCGCCCATCACAATATTGGATGTTTTATCGATACTCACAGAGCCTGGATCATCAACATCGGGCGGAACAATAGGAGCTGGTGCAACAGCGACTGTAGCAGCAGATATGACTGACTCATCATACTCATTGTTATCAACATAGGCTGCAGACACCGTCACCAACGCTCCTATTTGCGTATCGGTGAGCAAAAATGTCATCGAGGTTGCATCTGCAATGGCTACATCGTCAGCCATCCACTGATACGCAATTGCAGAGCCACTGGTACCGTTAGCATCTGTAACGTTCGCCGTCAGTTGCTCACCGGATTCCAACACACCTGAAATATCAACAGTGCCTTCCACATTGTCTGGAACAATGTCGGTGACTTCGGCTGAGGTTGCCGTTACATTCTCGGAATAGCCATCGTCATCGGTATACCGCACACGAACTGAAATATCTTTGCCAATTTCTTCCGTCGTCAGCACATAGGTACTGCCAGTCACGGTAGAAAGCCATTCACCGCTTGCGGTCCATTCGTACGCGAACGACGAGCCGCTTGTTCCATTTCCATCAGAGACTGTGGCCGTTAATGTTTGACCCACAACTGTGTCACCCGTCAGTGCAACTGCACCACTCGAATTAGCGGTGCTATTGCTGCCACCACACCCACTCAAAGCAAGAGCTACTGCAGACAAGGCAAATACCTTAGCGTTCATAATTTTTTCCCCGGATATTTCTATTTATAATCATGGATACCTGAACGTCTTGGCACGGTGAAGCTAGCATTGTGTATGACAGCTAACGTGCATCACTCAACATATTTCTTTGCAAAACGTCATAGTCCAACAAACTGAACCCACATTACAAACCTGTCAAACCAATTAAGCTATCCAATTTAAAAAATGTGATAACAGTCTATTTACTTGTTCGATTCAATGTCTCGCTCAAAAAGTTCGACTCTCAACCGAATTAAGAAGAGTAAAGCCTAATTTTACTAAGCTTTTATCGCATTAAAATTATCGTCGAGGGAGATAGGCAGGATTTTAAGAAACCAAAATTGGCCTTACCAATAAAGAAGAGAATTTTAAATCCTGAGTCCATTAAAACTGTGGTTTGTCGCTTCACTGCGCACAGATCAACCACTGCGTCACATTTTTAAAACAACACCGTCATCTTTTCGCCACCAAATAACAACAAACAAACGCTAGGTTGGTGCAGAAAAATTTAATCCTATTCAAGGCAATCGTTATGACACCCAGACATTTAATCGCGGGCGCAATTGCAGCTTTTGTTGCGCAACCCGCTATCGGCAACGTACTTATCTCTGAGTACATCGAAGGCGCAAGCTATGATAAAGCCATCGAACTCTACAATTCAGGAACCGAAAATGTTGATTTATCGGATTACCAAATCAACGTTTATTTCAACGGTAAAACGTCCATAGGCACTCGCATCAACTTCTCTGGAGACCTAGCCCCCAATAGCACTTTTTTATTCGCCGAAACCCGTGCAGCGTTTGCCGACCAAGCGCATCAAACATCAGGTGCAAGCCTGTTCAACGGTGATGACGCGGTAGTACTAGTCAAAGGTGACGTTGTGGTTGATTCAATTGGGCAAATTGGTTTTGATCCCGGCTCGCGTTGGGGCTCATCTCCCACCAGCACGCAAAACAATGGACTGCGTAAAATCGCGACGACCACCGACACCAACCCATACGACGAATTTGAACCCAGCGAACAATGGCAAGGCTTTGATGATGGCGACTTTTCAGATTTGTTAGCATTCAATGGCACCCATAATGGTGGCGATAATGGCGGTGACAATGGAGGTGACAATGGAGGTGACGGCGGCGGAAACGGTGGTGAAGAACCTCCAACGCAACTCGCTTGTGATGCCACAAGCCAACCCATTGGAGCCATTCAAGGAGGTGGCTTTGAATCCCCATTTGAAGGTCAGAGTGTTGAGATACAAGGGGTAGTAACGTCTATTGTTTCTGCTCAAAAAGGGTTCTATCTCCAAGACCAAGGTGATGGCAATATAGCGACATCTGATGGTGTATTTGTGTACTTAGGTAATACAACTTACACATTAAATGAAGGTGATGAAGTCCGCCTTTCTGCCACTCCAGAAGAATATTTTAGCAATACCCAACTCTCAGATGTCTCGGACCTTGTTGTATGTGGTGACGGCACAGTCCCTTTGCCAACTCCGGTCAGTCTGCCTATCTCAGACTTGGCTGACTTGGAACGAGTAGAAGGTATGCGTGTGACTCTGTCTAATTTAATTGTCAACGATGTATACAACTTAGGGCGCTACGGAGAAGTCCTGTTGGCAAACGGTCGACGCAGTATTCCCACACAAATTGCCATGCCAGGCGATGACGCGATGCAAATCGCGCAAGCCAATGCATTGAACAAGATCCTGCTCGACGATGCAAGTCCCCAGCAAAACCCTGCTGTTATACCTTTTCCTGCACCGGGACTGAGCGCCTCGAATACCTTACGTATAGGCGACACGCTCTCTAACGCAACGGGTGTGCTGTACTACAGCTTCAATGAGTATCGGGTTTACCCCACTGTTGCACCATCATTTGTTGAAACGAACCCTCGAATGGCTGCGCCTGAAATATTCACCGAAGGCAATGTACGTGTGGCCAGTTTTAATGTGTTGAACTTCTTCAATGGCGATGGTCAAGGCAATGGTTTCCCGACTTCGCGTGGCGCCCGGACGCCAGATGAGCTTGAGCGACAAACCGCAAAAATCATTGAAGCTTTAGCGGCCATTGACGCCGACGTTGTTGGTTTAATGGAAATTGAAAATGACGGTTTTGGCGAATTGTCAGCCATAGCAGAGCTGACCTCGGCTCTTTCCACTGCAAGTGGACAGCCTTGGGGCTTTATTGAAAGTGCCGGCCCACTGGGCACAGATGAAATATCAGTCGGGCTTTTGTACCGAACTGATATAATTTCGCCAAAAGGCGCAGTTCAAGTATTGAATTCAAACAACTCACCATTGGATGACTCTGAGCAACCACTATTTAACGATCAAAAAAACCGACCAGCAATGGCTCAACGCTTTGCCTTAGAAAATGGTCAAGAGTTCGTAGCCATAGTGAACCACTTAAAATCTAAAGGTTCATCATGTGGTGCAGGTGATGATGACGAAACATTGGGAGGCCAAGGCAATTGTAACCTCACGCGCACCAGAGCCGCACAAGCGATTGCGATGTGGACACAAGACATATTCGCAAATGATGCCGTGTTAATCATGGGCGACCTCAACGCTTATGCCAAAGAGCAACCACTTCAAACCTTAGAAGCCGCTGGCTACGTGAAATTGTCCGACCACTTAAATAAGTCGAGCTCATATAGTTATGTATTTAAGGGAGAAACTGGCCAGCTCGATCATGCTCTCGCAAACGAAAAACTCGCCAAGGCGGCGGTTGACATTACGGAATGGCACATCAACACAGATGAACCAAGCGCTCTTGGTTACTCTCGCCAATACAAGACAGACTCTCAACAAGTTTCTTTATACGCGGCAGATGCATTCCGTTCATCAGATCATGATCCAATTGTAATGGAGTTTGATTTGCAGGCCAGTGATACACCGCCTCAAGCCAATATATTCATTTGGGATCTAGGCTTTTCCGTTGCCATTATTTCAATGTCATATGATGCAGAAACACCTCGCTTGGCACATCAGTGGCAGATTAACGGTAGAAATGCAGGCTCTTTCCCTATCGTCTGGAAACGCGTATCACCTTCTCAGAAGTTGAATGTGAAGCTGACGGTGACGGACTCTGCGGGCCAAACAGAATCTGCAACTCAACAACGATAAGGGCAAAATAGACACATTAAACAAGGCTGCAATTGCAGCCTTGTTTAATGGTGTTAAAAACGACTACCGAAACGTAAACATCTCATGACGAATTGCGGTTTCAGGCACACCGTGCTTATCCATCAGTTTTTGCGTAGCTGAAAGCAAACTCTTAGGGCCACAAAAACATACGTCAATACCGTCAGCTCCATTTAACTCAACAATGCGTTTTAAATTATGACTCATATTAGACTCATCAATACGCGTACTCAGTGGATAGAAACGCACCCCTGCCACATCACACATCGCTTGCAAATCCTTTACTTTGGGAAACTCATGGCCTTCGTTATAGAAATAATAAAAGTCTACATCGTGAAAATTCCCTGCTTCCACGTCTTTCATCCAAGCGATAAATGGGGTCACACCCACGCCACCTGCAACCCAGATTTCATGCTTACCTTCATTACCGCGCTGAAAATTCCCGTAAGGCCCGTAGATGTCAGCTGTTAGCCCTGCTTTTACGGACTTTGTTAAGCGCTCTGTATAATCCCCCAACGATCGAATCACAAAAGAAACCTGCCCATCAAACCGGTTGGATTCCGCAATAGTAAAAGGGTGCGGCTCTCTCAGCTCTTTCTGCCTAAACGATAAAAAGGCAAATTGGCCAGGTTCAAACTCCAGCGCATCTTCAATGGGCAGTAATGTGATTTCAACCGAGCCATCACGCTGCTGGATTTTGGACACCTCATAATATTTGTGATTGGCAACAAGAGCATACAAAAACCATTTATAGAGAATAGATAGAAAGCCCAAAAGACTCATGGCTAATAGCCAGTACCCCATTGGCGATGATAATTCAAATGGCACTTTAACCGTCAACCAATGGATGATGATCACCACAAATGCAATCCCCGACAGCCGATGCCAGCCATACCACTCGCTGTATTTGATATTTCGGTTCAACGCTAACAAGACTACGAACATCAAGGCAATAAAGCTAAACTGGCGAATAAAACGCGCCACAGGTTTACTAATTTCAAGCAAAGCGGTCACATCCCAGCTGCCGCCATGTGCTTTAAACAACAGGTGTAAACTGGCAAAAACGAGAGCAAAAATACCAAACCATTTGTGAGATTCGTATACGCGGTCAAGCCCCCCCCAGAAACGCTCCAACACACGCCACCGGCTGGCCAAAATGCAACTCATCGCCATCAGCGAAAAGCTACAAATAGCTGACGAGAAGCTCAAGAAGTGAAAACTAAACCAATAGGATGCAGGAATTTCGATCATGGTAAGAGTGATGCACATGAGAACAATAAAACCAATAATGTACCGCGAGATATTTAACATGCTAATTCCTACAGCAATGAGAGAAAGGCACGGTGTTCATGGTGACGAAAGCAACACCAGACAGCCCTTAAAATTTTAAAAAGTGGATAAAATCAATATAGTCAAAGTTTTAGCGAACAACCGCATACTACCAAACTAACCATCCATAACTATGACCTAGGCACGGTTCAGCAGTAAATCCACAGCATGTTATAACCAGCTATTTTAAATCGGTTTATTACTTTAAGAAGGGGTAAAAACTTGCTAACCAGGTTAAATTTAAACAGTAAAGCTGAACGAGGTTAGCATTTGCTAATCACTCAGATTGAACATGTGGAATTGCGCTGTATTTATGAATCCATTTACGAAATACAGAAACGTTTACTGAAGGGTTCAGGAACGCTAGCCAAACAAAAAAGCCCTGTTCATTTGAACAGGGCTTTTAATGTTGGTACCTGAGGACGGACTTGAACCGTCACTTCCGAAGAAACCAGATTTTGAATCTAGCGTGTCTACCAATTCCACCACTCAGGCTTAAATTGTCAATACTCAGTATCGAAGTGCGCCCTTCAACTAGGCCACACATATTAAGCTGTACAACCGAGAATCATGCTTTAAAACGTTTTGGTAGCCAACAACTAATGTTGAGACGTTTCATCCCCCGGCTGAGGTGCTGTGCATTATACGAATGCCGAAAGCCAAATCAACACTTTTTTTAACTGATTTGAATAGATGCTCAAAGAGCAACCAAAAACGCGCTTTTATTTAAAACCTTTACAGGCCTGCTACAATGCGTTGCTGTTAAATTCACTGATTTCGGTATCGCTATGACAAATCATCCTCATGCTGGCTTTTTTCGCAGACTTGCAGCGTTAGTCTACGACACATTGCTTGCCGCATCTGTATGGGTGAGTGCTCATATTGTAGGCTTTATCACCGTGGCTATTAGTGCTCAATTCGGTTTTCCGAACGTCAGCCATTTCAATGGTGACATTGGTGCGTACTTAATGAGTCAGGCTTGGTATTCGCTCTACCTGATTTCAGCGGTCGCACTGTTTTTCATTTGGTTTTGGACTCACGGAGGTCAAACTTTGGGAATGAAGGCATGGCGTTTGCGAATACAAAATGAAGATGGCTCTACGATTCATCTGCGCCAAGCTATTGTGCGGGTTTGCTTTGCCCTAGGCGGGCTAGGAAACCTTGCAATACTCGTAGACCCCAAGAGAAAAAGAGCACTGCAAGACAGGTTATCTGACTCAGTGGTTATTGTGTTACCCAAAGGTGAAAACAAGCCCCTTCCCAAACATTAAGCTCGCCTGAGAATTTGTACTGAGAAAAATAAAAATATCAATGACGGCAAGGCTGCAGCGATGATCGGCGGCACGTTAAACACCACAGACATAGGGCCAAATAATTGGTCTGCCATATGGAATGAAAACCCAGCGGCAACCCCTAAGACTATTCGCGCGCCCATCGTCATGGTCCGCAAAGGACCAAAAATAAAGCTCAGAGCTAACAGCATCATGGTCGCAATGGCCAATGGTTGCATGGCTTTGCGCCACATGGCCAGCTGGTATCGAGTTGGATCTTGTTTTCCCGCTTCCAAATAATCAATGTAGTCGAGCAAGCCGCTAATCGGTAGCGCTTCCGGTTTCATCGACACCACGCTCAACTTGCTGGGTGTCAGCGTGCTATGCCATTCCGACTGCTCAGTAAATTGCGTTCGAACCCCATCATCAAACAAATATGTATCGTGTACTCCATTGGTCACCCAACGGCGATTAATGTAATTAGCATCTTTGATGTAGGCCACATGCGACAATTTATTCATGTCATCAAAATCATAAATAGTAACGTTATGCAGCTGATCAGACGCCAATACCGAACCTATGTAAACAAAGCTGTCGCCATCTTTCGCCCAAGTTCCGGCCTTGCTTGACAGGATTGCACCTTCAGAAATTGCAGCCGATTTGAGTTGCTTTGCTGTACTCTCACTAGCCGGAACAATCCACTCACCCAAGGCCATGACGATCAGTGCCAGAGGAATAGCTGTTTTCATCACCGACGACACAATATTCAACTTGCTCAGGCCTGAGGCTTGCATCACAACAAGCTCACTATTCGACGCCAACATACCCAGTCCAATAAGGGCTCCTAGCAATGCACAAATCGGAAAAAACACCTCTAAATCACGTGGCATTGAAAACATCACATAAATTGCAGCATCAATGAGATCGTAAGAGCCTCGGCCAACCCGTTTGAGTTGTTCAATGTACTTCAGTAAGGAAGACAACCCCATGAGCACTAAAAGAACTAGGCTCGTAGTGGTCAATAGCGTTTTGCCAATGTGGCGATCAACAATCGATAATATCATTTAAAGCTCCACACCAAGGCTTTGATCCGAGCACCGGTTTCTCGCCCATTGACGATCAAACTCACCCCGGCCATCACGCCAATTGCGTGAACCCACCACAATCCTGCACTTGCTGGTATCGCTTCGCTTTGCAGTGCTTTTCGACCAGCCATGAGTAATACGTAATAACCCAAGTACATGAGAATGGCGGGAAGTAATCGACCAAAAGCCCCTTGACGTGGGTTTACCGATGACAACGGCACTGCCAGCAAAGCAAGAATAGGAAGACTTAACGGAATGGCTAAGCGCCAATGCAGCTCTGCAATTTCGTCGGGATCATCCGAGCCTAATAAATCTATTGTGGGCGCAGCATCAAGCTTACGTCGTTTGCGCTCTGTTACTTGGGAACGGGCATCAACAATGTAGCGTTCAAAGGTAATTCGCTCGTAATCCGCTTCGGTTGGAGAGCCTTCATACCGCTCACCATCATGCAGTTCTAAATTGATTGAATCGGTGTCTTTTTCAGCAAATACACCGGTTGAAGCCCGCACGATGCTTCCACGCTCTTGAGCACTCCAATTCTCTGGCATTTGCGCCACAAAAACATTTGTTAACTTGTTGCCCCGCTTACTAATTTTCTCTACAAAAATAACCGATGAACCGTCATTACTTTTACGGAATCGTCCTTCAATGAGGGCATGAACATTAGTATCGGCTTGTGCTTGCTCCAGCATCTGAAGCTCTTTTTCTTTCGAATGAGGATTAAGAAACAAGGTGAGCCAAGCAGCGATACCCGCCATCACTAAAGCCAGCAATAATGTCACTCGAGTGACATACCACTCGCTGACTCCGGTTGCACGCAACACCACCATTTCACTGTCTGCATACATTCTGCCAAATGCCAACAACACGCCAAGAAAGAAACTCATGGGGAGAATCATCGTAGCGAGTTTGGGAATATTTAGACCAATCAGCTGGAACAAAATTGAAGCCACAATTTTGCCCTCTGAAGCATCAGCAAGGATTGAGACCAGCTCACGGCTAATAAATACGACTATTAGCACTGTAAATACGGCTAACTGGGATTTTAGAACTTCCAGTAGCAATAAACGAAAAACGATCAAACGATTTTCCTACTAAACAAAAATTAGTAATTTCACTGTCTAACGCGATAAACTGCGATGAACGTCAGATTTTAAACAAAATTGACTAGTAAGCCAATTTGGCTCGAATCAACATGGCAACAGCCCAAAAGAAAGACTTTGCTGTTGAAACGATTGGGCATCATGTTTGTTATGAACACGATTATTACCCAAAAGTAGTCATAAGTCTTTTAAATAATAGGAGCATATATGGAGTTCAGTGTAAAAAGTGGTAGTCCAGAAAAGCAGCGTAGCGCCTGTATTGTTGTGGGTGTATTTGAACCCCGACGCCTGACTCCTGTTGCTGAGCAGCTTGATAAGATTAGCGGAGGCTATTTATCGAACCTGCTTCGTCGAGGTGACTTGGAAGGTAAACCTGGACAAATGTTATTACTTCATCAAGTTCCAAACATTCTCAGTGAGCGAGTTCTTCTCGTTGGCTGTGGTAAAGAACGAGAACTGGATGAGCGCCAATACAAACAAATCATCGCAAAGACCATCAGCACCCTCAATGAAACGGGCTCAATGGAAGCCGTGTGCTTTTTATCTGAGTTGCACGTCAAGAGCCGCGATACCTATTGGAAAGTTCGCCAAGCCGTTGAGACCACTCAGGACTCTTTGTACACCTTTGAACAACTGAAGAGCAAAAAAGGCGAAACGCGCCGGCCACTGCGTAAAATTACGTTCAATGTACCAACGCGTCGCGACCTTCCTGTGGGCGAGCGAGCAATTCAGCATGGTCTTGCAGTCTCCGAAGGGACTTTAGTGTGTAAAGACGTGGCTAATATGCCACCGAATATTTGTAACCCCGCTTATCTTGCTGACTTGGCCAGGCAACTCGACCAAGACTATCCGTCAATTTCCACCGAGGTTGTCGGTGAGAAACAAATGGAAGCATTGGGAATGCACAGCTACCTTGCTGTAGGCCGAGGCAGTGACAACGAATCACTCATGTCCGTCATTCATTACAATGGTGGCCAAACCGACGAAGCGCCAATTGTGCTCATTGGTAAAGGCCTCACATTTGATTCCGGCGGCATTTCGCTCAAGCCCGGAGCAGGCATGGACGAAATGAAGTATGACATGGGCGGAGCAGCTGGCGTTTACGGCACCATGAAAGCACTGGCAGAGCTCAACCTGCCAATCAATGTTATTGGCGTTTTGGCTGGATGTGAAAACATGCCAAGCGGCAATGCTTATCGGCCCGGTGATATTTTAACCACCATGTCTGGACAAACCGTTGAAGTGCTCAATACCGATGCGGAAGGTCGTTTGGTATTATGCGACGCTCTAACTTACGTCGAGCGTTTCGAGCCTGACTGCGTGGTCGATGTAGCCACATTAACCGGTGCCTGTGTCATTGCCTTGGGTGCTCACGCCACAGGCTTACTCAGCAATCACAACCCTCTCGCTCATGAATTGCAAAATGCATCTGACCAAAGCGGCGACCGCGCATGGCGTTTGCCACTATGGGATGAATACCAAGAGCAGCTTGATAGCCCGTTTGCCGACATGGCCAATATTGGTGGTCGTCCTGCAGGTACCATCACAGCCGCTTGCTTTTTAAGCCGGTTCACCAAAAAGTACCACTGGGCACACCTTGACGTGGCCGGCACCGCTTGGCGCTCAGGGAAAAATAAAGGGTCAACTGGCCGTCCGGTTCCGATGCTGACGCAGTTCTTGTTGAGCCGCTCTCAACAATCCGAGGACTAACGTGCCGCACAGCGCCCACTTTGTCGTGATGAAAGATGAGCAGACGGAAGGGACTGCTCATCTTGTTTTAGCCTGTTCCATCGCACAACACTATGCGAACAAGGGTTTAAAACTCTATGTTCTGACCGACACAGACGAGCAAGCCGCGGCCATTGATGATCTACTGTTTGCCTTACCAACCGAACAGTTTGTGGCCCATGCTCAGGTGCAGTTTGCGCCCCGCTATGGCGCACCAGTACTCATTGGGAGCAGTACACCACAAAACTTTGTGCCTTTGCTGATTAATCTGTCTGCCAAAGGACCAATGAATGCGGTAAAATGCCGCCACATTATCGATCTTGTTCCGTCTGAGCCAACGTTAAAGCAACAAGCGCGCGACCGTTACCGCTCGTATCAAGGCTTTGGTATTGCGCCAACAAATGGCTCTGAACAGGATTTTCCCGCTTTTAACTAACAATTAGAAACAGACCCAATCATGGAAAAAACCTTTAACCCAAATGCGATTGAGCAAGCCATGTATCAGGCTTGGGAAGAAAAGGGCTACTTCAAGCCCCATGGTGACACCAGCAAAGAAAGCTACTGCATCATGATTCCGCCCCCAAACGTGACGGGCAGCCTTCACATGGGTCATGCATTCCAAGACACCATAATGGACACCTTAGTGCGTTACCAACGCATGCAAGAAAAGAACACCTTATGGCAAGTCGGTACCGATCATGCGGGCATTGCAACGCAAATGGTAGTGGAACGTAAAATAGCAGCCGAGGAAAGCAAAACTCGCCAAGATTATGGCCGTGAAGCCTTCATCGACAAAATTTGGGAATGGAAAGAAGAGTCAGGCGGAACCATTACTCAACAATTGCGTCGATTAGGTGCGAGTGTAGACTGGGATCGCGAACGCTTCACCATGGATGAAGGGCTTTCTGAAGCCGTTAAAGAAGTTTTTGTCCGTTTATACGAAGACGACCTGATCTACCGTGGCAAGCGCTTAGTGAATTGGGATCCAAAACTGCACACCGCTATTTCTGATCTTGAAGTTGAAAATCGAGACAAAAAAGGACAAATGTGGCGCTTCCGCTATCCACTTGCCGATGGTGTGAAAACTAAAGGCGGCAAAGATTATATTGTTGTGGCCACGACCCGCCCTGAAACGATGCTGGGCGACACCGCAGTTGCCGTCAATCCAGAAGATGAACGCTACTTAGACCTCATTGGTAAAGAAGTCGTATTACCTTTCGTCGAGCGTCGCATTCCTATCGTTGCAGACGAACACGCCGATATGGAAAAAGGCACTGGCTGTGTGAAGATCACACCCGCTCACGACTTCAATGACTATGAAGTGGGCAAGCGCCACCAGCGCCCTATGGTCAATGTCTTGACCTTTGACGCTTTTATCCGTGCTGAAGCTGAAGTCTTTGACTTCAAAGGAGAAACATCAAACGCATACAGTTCAGCATTACCAGAAGCTTACCAAGGTTTAGAGCGCTTTGCGGCCCGTAAAGCCATTGTTGCAGACATGGACGCTCAAGGCTTACTCGATGGCATTGAAGACAACGACATGACCGTACCTTACGGTGATCGTGGCGGCGTAGTCATTGAGCCAATGCTCACCGACCAATGGTATGTTCGCGCCGCTCCACTCGCCAAAACAGCCACTGAAGTGGTTGAAAGCGGCCAAATCGAGTTCGTTCCAAAACAATACGAAAACATGTATTACGCATGGATGCGCGACATTCAAGACTGGTGCATTTCACGCCAGCTTTGGTGGGGTCACCGCATTCCGGCTTGGTACGATGCCAACGGCAAAGTATACGTGGGTCGAACCGAAGTAGAAGTTCGTGCCGCCCATAGTCTCGCTGACGATGTGACTCTGAGCCAAGACGAAGATGTTCTCGACACTTGGTTTAGCTCTGCACTATGGACATTCTCAACACTGGGGTGGCCTGAAAACACCGATGACCTGAAAAATTTCCACCCAACCTCATGTTTGGTGACAGGATTCGATATTATTTTCTTCTGGGTTGCGCGTATGATCATGATGACGACGCACTTCTTAAAAGATGAAAACGGCAAACCACAAGTTCCCTTCAAAAAAGTTTTTGTGCACGGCTTAATTCGTGATGAGCAAGGCCAAAAAATGTCGAAGTCGAAAGGGAATGTGCTTGACCCTATCGACATGATTCAAGGCATTGGGCTCGAAGAGCTCGTGACCAAACGCACAGCGAACTTAATGCAAGAGAAAGTCGCAGAGAAAATCGCGACTCGCACACGTAAGCAATTCCCAGACGGTATTGAAGCCCACGGCACAGACGCATTGCGCTTTACGATTATGGCGCTCGCAAGCACAGGGCGCGACATCAACTGGGACATGTCACGCCTAGATGGTTATCGCAGCTTCTGTAATAAACTTTGGAATGCTAGCCGTTACGTGTTGATGAATACAGAAGAACATGACTGTGGGCAAAATGGTGGTGAGTTGCAACTCAGCTTGGCCGACCGTTGGATTTTAAGTCAATTCAACGATGCGGTGAAAGTATACCGAGACGCTTTAGACAGCTATCGCTTTGATATGGCAGCCAACACGTTATATGAATTCACTTGGAATCAATTCTGCGATTGGTATTTAGAGTTAACCAAACCTGTATTCCAACATGGTTCAGAGGCGCAATTGCGCGGTACTCGCCACACGCTGGTAACTGTGCTTGAAGCATTGCTGCGCCTCATGCATCCAATGATGCCATACATTACCGAAGAAATTTGGCAACGCGTCAAAGGTTTAGTGGGGAATGATGGCGAATCCATCATGCTTCAGCCGTTCCCAGAATACAACGACGCGCTGAACGACACGCAAGCCATGAACGATGTGGAATGGGTGAAACAATTCATTGTCGCCATTCGTAATGTGCGCGGCGAGCTAGGCATTTCTCCAAACAAAGCACTCAATACATTGCTTCGGAACGTGGATGGCAATTCACAACGTTGCTTAAATGAAAACCAAACATTCCTCAAAGCAATGGCAAACCTCGAATCCATCGAATTACCATCCGCTGAAGCGGATCTGCCCATGTGTACCATGCAAATGGTAGGCAATATGGAAGTTCTGATCCCCATGGCTGGTTTAATTGATGCAGAAGCTGAAATTGCTCGTATTACCAAGCAACTGGAGAAAATGGGCAAAGACGCTGGACGCATTGAAGGCAAGTTAAGCAATCAAGGTTTTGTTGCTAAGGCGCCTGAAGCGGTTGTTGCAAAAGAGCAAGAAAAGCTCAATGAGATCAAGCGTGACATGGCAAAACTAGAAGCTCAAATCGAGCAACTAAAAGCCTTATAGACTAACCGTTTCCATAAAAAAACCACCTTCACGGTGGTTTTTTTATGCTTCATTTTTAAATACTAAAATTGATTTGGCTGACGATTCAACTGAGCATCAAGCTGTTTACTAAACAGTGCCAGCTGTTTGCGATACTTCGGTCGTTGAGCCAGATTATTCTCCTCGAACGGATCATCTTTGAGCTGATATAACTCTTCGTCACCATTTTTAAAACGAATGTAGCGATAATCCCCTACCCGAATTGCATGATTGCCTTTTTGGTAGGTGCTCAGAACGGGTTTCCGCCAGTCTTTTTCAGGCGCCATCAATACAGGACTCAGATCATAGCCGTATAGATGCTCAGGGCGCTTCAAGCCCGCCAAAGCGACGATGGTTGGATACACATCTTGTAAACTGACTCCGCTGAGGGTTCGGTGCCCTTTCGTGGATGCCGGTATTCTAGGATCAAGTATGATCAAGTTGGAGTGAGTTGAAGCTTCCCAGAGTGTGGTTTTGCCTTTGCGGTTTTTATCGCCAACGTGGTAACCGTGATCACTCCACAACACCACCACTGTATTGTCTTTTTCAGGGTTATTTTCAATGGCGTCAAGCAATACACCAATGCTTTTGTCAGCAAATGCAGTAGACGCTAAATATGCTTGAAACATGGCTTTCCAAGCGGCTACATCACCATTTTTAGGATCTAATGTTAAGCCGTGCTCGGTCAATTTCGAAAAACGCGTATTGCGCGTAATTCGTTGTCCCGTAGGTGAAAGCTGCCCTAAGCCATCGCGCACCCATGTCAGTAACTCTCGATCAATTGCCATTTCCTCTTGCGGGAACATATCTAAGTATTGTTGTTCAACAATCCAAGGCATGTGAGGGGCAAAAATACCAACTCCAACAAACCAAGGTTGGTTCGCAGGTAAGGTAGTGGTCTGGTGCTTACCTTTATGACTTTTGAGCGTCGCACTGCCATTTAATACTAGTTTTGCAGCAAACTCAGAATTCAGATAGTCATTTGAGTGTTCAGTAGGAATATTGTGCGTACCAAACTTGGTAAAGCTTTTACCACCTGGCGGCCAGTATTTAGACACCTCTACTTTGCGCCGGTGACCTTTTGGAGGCTCTCCTCCTGTTCCTGAATGAACCTCTATCCAGTCACTCCATGAATATGTTTGATCCGCCCATTCGCTCAAGTGTCCATTGTGTTTTTCAGTTCGACCTTTGTGGAACACCTTACCTGCACCAGCAGTGTAGTAGCCCTGCGATTTAAGGTATTGCGGCAAAGTCACAACATTTTCAAGCGTGTCATACAAACGAAAATGCTTGTCGTGCGCGTAATAGCCCGACACATGCGCTGGAACTCCGGTCATCAATGCGGTTCGAGAAGGTCCACACAAGGGGGAAGCGGTATACGCACGATCAAATGTAAGCGCTTGTTGAGCCAAGCGGTTTAGGTTCGGCGTGAGTCGGTCTACAACGGACTGCCTGACCGAATCATCAGGGTACACTTTGTGTAAAAAACTATCGGGAGATTGCCCCATGGGTGTATTGAAGACATTCAGATCATCAATCGCTATGAATAGAAAATTGGGTTTCTTAGAATCAATAGCATCACCTGCTGACCACACAGGCGAGCTCGATAACAGGGCCAAAGCGGCACCAAAGCACACGCCTATAGAATAAGGGAATCGACGTTTCAACATATTTATAGAGGCCTAAACAGAAGAGTGTGCACACATGTTAACGAGCTAAAAGTACAGCGGAATGGATTAATCAGCAGTCATCAGGACACGAAGCCCCCATCGCCCGAAACTTAGAGGTGGCGCTGGAGTTACCTTTGATAGCGTCAGCCAACTCTGAGGGATTAATCGTCGCGTTTACCCATCAATTCTTTGGCTAACTCACGCTCATCTTTTTCTTGTTTATTATGTTTTTTATCTTCAATCTCAAGCACGTCGCTAGTTTCATCGGACACGGCTTGTTTTAAGTTACATCGGCCGCCTACGCCAATTGCTTGTTTGCCTGCTGCGCTTTTCATCGCTTTGGACATGTCGCATTCTGAAGTCATGACACCAGCATGAGTGCTCAGCGATAAAAACACACCCACTAAGATGAGTGAATATTTCATGGAAGACTCCTATTCCTTGTCTTTAATTATAGTCTCTAATTACTATTAATCCCTGTTATTGAACGTATCAAGTTCCACCACCGATTGATACACTACATGGCGTTTTCACTCAAGGAGTTTGTTCATTGCTAAGCTATCGTCACGCTTTTCACGCTGGTAATTTTGCCGATGTTCTTAAGCACATCACGCAAATCTTATGTCTTGAACATTTTTTAAAGAAAGACAAAGCCTTCACATACCTCGACACTCACTCGGGCGCAGGTATGTATGAACTCTCGGCCTCCGAATCTCAAAAAACCGGAGAGTACCTACAAGGCATCGCAAAATTGTGGGAGTTACAACAAGCTCCTGATGCAGTTGAAAAATACCTTGAGGTTGTACGCCACTTTAATTCGAACATTGACCTTGATTTTTATCCTGGAAGCCCTGCCATTGCCCACCAATTTTTGCGTGCTCAAGATAATTCTCACTGCTTTGAACTACACCCGACAGACGCCAACCTGTTAAAACAAAATTTACGCCATATTCGACGCAGTAAAGTGCACACAAGCGATGGCTACACAGGTGTTAAAGCGCTACTCCCACCACCAAGTCGACGTGGCTTAGTCTTTATCGATCCCCCCTACGAGCTAAAGACCGACTATGTCAAAGCAATTCAGGCTATTGAACAAGGTTATAAACGTTTTTCCACTGGCACTTACTGCTTATGGTATCCAGTCGTACAGCGCCCTTACGTGCATCAAATTATCGACACATTAAACAGCACTGCCATCAAAAATGTGCTTCAGGTTGAATGGTGTTTGCAAGCAGACTCAGATGCATTTGGAATGACAGGCACAGGCATGCTGATCGTGAACCCACCATGGACGCTCAAACGTGAACTTGAAGTGGTAATGCCGTTTTTAGAGCAACACTTGGGCTCGACTATGAGCCACTATAAAATCCAACAATTAATTGCAGAATAGGCACGTAATTTACGTGCCTTGATGACTTTACTGGCCTGCGGCTTCTGACTCGGCAGTCTCTTCTTCAGCTTGCACTTCCTGTTCCCGACTTGGTGCAGGATTTGCCTCAGCATCAACAACGGGCTCTGTAAGTACACCGGATGGCTGAACGTGCGTACTCTCGTTAACGCCCATCATTCCCTGTATCGTGACAAGAGTATTGCCGAGCGTGGCGTACCAGGCACGTTCTGAACGATATAAATTGTTGGCATCGGGAACCCATTGTCGCCAATCACTTTGTTGTCCTGATGGCGCACGCACTAAGTGCTCAGAGGGTGCAGCAATCACGCTAATACCATGTCGCCCAAAAATTCGAACCGCACGTTTCATGTGCGTCGCAGAGGTCACTAAAACAGGCGAATAAGTAGAAAGAAATGGTTTAATTTCAGCCGCTTCACTGTTGGTATCTCTCGCTTTTGAAAGCACTTGAATTTGCTTTTCAGGCACCCCTAAATCAGTGAGCAGGTTTGCCCCCATCTGAGCATTACTAATCTGCCCAAATCGCGTAGGCCCCCCCGACAAAATAAATTCGGCTTGCGGATTCTTACGCCAAATTCTCATGCCCTCAACTAAACGGACTAACGAACACGGAGCTAACTGTGACGACACGGGCAATAGCGGATCTTCAATGCCAAAGCACCCCAACACGATAATTTGTTCAACCGGACGCGGATCGTTCATATCAAATGCGGGATACAAGCTTTCGTAACGCAGTAGCCAACTTGCGGCAACGGTGTACACGCTCAAAGATCCCAACAAAACCCAAGCTAAGGTCGCAGGCCATTTCACCCAACGGCTTGCGCCAGTCAACCAAGCCGCAAGCATTGCAAGGGTTAACAATGCAAAACCAATGGGCACAGGAGAAACGAGCGTTGCAACTAATTTCTTAAAATAAAAGAATTCCATCATTTAAGCTGATTATGATGACATCAAGACTCAACCCGGCAGGCAAGTCGCAAGTCAGTTCGACAAGAGATGTATCCATACTAATGAATATTGGCACAGCTGCAATACATAGGAGGGAATAAAACAGTGCAACCCGGCCTGGGCGTGCACTGTTTTACAGTACTTCAGTTAGCTTGACTGCAAAGGCTGTCGGTTCCCCTCTCGCAATAGCAAACCGCAGAAACCCAGTACAAACAAAATCAAAGTAGGTGCTTCAGGCACAGAGTATGAAGGCGAATCACTGTAGTTGGTACCGTAATGATCGGTATCAAACATACCAAAATTGTTACCGTAATTCATTGAATCAATCGAGCCGTCGTTGCTGTACGTAACGCCCCCATTAAACGCATGAAACCAGATTCCCACGTCGTCACTAAATTCAATGCCGCGCCAGTTGTCTGGATTCGGCTTACCATCTGAGCTGTTAATTTTAGCCAGGTCTATGTCAAACTCGAATGACGTAGAACCATCATTTGCATCGGGGCCATTCACGTGATTGACGTTAAAGTCTTGATCATATCGACCAATGAAGTTGTTTGGATCTTTCCAGCTATCAGAGCCGTTAGTGCCGTCATAAACGTATACACTTAGTGCGCCATCGCCCTGCGTCAAATCACCATAAATAATGGCAATCTCATCTTCATTACCAACGACATGACCGCCGCCACCCGGCATTCCTCCGCCATTCAACACTAACCAAAAGCCTGTGGAATACTGACCATCTTTTTCAGAAAGGGTTGAGCTAAAACTTAACTGACCATTCAGATCATCATAGCTAACAGAAAAGTCCTCCATGATCCCGGCGCCCTGACATGCAGGGTTTGAGCTACACGCATGGTTAGTGTCTAGCCAACCATGTTCGGCAGTGTAAATTCCCGCACCCACATGAAAACTACTTGCAATCATCGCCACGAAAGCAATTAGAATTTTATATAAATAACGCATTGTACAACCTCAAAATCAACCCCAAGCAAAAGCGCTTGGAACGCTAGCATTTATGTTTAAGACACTTCCAAAATGTTACAAACGAATGATTGCAATGTTAACGATAACTTTCTAACGCTAAAGTTACTTTAATAACATTAAAAACATTTTTCATAATGCCAATATTGAAATAACGTCAAAGTTCTTAACACCATGCCTCGGGTAGACCTGTAAAACTCATAGCATTGATGAAATTGTTCAATCTTCGAATCTTCAACTAAGCTAGTTGCGATGAGTTTTAATCAAGGAGGATTTACTCATGTACAAATCAACAACGATGACCTTGCTTGGCTGTTCGTTATTAGCCAGCTGTCCTGCCTATGCAGGACAATTTCCAAACCCACCTCTGATGCTGGCATCTGATTACCGCGAATCGATGAATGTGAATTACTATTTGATGAGCGAAAAATATGATGGTGTCCGTGCCTACTGGAATGGCAGGCAGCTACTCACCCGCTCAGGAAACGTGGTTCTGTGCCCCGATTGGTTCACGCAACGATTCCCTCAGATTCCATTGGATGGAGAGCTTTGGATGGGCCGAGGGACGTTCGAACAAACCTCAAGTTTAATACGTTCAAACAATTTGGCCGATTCCCGATGGCTGAGACTGAAGTTCGTGGTTTTTGACTTACCAACTATCGTTGCCCCCTTTCAAATGCGATACAACCAGATGATTCAACTTCGCAAAGACGTTGGAGTCGATTGGCTTGTGGTCGCTGAACAATCTGTCATTGAATCTCAAGAAAAATTGATGGCTCAGTTAGTTAGAGTGGTGGAAAATGGCGGAGAAGGCGTAATGATTAAACGAAAACACGCATTGTACGAGCCCAAACGTAGCTCCCACCTAATGAAGCTCAAGTTATGGGAAGATGATGAAGGCACTGTAGTCGGCTATCAATCGGGTCACGGCAAGTTCAAAAACAAGCTCGGTGCTTTGTGGATCCGCAATCAATTCAACCAGTATATTAAGGTCGGAAGCGGATTTAGCGACCGAGAACGCGAATCTCCGCCTCCCATAGGCGCTCAGGTGAGCTACAAGTATTCTGGATTTACCTCAACCGGTCTACCCAGATTTGCTAGCTTTTTACGCCAAAGGCCTATGGAATGATCCACAACTATAGCAGGTTATTCAGTGCGGCTATTTTACCGCTGTATTGACTGGCCTGCTGTCGGGTTGTGCTCAGCTCTTTGGCTTTGTTTAACTCGGCTTTAGCATCTTCATATTCACCCAAAGCTAATAAAACACGAGCCTTTCCGAAGTGCAGATCGTGTATGTAGTTGGCTCTTTGAATCGCATTATTATAGGTTTCAAGTGCTTGCTTATAGTCCCCGGCCTCATAAAAGCTTTGAGCCTCTCTGGCCATGACAAATGGGCTATTGAGTTTAATTTTTTCAAGCTTTAACGAGAGCAGATAAGCTTCGTAATGCCGCTCATCGAACCGCAAAAAGTAGACCAAGTTATGCAGCAATAAAGGGTCGACATCATCAAGCTGCATACCCGCTCGATAACTTCGTTCAGCTAAATCAATTTGCCCCTGTCGTCTCAACACGACTCCCACTAACGAGTAAATACCAGAATCCAAAGGTGATGTCTGAATGGCATGCCAAGCGTAACTGTAGGCTAAATCAAGCTGATTTAGTGACAGTGCTTCGGCTGCTCGATTTGAATAAAACGACGTGATGGCCTCGTGTCGACTGAGTTTCATGCGCTTGACGAATTGATAACGGTTGTTGGGCGTAAAATCGACGATAAACGCATTAGATCCCAATACATAAGGTCTTTGATAATTCTCTCTCACCACCACGTTGACATGATCACCAATGGTTTCAATACCATCTCGCTGTTCCCAAAAAAGCGGCACATCGGGCCTCAAAAAATCGGCCGATAAATCGAGGTGATCTGCAAATGCTACTGTCATCAACGCCAATGACATACAATTACCAGCGCGTTCATGAAAGGTTTCTGTTGCGGTATAAGTGGTGGTGTTATCGTATTGAACCTTAAACCCATCATCCGCTGTCATCCACTTCCGAAAAGCGAACATCAGATCATGCGGGTCGTGTCGATATCGGGCAAACTTGTGATCCAATGTTTCTTTGATTTCGGGGCTTAGTGCAAAAATTTGTTGGGCATCAGGAATATCTTCGCCAGCTCTATGAACAGGTAAAGGAAGCTCAGATAGACCGATAGGTCGTTCTGCAATGGAACCATCATTAGTGCTTGTGCAAGCAAAACTTAACACGCACCAACCTATGAGTAATAGTGTCCTCATAATTTGTTCGCCTCTGTTGCTCACTTGCAGTATAGGAAAATAAATTATTTCTCCGTGCTAGATAGCTCACACTTTAGCTTGTCGTTCGAAAAGGGCTATGCTTTGTGTTGTTTGTTCAATTTCACTGGAGTGATTTGTGAAAATACTGGTTGATACCCACGCACATACCATTGGCAGTACTCATGCATTTAGTACTGTTCATGATTATTTGACGGTCGCAAAACAAAGAGGCCTTGAAGCATTTGCCATTACCGATCATGGTGTCGCGATGCCCGACAGCCCACACCTGTATCACTTCATCAACATGAAGATTTTTCCGCGCTCGGTGGATGGTATTGTAATTTTTCGGGGTATGGAGGCCAATATACTTAATGAAAATGGCGACCTTGACGTTGAAGAGCCTTTGCTTTCAAAACTCGATTGGATCATTGCTAGCTTCCACGAACCTGTATTTCCCCCAAGCACCAAAGCCGCCCATACAAATGCGCTCATTGGTGCGATAGAGTCGGGTAGATGCCAAGTTATTGGACACCCCGGCAATCCGAACTTTCCATTTGATTATGAAGCAGTTATTGAAGCGGCCGTGGCTAACAACGTTGCAATTGAAGTCAATAACAGTTCTTTTCTTGAGTCACGCCATGGTAGCGAGCCAAACTGCATTGCGATTTTAGAAGTGGCTCAGAGGCTGAATGCCAAAATTAGCATTGCAACGGATTCTCACATCAGTTTCCAATTGGGAGATTTTACTCAGAGTCTCAAAGCCGTTGAACGCGTAGGTATTGATGAAGCCAATATTGTGAATGTAAATCTTGGGCGCTTCGTTGAATTCCTATCGCTGCACCATAAAAGCGTGGTTCAGGCTTTATCAAAGCAATGATTGTTGATGTCGCCACAATTTAGGCGACACTCCCATTTGCTTTTTAAAGCGGTGAGAAAAGCTCAGGCCATCATCGTAACCAAGTGATTGCGCAATTTGTCGAATCGACAAATCTGAATGCCTGAGCAAATCACACGCTCGCTGAACTCGAAGTCTAGAGATATGCTGCATTGGGCTTGTGCCCATGTATTGCTGACACAAACGATACAGTTGCGGGGGGGAGATAAACATACGCTCAGCAAGGTCTGCAACACTCCAATCAAGATGAAGTTGATTATTCACATCATCAAATAATTGCAACAATTTGAGCTGTTGACGTGGTAGTTGCTGCTTTCTGTCCAACATTTGGTCTAGGTATGTCATTTGCGTTTGAGCCAACAAATCAATAATGGTGTTGTTTGGTGCAGAACTTTCCATTTCTCGGCTCAATAACCACAGATTTAAATCCACACGCGCAGCTTCATCACTCAGCGAAGCAATTTGCGATTGCTTTTCATGCATGAACTGCCATCTGGGACTATCGTCCAGCAGCACCCAACACGTTTTCCATTGAGGCTCTGTATTTAAATGAAAATAGTGAGGCTTGCCTGCAGGCAATAACACCAATGTGTCAGATGTAATGGGGATCTGGGCATGCTCAGACTCCAATAATCCGCCACCTGACAAGGTAATAAGCAAGGTGTGATATTCAGGGCGCTCCCGAGCTATTTCATAATGAGTTTTAAGCTCAGAGCGGCCTGCAAGCACCAACCCCTCTGCACGAAGTCTTGGTACATCTTTTACGGAGATAAAATGCTCTTTGCAGTCCGTGTGAATATGAAAAACATCATGCACAAAAATTAACCAATGATAGTTTTGAACATATAAATGATACTCTAAGTTCTTTTTTTGTCATCATCTAAAACTATAATGCGCCCTAACAACGAGGTAAAAGCTCCGATTTTGTGTCGGACCCCACCTTTTTGAACAAAGAGACCTATATCACATTTACTATTTTAAGACAGTATAAATCGGAGTAAGAATTGAAACAGAACCACGCGCTCAAGTTGAGCTTCCAATTAGCATGGCCCATTTCATTGCAGCAAGTTTTAATGACGATGCTGGGGATGATTGACGTCATGATGGTTGGCCACCTTGGAAATTCAGCCGTTGCGGCAGTGGGTCTTGGCAACCGAGTTCAGTTTGTAATTCTGGTTATTTTTGCTGGTTTGGGCACTGCTTTGAGCATTTTGTCATCTCAATATTGGGGCGCCAAAAATGTGAACGGCATTAGAAGCGCTATTGTTCTGGCCAGTACTACAGGGGCGGCACTATTACTGCCTTTAATCATTGCCTTGTTTCTATTTGCAGAGTCGATTATCGCGTGGGGAACCAACGATGCCGAAGTTATAGCTCTGGGGGCTGACTACATTCGCCTCACGATTCCTGCATTGATTTTCAGCTACTTGCTCATGGTGTTTGAAGCGTCATTGCGAAGTGTCGGTCAGGTCAAAACCCCACTGGTCATTAGCGCAATTGCCGTCATTGCTAACATTTTGATGAACTGGGTATTTATCTTTGGAGCGGGGCCTGTACCGGCTATGGGCGTGGCTGGTGCAGCTATTGCAACTTCGGTAGCTCGTGCATTCCACCTTGCAATGCTGGTTGGGTATTTGATTTGGCGTCGCCATTTGGTGCTTCCGAGAGTCGAAAGCTTTGCCATTGTTCATTCGCTATCGGCATGGCGGAGGTACCTCACGATTAGTCTGCCGATGATGCTTAATTTTGGGATTTGGTCGAGCGGCACCTTCGTCTATGCAATTTTATATGGCCGAGTGAGCACCGAAGCACTCGCTGTAGCGAGCATGCTTGCGCCTGTAGAAGGTATATTGATTTCTCTATTCTTTGGTATGGCATCGGCCAGTGCCATTATGGTGGGGCATCAACTGGGCGCAAATAACCATCAGCAAGCGTGGAATTTGGCGAAGAATTTTGCCTTGTTCTGCCCTATCGTCGCTGTGTTGGTCGGTGGATTATTGGCATTGAATATTGATCTAGTACTTATGCCGTACAACAACTTAGACACAAGTACGATTGATCAAGCGCGCCAAATCATCATTTTAATCGCGGCGTTTAGTTGGCTTAAAATCACCAATATGACGCTCTCTATGGGTGTGCTTCGTACCGGCGGACAGAACAAGTACTGCCTATTGTCGGATACATTTGGAATGTGGTGTATTGGCATTCCAATGACAGTTATTGCGGTATATTTAGATTGGGGATTCTTCTACATTTACTTGATGGTGTACACCGAAGAAGTCACCAAGGCAGTGCTATTTGTACGTAAATTGATTCAAAAAACGTGGATGCAAACTCTAGCGGCTTAACATCGAAGAGAGATATAAAAACCGGCATAATGCCGGTTTTTATTGAATACTTTAGGTTTTAGGATCAAATGTGTAGCCTAAAATATCAATGTCTCGAGCAAAATGTTTCGCCACTAATTCAGCCGTTTCATCGGTGTAATAACTCAGGTACTTTGCCCTATCGGTCGCTTTGCGTTTGTGGGGTAAAGCTAACCCGCTAACGCCAACTTTGTCACACACGTAGCGAAAGTCATCTTGCAAATTTTCATAGTGGCCAATGTAATCCACTAACACTTTTCCATGCAAATCAACCAAGTAGTCCGACTGAAGTTCTAAGGATGTATCAATGTGATATTGATATGGACGTTCAGGATCGAATTTCCACCGCAAAAACGTTTCAAAATCGTCTTTGCCTTGCATCACATGTGGCCGCTCACGCTTGATGTGATGAAATGAGCTTACTTGTAAATCCCATGGATTGCGTACAAAAGCAAATTTAAACAGTTGCTCGAAATACTCATCGGGGAGCATTTCTTTAGCCGCAATAATTTTGGAGTGCCTTGGAAATTTGGACCCAATATGATGCCCAGTTAACTGGCTCATTTTGTTTGCAATGAACTGAGGTACCGAATAACGATGACCCCAACGATACTTAGATAACGCGGTACGAACACTAGTCCCACCGGTTTTAGCAATGTGTACAAACAAAAAATTATGCTTATGAGAAAGCAACATAAAAAGAAATTCCCGAGGAAGTCAGAAGCTGAGCGTATATTAATGATAATAGACGAAAGGCGCTAGTGAAGACGCGAAAGCAACTCGGATATTTCAACAAAAGGTAGAGCAGGTAGGTGCTAACGCGAGGAGCTAGCACCTAATTCGTTTTATCTAGAAGCGCGAGGGCGGGCTTCATTGACCACTACATTTCGGCCATCGAGCGGCTGACCATTTAAACGTTCAATGGCTGATTGTGCAGCAGCATCATCAACCATATCAACAAAGCCAAACCCTTTAGAACGTTGGGTGTCGCGGTCTATAATTATATTTGCTGAGGCAATTTCACCGTACTGAGCAAAGGCCTCTGCTAGGCTTTCATCTGTCATTTTATACGACAGATTACCAACATAGATTCTCATCATATTCCCTTCAACATAGAATTCAGCCAACCGGCATTACTCGGATATGGCTGTGACTCATTTAACAAATACAGCGCCCTAAGCGCCGTGTTAAATAGGGTAGAAGGGAATTATGGCAAGCTCATGACGGTAACATTAACCTTCTTCTTCACCTTCAGGGTCAACGAAATATGTGCCCCAACCGTCATACTCAACGCCCCACTGCTGAGCATAGTCGAGCATCGTTTCACACTCGGCATCGAGCAATACAACATCCAAAAGCTTTTCTGTCACCAAGTCGAAACTAAAGATCACTGCACCTTCATCATCTTCGATTTGTTCTGCATCGGTGACTTCAAAACCTAGCTTAAAAGCAATCATTGCTGCTTTTTCAAGCTGATCAAAATCTTCTGCGGAGAAGTGATGTTCAATAATGTAGATCCCTTCTGGATCGCTACCATCAGAAATAAGCTCCTGACGGATTTCTCGGTTGAATTCTTTCAGTGACTCGAGCGCCTGATTCATGATTTACCTTTCACTTCGTGAGTTATTCGCGCAATTGTAGCAGCCATTTGGTCGTGGATCTCGTTCGCAACTTTGCGAATATCAGCATCGTTGTCGATATACACCGGAGGTAACACCTCAATCGGTACCACACCATTGTTCCAACGGTTAAGATTCACCAGCTCATGAGTGTCTGATACACACACAGGAACAATAGGAACACCCACTTGTTTAGCTAACCGAAATGCCCCAGTTTTAAATGGAAGTAGCCCCCGGCCATAACTTCGCGTGCCTTCAGGAAACATCCACACGCTTAATTTTTTGGTCATCATTTCTTCGGCAGCTTGATTGAGTGTGTCGGCTGCTTTATTTGAGTTCTTGCGATCAATCATGATGTTACCCGTGATCCAATAAAATAAGCCAAATACCGGAATCCACTTCAGGCTTTTCTTACCGATACTCACAGTACCACGGCGCAGTGGCTTGGGAGCAACGACTAAATCTAGGGTATTTTGATGATTACATACCAGTACGCATGGCCCAATATCATCGAGATGATGTTCTCCTCGAACATCAAATTTGAAGCCATACCATCGACTCAACCATGTTAATGGCCGTGAGACCAGAAAAACTGAATTGCGATGAAAAGGGCGTGCCAAGCACATAAGTAACACGGGCACGGTCAAAATCATTAAGAATATGATCGCCGTGACAACACGAAAAAAATAGAGCATATCAGGCCGTTTAAAATAAAAAGAAAAGAACGGGTGCATCCTGCATCACACTAATGCTAGACCACTCCGAGCACACTCGGAGCAGCTTTAGCCGTGTTATTATTCCGTATCGGGAGTTTCTGTATTTACATCTTCTACCAAAATCTCTTCAACACGTTGAAGTCCTCTAGGTAGTTTATTGCCTCGACGCCCTCGGTCGCCGCGATAGTGCTCCAAATCAGAAGCCTTAAGGGTCAGCTTCCGTTTTCCTGCTTTGAGAACAACAGACTGGCCAACCGGAACAATCGCAATTTGTTTGACGTACTCTTCACGACTTTGCAGACGTGCGGCCGGAATTTGAATGATTTTATTGCCTTTTCCTTTACCAAGCTCAGGCAATTGATCAATAGGGAATACCAACATGCGCCCTTCCGTGGTCACAGACACCACTTGCGATTCATCGCTCGTGATCGGCTGAGGAGTCATCACTTTCGCCCCGGAAGGGAGCGTGAGTAACGCTTTACCCGCTTTGTTACGGCTGATCATATTGCTAAATTTACACACGAAGCCGTAGCCCGCATCAGATGTAATTAAAAAACGTTGTTCGTCTGTAGCCATTAAAACATGTTCAATGTTTTCACCAGCAACTAAGGTAAAACGCCCAGTCATAGGCTCGCCCTGACTTCGAGCTGACGGCAAGGTATGAGAATCCGTTGAAAATGTTCGTCCTGAGCTATCCATGAATACAGCAAGCTGATTGCTTCGACCTAACGCACTGGACAAGTATTGATCCCCAGATTTATAACTTAAACCTTTAACATCAACATCATGGCCTTTGGCCGCTCGCGCCCAACCTTTTTCAGATAACACTACGGTTATCGTCTCTGACGGCAACAAGTCTTTTTCTGTCAGAGCTTTCGCTTCCGAGCGCACCATTAACGGTGAACGACGGGCGTCGCCATACTTTTCAGCATCGGCGATCAGCTCTTTTTTCATCAATGTCTTAAGTCGACGGTCAGAGCTCAAAAGTAATTCCAGCTTCTTACGCTCTTCGTCTAACTCAGATTGTTCTGCTCGAATCTTGATTTCTTCGAGTTTTGCTAGCTGACGCAACTTCAGCTCAAGGATGGCTTCAGCTTGGCGCTCAGACAATGAATAAGTCGCAATTAAAGCGGCTTTCGCATCATCTTCCGTACGGATAATTCGAATCACTTCATCAATGTTCAAGAATGCGATAAGCAACGCTTCAAGCACATGTAAGCGATCGAGCACTTTATCGAGACGGAACTGCAAACGCCGCGTGATCGTATTCTGACGGTACACCATCCATTCGCTAAGAATGGTGTTTAGTGGCTTCACTTTGGGTCGACCATCGAGCCCCAACATGTTGATGTTTACGCGATAGCTTTTTTCAAGATCTGTGGTTGCAAACAGATGTTGCATTAACTGTTCACAGTCCACTCTATTTGAGCGCGGAATGATAACAATGCGAGTTGGATTTTCATGATCCGATTCATCCCGTAAATCCGCCACCATATTGAGTTTTTTAGCCTGCATTTGTGCGGCTATTTGCTCTAATACTTTGCCTCCAGAGGCTTGATGAGGAAGCGCTGTGACCACCACATCACCGTCTTCTTTACTCCAAACTGCACGCATTCTAATGCTACCTCGACCGGTTTCATAAATACGCTGCATGTCTTGTTTGGGGGTAATAATTTCTGCTTCAGTTGGATAATCCGGGCCTTGGACATGGGCCATCAAATCGGTCACCGTCGCTTTCGGATTTTCAATGAGATGCACACACGCATCGGTAATTTCTTTGACATTGTGGGGAGGAATGTCAGTTGCCATTCCCACAGCAATTCCCGTCACACCATTGAGTAAAATATGTGGCAGGCGAGCCGGTAAAACCGAAGGTTCTTTCATGGTCCCGTCAAAGTTTGGAACCCAATCGCTGGTACCCTGCCCAAGTTCGCTCAGTAAGACTTCACTGAACTTAGCTAGACGAGCTTCGGTATAACGCATGGCCGCAAATGATTTCGGATCATCTGGAGCGCCCCAGTTGCCTTGGCCATCCACCAGCGGGTAGCGATACGAAAATGGCTGCGCCATTAACACCATTGCTTCATAACAAGCACTGTCGCCATGTGGATGATATTTACCCAACACATCACCGACTGTACGCGCTGATTTTTTGTGTTTGGATAAGGCGGACAAACCCAACTCTGACATCGCATAAATGATGCGTCGTTGCACCGGCTTTAAACCGTCACCGATATGCGGCAATGCACGATCCATGATCACGTACATGGAGTAATTTAGGTAGGCTTGTTCAGTAAACTGATGGAGGGGCTGTCGTTCGATACCTTCCAGGCTTAAATCGGCTGCGTCGGTCATGTCACCCATTGATTCTTTTGGCATATTTTAATTCGCACTAGTGATGTAAAAATGCCAGATTTAGCAGCAAAAGGGTAGCTGCAAACTCACATTACTCCTGATTTACCCTAATTCTTGAAGAATCATTCCATTTTGGCTCAGAGTAATGCTCCGATATGGCTTCTCCTTGAACAGACTCAATGCCTAGCTGCACCAAAAATTTCAGTTCATTGGGATGCTCAACTTGCTCTGCAATGAGAGTACATTGACTCCGCAGACACGCATCGACTAATACTTCAAGCATACGCAAGACAGATTCTTCGAGCATACCTTGCCTAATAATCGCGCCATCAACTTTTACATATTGCCAATTAAATTCACTGAGCAGATGCAGGGAGCTATAGCCGGTGCCAAAATCGTCCAGTACAAACGACACCCCCGCATGTTGCAATCGTTCAAAGTGTTGGAGGGCCGTTGCCATATTGGCCAATACTGCGGCTTCGGGGAGCTCAATAACTAATTGTGCAGCTTGCTCTGGATAAGCCCGAATTAACGCATCAATAGCAGCCATTGCTTGTCGATCAATAAAGCTATGCACTGACAAGTTGACCGATAACAGCATATCCGCTTCATCTACCAGTAGCTGAAGCGCCTTCTCCAACACCCACAAGTCAATGGCTGTTAACTGACCACATCGCTCCGCTGCGAGTAACAATTGCTTCGGCTCTAAGAGTTGATTTTTTTCATTCCGGAATCGTAACAAGGCCTCTGTCATCAAGGGAGTATCAGGATTGAGGTGCCACACTGTTTGAAATTGCAATTCTAAACGCCCGTGACAAATTGCCTGGCGCGCCTGCGATAACCAATATTCACGAGCCTGAACCGCAGGCATAGGTTGTGTGATGGGATAAAAATGAAACGATTGAGTATCCTTATGAGACGCTTGATACAAGGCTAAATCAGCCCTTGAAAACAGCTCGTCGACTTGCTCACCATGTTGCGGATAGCAAACAGCGCCAATTGACACTTCCAGCATTTCTTCTCGTATACCATCTTGAATACGAATAGCAGATAAGATATCAACTAAATGTTCGGCCAACTTTTGGGCAGAATCGAGACTATTTTGTTTGACGATCAGCCCAAACTGATCATCTCCAATCCGAGCAAGCATGACATTCTGTGGCAAACTAGCTTTCAGCATATCGGCCATATCCGTTAGCAATTGATCTTTAGCGCGATACCCAAACGTTGCAGAGATTCGGGAAACATTGTGAGCGGTAAGTAACATCAAACTGCCACGTTTAGCGAGGGCAAGTTGATCGGCCAGCTCAGCTTCAAAAGATGCGCGATTTAAACACCCAGTCAAAGGGTCATGAAAACCCAGCCAATGGGATTCTTGGTAATTGTCTTTAAGGCGAGCGACCGTGCGTGCCAACTGCAGCATCATATTGGCAAATGAAATCTCAAGGCGAGAGGCCTTCGGGTCGGCGGTCTCTGTATGATGAACATGGTTAAAATCTGGATTCGTCAGAATGATCTGGCTATTGGTGGAAATTTGATTCATTTGATGTTCTATTTCAAGCAACTGCCTGTCATGACGCCGGACACGAAACATCACACACAACAACGTAATCACCAGTCCCATACCCAACACAGCCCCTCCAATCCAAAAGTTCAGCGCAAATTGAACCTTCCAAGGAACCCGTTGAGTAATTGATGCCAACCACACCGAAGTCCCATTCAGTGGCTTGGCATATAAATCAACGAGCCTCCCTTCAACTGCTAACGCTTGATGACTGGTTAAGTTAGGGCTGGTCATGTGTTGAATCGCGGCCTTGGTTGGCCCGTCCAAATCACCAGCGCTATCTTTTACCTGCCACTGTGATTGACCATATTGCAATGCTACAAAGGTTCTATGTTCGAGTATTTGGGGAATGATGGACTCAATCAAAGGCATCACTGAAACAGCATATACAAGTTGCATTTGAGTCTGATTTTGATTGGAGATCTGAAACGGATAAGAAATCAACGCGTAGCAACGCGCTTGGCAAAACCAAGTTTGACCTAAAGACTGCTTGGCAATGATATTCATATATAACCCACGCCAGTCCGTTCCTGCTCCGCTCAACAACGCGTCACTGCCATCGAGCAACCAAATATAATCAACCGCCAATGCTGAATTTTGCGTGAGCGCAGTCCATGACTCCTGCAAAAACACACCCACTTGAGTGCTTTTTCCTGACGCTTCTATTTTTTCAACAAGGTTATTAGTAGTGGGTTGCAAGGCAATCGCAGCGAGATGGCTCAAGGCAGGAAGTTGCTGTAATTGTTCGGACAAATGGCGTTTCTCAACTGAATGCACAGACTGATTGATTGCCTGAATACTCAACCCAATAGCAAGCGCTGCACTGACCAGCCAAAAACAAGCAATAATCGCCAATATTGGGTACGTCAAACCAGATGATCTAGCTTGAAAGAAATCTACCATTCCAACAATATCCAATCCGTCGAGGTTTTGTGAGTGTAGGTAGAGCTTATCCCACGATTTCAGAGCTGAAAGATTGAATCGTCAATTGCCATGCAATGTGAGCTTAACATCACACTAAAAGCTTAGCTTTGTATCAAAAATGCCAAGTCACAACAGGGACAAAGCAACCAGAGACAAATCCCTAAAGGCCCTTGAACACATCATTGAATGCAAGGCCCTTTCTTAATATGAGTGACGGTGGTTAATCAATACTGGCTAAATTACCTTTCGACTCCAACCATATTTTACGGTCAGGCGATCGCTTCTTAGAGAGCAGCATATCCATCAGCTCTTCGGTAGGTTGTAATTCTTCGATTGTTAACTGCACTAAACGCCGAGTGTTGGGGTCCATGGTGGTCTCTCGAAGTTGCAGAGGGTTCATCTCACCCAAACCTTTAAATCGAGTCACTTGAATTTTGCCCCGCTTTTTCTCAGCAGCAATACGGTCTAAAATGCCCTCGCGCTCATCTTCATCCAACGCATAAAACACTTCCTTACCCACATCAACTCGATAAAGTGGCGGCATGGCCACAAATACGTGCCCTTCTTCCACCAAGGTTCTAAAGTGCTTCATAAACAACGCACACAGTAAGGTAGCAATGTGGAGTCCATCTGAATCGGCATCGGCTAAAATACAAATCTTGCCGTATCTCAAGCCACTTAAATCAAACGAATTCGGATCGATTCCTAACGCCACAGCAATGTCATGAACTTCCTGTGATGCTAAAATTTGTTCGGATTCGACTTCCCAAGTATTTAAGATTTTACCGCGCAGCGGCATGATGGCTTGAAATTCGCGATCGCGAGCTTGTTTGGCTGAGCCTCCGGCTGAATCCCCTTCCACCAAAAATAATTCGCCTCGCATGGGGTCATCACTCGAACAGTCAGTTAATTTACCGGGTAATGCGGGGCCACTGGTAACTTTTTTACGCGTGACTTTGGCTCGGGAGCGCATTCTTCGCTGTGCATTATTAATACACATTTCAGCTAGGGATTCTGCAAAATCAACGTGCTCGTTAAGCCACAAGCTAAAAGAATCCTTAACAACTCCAGACACAAATGCCGAACATTGGCGTGACGACAGCCGCTCTTTGGTTTGACCGGCAAATTGCGGATCTTGCATTTTGATCGACAAGATATAAGCGCAACGCAGCCAAATATCGTCAGGCGTTAACTTCACGTTTCGCGGCAATAAGTTTCGAAACTCACAAAACTCACGCATGGCTTCAAGTAAGCCATTGCGAAAACCATTGACGTGAGTCCCCCCCAAGGCTGTGGGGATCAGGTTTACATAACTTTCTTGTGGAGCTTCCCCCCCTTCAGGCAACCAAACAACCGCCCAGTCTGCGGCTTCAGCTTCGGCTGCAAACGACCCGGTAAAAGGTGTTTCAGGGAGCGATTCAAATTCTTTAACCGAATCGATTAAATAGTCATTTAAGCCATCTTGGTAACACCATTCGATGGTTTCATTGTTGACTTTATTGACGTATTTAACTTGCAAGCCAGGACACAATACCGCTTTGGCTTTCAACAAATGACGGAGTCTCGAATCACTAAAGTTACCGGAGTCGAAATAGCTGGCGTCAGGCCAAAAATGAACCTTTGTCCCAGTGTTTCGTTTGCCACAGGTACCTGTTACGGTCAGCTCTTGAACTTTTTCACCATTTTCAAAGGCAATTTCGTGAACTTGACCATCACGACGCACACTCACTTCAAGACGCTTAGTGAGTGCATTCACAACCGAAATGCCCACACCATGTAAACCACCAGAAAACTGGTAGTTTTTATTCGAGAATTTACCGCCCGCATGAAGCTTACATAAAATAAGCTCAATGCCTGACACCCCGTGTTCAGGGTGGATATCGATCGGCATTCCGCGACCATCATCCGTCACTTCGAGTGATTGGTCGGCGTGCAATACAATTTCGATTTTGGAGGCATGGCCGGCCAAGGCTTCATCCACACTGTTGTCGATTACTTCCTGACCCAGATGATTGGGTCGGGTCGTTTCTGTGTACATACCGGGACGGCGTTTGACAGGATCTAACCCTGAAAGCACCTCAATGGCATCGGAAGTATATTGCTCAGACATAATATTCAGACATCTCTGGGATGTTCGTTCTCGGTGAGGTTATAGTTCAAAAAGGCTCATGCAAAGTCAACTGCTGACCCGCTCGCCAATAAAAATCTTATGATTTCGGGACATTGCTCCGCATAACCTTGAAAGGCATGGTCGCCGCCTTGCTCCACTCGCACATCACTTTGTTCGAAGTAACGCACTGAGTTTTTGTAGTCTAAGGTTTCATCACCTGTTTGCAGTCGCACTTGCAACCTTGAACGTCCAGTCACGGGTCGCTCGAGAGCTCTGAGGTGATCCATGTGTTCAGCCGTGTGCTCAACTCTTTCATGGGTGTATGGATTGGTCTTCACGCCTAACATGTCGCTCAACAAGTCGTAAGGCTCTACCGCGGGGTTAATCAATACAGCGGACAAGCCATAACATTCCGCCAGATAGTGCGCGTAAAAACCACCCAAGGATGAACCAATTAACCCAACCGGCTGACTTTGTTCAAGAATATCATCAATCAGACCATGCATTTGTTGCATTGCCTGTCGAGGGTAATCGCTCAGGCAGGGCGTGTGTACTTTGACGCTAGGAAACGCGGCTGCAGCTTTATGAGTCGATTGCCCTTTGTAAGACAGATCAGAGCTCATATAGCCATGTAAATAAACGACGTGATGCAAGGCCATCAGTAGCCTTGAGCTTTCAAGTCCGGCACAAACGCGTTGTCGGCAAGGCGCTTTAATTCCGTGGACAATTGGCCATCTTGCGCGAGCGTAATGTAGCGATACCCCGGCGGACGTTTGTCTAACGAAAACTGCTCAGAGCGCGGTTTAAACTGGATACAAGTCGAAGGAGTCGCAATTAAGTGCAGCTGCTCACGTTGCTGCACCCAATCTTGATGCACATGCCCCCAAACCACGCCACGTGCATTCGGGAAACGACTTAACTGCTGCAGTAGTGTTTCACCATTTTTCATACGGTGCTGATCAAGCCAGCGACTGCCCACAGGCACCGGATTGTGATGCACAAAAACAAGGGTATATAAGTCGGGGTTTTGCTCAAGACAGTCAGACACAAATTCAAGCTGCTTCGATTCAAGTTCACCAAAGGTGAACCCTCGAACTTGAGAATCTAACATCAGCAATTGCCATGTTCCGGCGCACACTCGGTTCACCGATGAAAGCGGTGCGGCACTGAGTAGGTCGGGCATAATCAAACCATCATCATGATTGCCTGGCAACCAAACGACAGGTTTGTTCAGCGATGCAATTTCATCAGCAAACGCTTGGTAAGATGCCGGGCTATCGTCTTGCGATATGTCTCCGGTGACAACGACTAAATCAAAATGCTGGTTGTCGCTCTTTACGCTATCTAGGATTGCCCGAAAGCTATTTCGGGTGTTTAAACCAAGTAAGTCCTTTTCTGGATCCCCAAATAAGTGCGTGTCCGTTATTTGAAGAACCTTTAGCGCATCAGAAGCCGACTCAGCCAAAGCCAGAAATTCCTGATTATTCAAAATGTTACCAATCAACTCAAACTGTTATTAAATACGTTTGTCGGTTTAATGCCATGTTCAAAGCAAAAACTCAGCCACTCAGCTAGAAATCTGTTTATTTGTATTTTTTCATCTCTTTGATGCATCCGACTATTAGGATAATCATAGCGTGCGCGAACACCTGAGATCTGCTGACTGCTTAACACTTCTGCCATTCGGGCATCGTGATACATGCGTACTTCCATTGATGGTTTAATGTAACTGGGCCCTAGAGCTTTATTTTGACTAATTTCAATGGTGGTGGTGTAACGCGCCAGCTCAACAACAGTTAACGTGACTTTTTGCTCTCCATCATGACCGAACACCAACGATGTTTCATTTCCCAAGCCAAGCAGCAGGCGATCCAAACTGACGTAATTGCGGGTGCAGCAAGCCTGCAACTCGGCTAAGTCAGGAATGTAACGCTTTTTATTCAACGAGACGTAGGATGCCATTGTTGTCGTATTCGTTCATGATTCAATGCTAACCATTGTAACCCGATAATGGTGGCCGCATTGTCTATTTTTCCATTTTGTAACAAATTCATGGCTTCCAGCCGACTTACACAATGTACTTTAATGTCTTCATGTTCAGATGCGAGACCATGCAATCCGCCAGCATTTGAGCTATTTACGTGTCCTGCAAACAGTGTCAATCGTTCATTGCAACCACCTGGACTAGGCAAATACGAACAGATGAGTTCAGTCTGCACAACCGTTAATCCCGCCTCCTCTTCACTTTCACGAATAGCAACACCTTCTGCGGTTTCTCCCGGCTCAATAATTCCTGCCACCAGTTCCAACAACCACGGATGATCGCTCGTTGCCACCGCACCTAAGCGAAACTGTTCGAGTATTACCACTTCATCGCGAACCGGATCGTACGGTAATAATGCCGCTGCATGACCACGTTCCATCATTTCGCGTGACATCACCGGTGTCCATCCACCAGCAAACAATCGATGCTTCAACATGTAATTGTTCATCGTGAAAAAGCCTTCCGACATTTTTTCAACACGGACAATCTCAACATCACTTTTGTCAAATTCAGACGCTACCATCAATAAAAACTCCAATTCGGATTAGTAAGGCGTTAAAAGCATGTTAGCAAAAAAATATTTACACTTTGTTTGTAGGGGATTTAAACAAATCGCGTCATAATAAATCTTAAAAATCATATACACTTGTCTACACAAAGCTATATTTAGATATAACAAAATTTAGACACAACAAATTGTCAGGAACAGGATCGCATCTATGACACATAAACTTCGCGCACTGACCATTGGATTGGGACTTGCTATTGCCAGCACGAGTTCATTTGCTGACGACCTTTATCAAATCTATCAAAAGGCTCTAGAAAAAGATCCTGTGCTGCTGCAATCTCTGGCCGCTAAAAAATCCGCTATGGAAGCTGTAAGCGTGAGTCGTGCTCCGCTATTACCTCAAATTAGTTTAACCGCTGATTATTCCGCACTGTCGAGCAATCGCGATATTCGCGAACAAGACAACGGTGGTGCGCAGGTGGGTTTAAACCAAAGCATCTACGACCGCTCTAACTGGGTAGGTTTAGATCGCGCTGAAAAAGTAGCAAGCCAAGCTGGAACCGCTTATGAAGCAGAGCTGCAAGGGCTAATGCTTCGCGTGAGCGATGCGTACTTTGCGGTATTGTCTGCAATGGACCAGGTTGAATTTGCTCAGGCCACAAAACGCGCTATTGCGCGTCAATTAGAGCAAACCAAACAACGTTTTGCCGTGGGTTTAACCGCCATTACTGATGTACACGAAGCGCAGGCAGAATACGACCAATCTGTGGCTGATGAAATTGTTGCCTTAAATACACTTGATAACAGCTACGAAGGTTTGCGTGAAATTACAGGCATGTATCACAAAGACTTAAACGTTCTCAATACTGAGCGTTTTTCTCCGGTGCAGCCAGAGCCGACGCAATCTGACGCTTGGCAGACCATGGCAAGTGAAAAGAATTTGCAAGTGATTGCTCAGCAACTGGGTGTCGATATTGCTCGCCAAGACATTGATTTAGCCTCTTCGGGCCACTGGCCAACGTTTTCATTGTTCGCGCAGATGAATTTCTCTGACACCGACTATGACAATATTGATAATAAGAGTAGCTACACCGACAACGTCATCGGCGTTCAGATGAACTTACCGATTTACACCGGTGGCGCTACAAGTGCTCGAACAGCAGTCGCACGAGCAAACTTCGTGAACGCAAGCGAAAAGTTGAATGAAACATACCGCGCGGCCATGCGCGATGTGATTAACTCGTACAACGACGTCAACGCCACAATCAGTGCGGTGAAAGCGTTTGAGCAAACCGTTATTTCACGTGAAAGTTCATTGCAAGCCACAGAAGCAGGTTTCGAAGTGGGTACGCGTACAATTGTTGATGTATTAGATTCAACAAGAAACTTGTACGACGCACGTAGCCGATTATCAGATGCACGCTACAGCTATATCCTTGCGGTACTTAACCTCAAGCTCGCAGCCGGAACTCTAAGCGAAAGCGATATTCAACTCGTGAATAACGGCTTAACGCGCCCCCAACAGCCAACCAATTAATCTTGCGGGTTACCTCGTAAAAAAAGGAGCGCTTAGCGCTCCTTTTTTTATTTTAATTCAACAACATATATGCCTATACTCGTTCATTAATCTTGGTTTTGTTGTCGAATTCGATCAATAATTTGAGTCGTCGAACAGCCATCCTCGAAATGCAGTACTGTCACCTCTCCGCCGTTATCCCAAACGGCATCAGCACCGGCAATCTGCTCAGGAGTGTAGTCACCACCTTTCACCAAAACATTCGGTAATACTTCACCAATTAAGCGAGCCGGCGTGTCTTCCGTGAATGGCACAACCCAATCCACATCGCCTAAAGCTGCGAGTACCGCCATTCGGCGTTCCAAGGGGTTCACTGGGCGCCCAGGTCCTTTCAAACGAGCCACTGAATCATCGGCATTGACTGCAACAATTAATCGATGCCCTAATGCTCTGGCGGCTTGTAAGTACGAAACATGACCCGCATGAAGAATGTCAAAACAACCATTAGTCATGACGATTTTTTCGCCTCGCGCTGCGGCTTGCACCACGGCAAAACGTAATTGTTCCTCAGTGACTACGCCAAAACCTGATTCAGATTGCTCTGCAATGGCTTGCGCAAGCTCCATTTGAGAAACTGTTGACGTGCCAAGCTTACCCACCACTATCCCTGCAGCAATATTAGCCAACGCACACGATGCTGGCATGCTTGCCCCTGCTGCAAGTGATGCGGCAAGTACCGAGATCACTGTGTCGCCAGCGCCTGTCACGTCGTACACTTCTTTCACTACGGCTGGAAGGTGCAGTTCCGCTTGATCGGCAGTGATCAGTGTCATGCCCTGCTCTCCGCGCGTCACTAGTAGCGCATCAAGCTCTAATTCCTGTCGCAGTGCATGCGCTTTTTCAACAAGTTCTTGTTCAGTGTTGCAGCACCCAACGACAAGCTCGAATTCACTTAAATTCGGCGTCATTAACGTTGCGCCTCGGTATTTTTCGAACTCACTTCCTTTAGGATCTACCAGCACAGGAATACCATTGCGCTTGGCGATGGCAATCATCTCGCTGACCTGGCTGAGGGCACCTTTGGCATAGTCGGATAAAATCGCAATACCCGCACCTTGAATTGCAGTTTCAAAATCAGCCAACAACGGCGACGCATCGACTTCAGCAAAGTTGTCTTCAAAATCTAATCGAATGAGCTGCTGATGGCGGCTCAAAACGCGAAGTTTTGTGATGGTGGGGCAATGCCCGACTTGCTGAAAGTGAGTGGCAATTCCCACACCGGACAAAGCGGTGCCAAGTGCGTCTGCCGCTTCATCTTTTCCGGTCATGCCTAACAGCTCGGTATGGACCGTTAATGCCGCCAAATTCAATGCAACATTGGCGGCTCCACCTGGACGGTCATCCAGTTGTTCAACTTTCACAACAGGCACCGGTGCTTCAGGGCTAATACGGCTCGTTGGTCCCTGCCAATAGCGGTCCAACATTAAATCACCAGCAACCACAACTCGGGCTGTTGAATAATCAGGCAAGGTTAATTTCATGAATATCTCTGACAAGAAATGACTTGCACAGTTTAACATAGGATTTCAAATCAGATCCCCCTGCGTGTGACTTTCACAGAGCGCAGCTCTCCGCTAAACTAGCGGGATAACAAACTGATAGATCATCCATTCAATGCCCAATAAATCGCCTGGTGACTTCCAACTAAAGATGCTCCACCCCAAATATTGGCCTATTTGGTGTGGCTATGGCGTACTTTGGCTCATTGTTCAGATGCCATTTCGTTGGATTATTCAATTCGGATTAGGCGTGGGTTGGTTGGCGGGTCGCATTCTAAAAAGCCGTCGGCATGTTGCGGCCACCAATATTCGATTATGTTTCCCTGAACTGTCAGTCCAAGAACAACATCAATTAGTGGAACAAAACCTCAAAGAAGCGGGTGTTTCGCTCATGGAAACAGGCATTGCTTGGTTTTGGAGCCGAAAACGAATCCTTCAACTCATTGACTTTGAGGGCGACGAGCACATCCAAAACGCACTCAATAACAACAAGGGTATGTTGATGTTGGCCTGCCACATGATGAATTTAGAAGTGGGATGCCGCATGTTTGCTGAACTGCATCACGCCAATGGCTTATATCGCCCCAACAAAAACCTCGTGTTGGAATATTTCCAATACAACGGCCGTTCACGCACGGGCGCAGGCATGCTCGATCGAAATAATATTCGAGCTGCGTTTCGCGCGCTGAAGAAAGGCGAGCGTCTTTGGTATGCCCCGGATCAAGATTTGGGGCCTCGGCGATCCATATTTGTGCCGTTTTTTGGCATTGAAGATACAGCAACCACTCCTGCTGCCGGACCTTTAGCGGACAAAGGCAATGCCGTGGTAGTGCCATTTATGCAGTATCGAAAAGCAGATAATTCAGGTTATAAGATGGTGCTTCAAGCGCCACTCGAAAACTTTCCGGCCGGCGATGAAATTGTTGATACAACGCGTATTAACGCGGTGATTGAGCAGAATATTCGTCAATGTCCTAGCCAATATTTGTGGGTACATCGACGTTTCAAAACCAGGCCCGAACGTTCAATGCCTTCGCGTTACTGAGCCTCTTCTTCGGATGACGTATCAGTTTGCCAACGCTCTTTAGCAAAGTCATACACTAAACGCCGCCAACTTTCGCCTTCCCAATTTTTGGTTTTGATTTGCCGCACGAGCGTATTCCAACGCACATACACCTTGTCTTGCCCCACATATCCTGAAAGTTGTTCTGCCGAAGGCGGCTCTAGCCAACGCTCACTGTAGTAACCCTCTTTCCAGCTAAACACTTGTAGCTTTTCAAGCTTACCATTGAACTCTGCCGTCATAACAATGTCGGGGGCGCTCTGCCCCGTTAGCCGCTCTAACCACAATCCGCTAATCGCCGCTGTATAGGCTTGGTAAAGTGTTTGCTGCTGTCCTTGGGGCGCTTTGACCCCTAACACATACATTCCTCGTGAACATGAACCGGTTAACTCCACTTGAACAACATAGTCAAAGCGCTCTTCGCTTAGTTCATGCTGACATTCATTCGACAGTGCGCTCCAACTCAAGCAAACGCTGCTCAGCATCATTAAAAAACGAACGCCAAATTGTTTTGACCTGCTCTCTTTCATTCAAAAACTCCGAATTAGGCACTTTGGCTTTTTCGCATTGCAACGCCAGACGATGACCTCGATTGCGATAACTAATGTAAGCGTGAGTCAATTGTTGTGACTGCTCATCGCTCAATATATTAAGTGAATTAGCGGTTTCAAATATTCTGACATTATCCGGCCAATCAGACAGTACCCGTTGCTTATTGCTAAAATTAAGCACCAAAAATTGGGCTAAAAACTCAATATCAGCAATACCACCTGCGTCTTGCTTTAAGTCGAACACATCGGCGTCATTCGACCCCAAGTGGTCACGCATTTTGTGGCGCATCTTCACGACCTCTTGAGCAAGATCTTCGGCCACTCGTGGTAAACACAAAATCTGCTGACGAATGTCAGCAAATGCGCTGAGTAAATTGTGCTGACCAAATACAGCTCTGGCGCGCACGAGTGCTTGATGCTCCCACACCCACGCTTCTTCACGTTGGTAATTGGCAAAGCCATCTAAATGCGTAACTAATACACCCGATGCACCTGAGGGGCGCAACCTTAAGTCAATTTCGTACAATTCACCAGAGTGAGTTCGCGTAGTCATAATATGACTGACTCGTTGTACAAGTTTGGCAAAGAACTGGCCAGTATCAATCGACTTCGCTCCGTTGGTATAACCACGAGGTACGAGGTGAAAGAACACAATATCTAAATCAGAACCGTACCCGAGCTCCAAACCGCCAAGCTTGCCATAACCAATGACTGACAAACATTCGTCCACCTGATTGACCCCTTCGGGGGTGCCAAAGCGTTCTTTGAGTTGCGACCATGCTGCATGAATACAAAAACCTAACAACACCTCTGCCAAACGAGTTAAGTGATCGCTCACCTTCATGACAGGCAAAGTTCCAGTGACATCAGCAGCAGCAATACGAAGTTGTTGAATTTGCTTAAAGTGGCGCAAGCCTTCCATTTGTTGCTCTAAATCGTCCTCAGACACACGCAACATGAATTGACGCAATTCATCTTGATATGCATCCAGTTCAGTGGTGTCTACCAACTGAGCGGGGTCGAGCAACTCATCCAACAACATAGGATGACGAGCCAGCTCCGAGGCAATCCAACCACTGCTTGAACAGAGCAACACTAACTGCGCCAATGCCTGCTCACTTTCCACCAATAATTCGAGGTAAGTGGCGCGGGTCAAAATCGGTTCAATCACCCCTAGAATTGCCGCAAGATGCTGAGCTGGTTGCGCTAATTCACAAACGCAACCAAGTAACTTAGGCATCAAATGTTCAAGCGCGTCTCGACCACGTGGCCCCAATTGCCGTTTATGCGACTTGTCGTAGAAGTTTTGCAGTGCAATATAGAAATCGCGTGAATGTTCAGTCACAAGTTCTTCGCAAGCGGACTCAACCAAGCTGTCCTCCCACACCGCAGGCCACAACGGCATAGCTTTGAGCGTACTTTGTGGTGGCTGCTGTTCGCCGGGCTGCTCACCAATCACTTCATCAAAGCACTGATGCACATAGCCGCGCACTTGAGCAAGCTCAGCAAGTAAGTCTTGCCATTGAGCGTGACCCATTGCCGCGGCAATGCGCGATTGAGTAAACGCGTCTGCCGGTAGGGTTTGAGTCTGTTCATCGGCAATGCCTTGCAGCATATGCTCTAGTTTACGGAGGTAGCGATAGCTTTCTGCCAACTGAGTTACGTTTGTGTCTGGGAGGATCTCGAACTGCTCGATAGTTGCCAGTGTTTGCAGCAAGTTTCTAACTCTCAATTCGGGCTCTCGGCCACCTCGAATTAGCTGTTGTGATTGCGCTACAAACTCAACTTCTCGAATGCCTCCTGCTCCCAGTTTAATATTGGTATCGAGTTGGCGCCGCTTGACTTCTTGCTGAATCAGCAATTTCATTTTACGCAATGATTGAAAGGCAGAAAAATCGATATAGCGGCGATATACAAATGGCTGTAATAGCTGAGCCAGTTCTTGTTGACTCTCACTTTTAGGCCCCAAAACTCGGCCCTTAACCATGGCATACCGTTCCCACTCACGGCCATGATGCTGGTAGTAATCTTCAAACGCAGAAAACGGCATCACTAAAGGTCCGCTATCGCCAAAAGGGCGCAAGCGCATGTCCACCACAAACAAAGAACCGTCCACCGTGGTTTGATTCAGTACATTAATAAGCCGTTGGCCTAAGCGAATAAAAAATTCTTGGTTGTCACGCTCTTTGCGTGCACCTTTCGTGGCTCCAGCTTCGGAGTAAGTAAAAATCAAATCCACATCAGAAGAAACGTTTAACTCGCATCCTCCAAGCTTGCCCATGCCAATCACGAACATGGTTTGCCGACTGCCTGAGCGCCCTGTTGGAACGCCCCAACGTTGCTCCAAACTATGCTGCAACCAATCTCGAGCCTGAAGAATGGCTTCATCAGCCAAGGCTGATGTTGCTTCAAGCACTTCATCCAATGAGGCTAGGCCCATCATGTCGCGCCAAATGATATGACTCTGAATTTTCCGACGCATTCGACGCAGCGCAGCCATTAAAGACGCTTCAGAGTCAACGCTTTCAAGCGCTGTGGCGATTTCATCATGAATGCGCAGGGTGGTTACGGCTTGCTCAAATGATCCTGTTTGCAGCCACTCAACCGCCTGCTGAGGAACAGCATAAAACGACTCATAGATAAAATCAGACAGTGCGAACGCGTAGGTAAGTTCGCTTTTTATGGTGGAAACATCGAGCGGGGCGGCTTTGTCTTCAAATTTAAGCCACTGATTTTGAGCGTACTCTTGAATTTCAGGTGTTAAATCAGAATATTCGAGTGGCGATATAGCCATGATAGATTCCTTGTGAAAACAACACGCTACTAGCGCCAATAAGCGTCCATTGATAGTGCAGACTGTTTGCTTTGCTCCACTAACTCAACCCATGATTTGCGCTTGCGATGCAGCCATCGTTCAAACGCTTTACGTTCAGTCAGTTCAAGTTGCACTGTAAATTGTTCTAAAAACTTCAATAAAGCCAATTCTTGGCAGCCTTTGAGCATGTCATGCCAAGGGCCACGATAGCCAGTAGTAGCATCTTCATCAAACATGCGTCTGAAACAGTTGCCGCTGAGCAAGGAGCGCTCTAAGCGCTCACAGCCATCAGCATAATGCTCCGCGCTTAGTGACTCGTGAATCGGAAAGCGTTCTTTAACATGCTGTAACGAATGGTCGAGTACGTGTCGCGCTAACTCGGCAATAGGCGCTTCAAGTTCAGGCTGGGCTTCGCCTTCAGAACGCCAACCATGGCACACAAGCCATTGGCTCAAATCCAAAAACCATTGGCTGTAACCGGCGCTGACAAACATCGCTTGTGCTTCTAGACGTTGAGTTTCACTGCCACCCTTGCGTAAGCTTTTTCGCACCAAAGGCTTATCGTCAAGGCGTTTCATATAACGCTGTTTTTCTGCCAAGATCTGCTCCCGATACATTTCGTCAGAAACCCAGCCTAGTTTGAGCAGCCAAGGTTTTGCTAGCCCCAATGGCATCAGTGATTCGTCACTTAAAACATTCGACAAATAATGTCGAATTTGCAGCAGCCAAAGTAGACCATGCCGCACCTCTTGAAGGGCGCGAATATCATGGGTTGCGACAAATACATCTTCATTGGTTTGAAGATGCTTCACAGCCGCTCCCACCAAAGTCACCAAAGACGCTTCAATATTGGTGTTTCTATCCAATGCCAGCACAGGCAAAGGCTGAGCCGATAAATCGGGAGCCCCGTCCATGAGGCGATAGCCTCGGGCTGCCTTGCTTGACTGGCCTAAACGGATACTAAAATGCTGACTGAGCTCTTTTGCAAATTGGAACAACAAGCTTGGAGCCCCCTTAACCAGTTCAAATTCCATTTCACAAATGGGCAAAGAATCATCCCCAGCGCTCACTTGTCCCACATCCAATACCGCCTCGATGATGGCATCGTCGGCAAAACTAAGTAACCAGGTTTTACGCTTGAAATTGGTTTCGAATTGCGGCTGAAGTGAATTTTGCAGCGTGGATATATCGGTATTCTCAGGCCAAATATCACGTTCGAATAGGAACAAGTCCGGCCGTCTACCATCAATGGGAATATTGTATTCGGGGCGAGAATGTAAGCCACCAATGACTTTTCCCGCTGTTTTTAAAGTTTGCTCTGAGCGGCCATCAACGGTTCGAACTCTCAATCCACAATCCATGCTACGCAATTGCCGATCTCTCGTATCAAAATAAATATTTCCTAGCTCTCGTTCATAAAAATTAACGAGCTCAGAACGACAATTCATCCAATCGGTCAGATTTGATAAGTCTTCAGACGCCACTAAAAGCTTTAATTCTATCTCTGTATCCATGCCTATCTTCGCTGATTGACGAATGTTTCTGCCCGCGGCAGCTATCATTCATTTGAATTTGTCTTATTTTTTTAATACCAAGGTGGGCATGTTTTCGTTACCATGCCCGCAAAATTATCGTCGTCATTGGTTAAGGAACATCATTTATGCCATTTTCCAACATTCTGGGCGTGTTTGCGCAGTCGCCGATCAAACCACTCGTAGAACATATTAATAAAGTTCACTCTTGCTGCGAAGCTTTAATACCGTTTTTTGAAGCTGCATTCGCAAAGGACTGGGAACTCGCCTCGACGCGCCACAATGACGTATCGATGAAAGAAAAGGAAGCTGACGCCCTTAAAGCTTCAGCCAGAAGCAGACTCCCAGCCGGAATTTTCATGCCGGTAGAACGCACTGACATGCTTAATTTGCTCTCCCAGCAAGACAAAATGGCTAACCGAGCCAAAGACGTTTCAGGCCGAATTTTAGGACGCTGCCTAGAAATACCCGAACCTATTGCTGAAGATTTCATGGCCTATATCAAACGTTGTATCGATGCTGTAGAGCAAGCGCGAAAAGCCGTGAATGAGCTTGATGATTTACTTGAAACAGGTTTTGCCGGACGCGAAGTCAACCTTGTTGAAAACATGGTGGCCGAGCTCGACAAAATCGAAGATGACACAGACCACATGCAAATTCTATTACGTCGCAAATTGATGGGCTTAGAATCTGACATGAACCCGATCGATGTCATGTTTTTATACAAAGTATTTGAGTTAGCAGGTGATATTGCCAACAGCGCAGATTCTGCTGGTAGCCGACTCGAACAAATGCTTTCTCGCTTCTAATTAAAAATATTAAGACGTTATAACTTAAGGATACATCATGGTCGACGTACTCATTCAGCACGGTCCACTACTCATTATAATTGCCGCAACTGTTGGCTTTTTCATGGCGTGGGGTATCGGTGCAAATGACGTTGCTAATGCAATGGGAACTTCGGTAGGTTCGAAAGCCCTCACAATTAAGCAAGCGATTATTGTTGCGATGATTTTCGAATTTGCCGGTGCTTACCTCGCAGGTGGCGAAGTTACTAGTACTATTCGAAAAGGCATTATTGATGCGGGCTACTTTACAAACAGCCCCGAGTTACTCGTATTCGGTATGATCGCATCATTGCTTGCAGCAGGCGTGTGGTTGCTTGCCGCGAGTTATTTAGGCTGGCCCGTTTCTACAACGCACTCCATTATCGGTGCAATCGTTGGCTTTTCAGCCGTCGGTGTTGGGGTTGAAAGTGTACACTGGGGCAAAGTAGGTGGCATTGTTGGAAGCTGGGTTGTGACTCCTGCCCTTTCCGGCGTACTGGCGTATCTTATATTCCAATCGGCACAAAAGCTCATTTTCGATACTGACAATCCAATCCGCCAAGCCAAACGCTACGTGCCTATGTACATGGCCTTTGCTGGTTTTGTTATGTCTTTGGTGACGATTAAAAAAGGCCTGAAGCACATTGGCTTACACTTTGATAATGCTGAAGCCTATGGATTAGCCATCGCCATTGCAGTAGTTGTTGGCATCGTCGGCTCTATTGTTATAGGCCGACTGCAACTAGACGAAAAAGCCGATCGCCACACCATGTTCGAGAACTTAGAGCGCATCTTCGCAGTACTCATGGTTCTCACAGCATGTTGTATGGCGTTTGCTCATGGTTCAAACGATGTTGCAAACGCAATCGGTCCATTGGCAGCGGTAGTAAGCATTGTGAACAGTGAAGGCGAAATTGGCAGTAAGGCCGCACTTGCTTGGTGGATTCTTCCATTAGGCGCTGTGGGCATCGTTGCTGGTTTGGCTATTTTTGGCCACCGCGTGATTGCGACCATCGGTAAAGGCATTACCCACCTAACACCTAGCCGAGGTTTTGCGGCTGAACTTGCGGCGGCCTCAACGGTTGTGATTGCATCAGGTACAGGCTTACCTATTTCAACCACTCAAACCCTCGTTGGTGCTGTGCTCGGTGTTGGATTGGCGCGCGGAATTGCGGCTTTGAATTTAGGCGTAATTCGCAATATTGTTGTATCTTGGGTTGTAACTCTCCCAGCAGGTGCTGGTCTGTCGATTGTATTCTTCTTCTTATTGAGAGCTGCATTCGGCGTGTAATCTTGTAGTCCGAATCATCGGCATATACCATGTGCTGGGCTATTTGTGAGAGGGAGCGTATGCTCCCTCTTGTATTTCTGCTGACAACTTCCTAGCATTGAATGGAAATCAACTCGTCGTAACGCATATGAAACAATCTATTTACTCAGCATGCTTCACAGCCTTATTGGCTTTGTCTACCGTTGTACCTGCTTCAGTTAACGCGGAAGAAAGCGGTTATTTTATTAGCGAAAATTTGTACACATATATGCACAGAGGGCCGGGTAAGCAATTTCGGATTCTCGGTAGTGTTAATTCATCATCACCAGTAGTCTTGCTAAACACCAGCGAGGACGGTGAGTTCGTTCAAATTCGCGACGGTAAAGACCGTGAAGGATGGATTGAAGCAGAGCATATATCGAAAGGTGAAAGCCGAAGCCAGCGAATAGACTCATTAACTGAGCAACTGAGCCAAGTGCGATCCCAACTAACAACTGAACAACAAGAAGTGAGTCGCTTAAACGACGTCATCGCCAATCTGCAAGAGCAATCTTCAACGCATCAAGGTACGTTAGTTGAGGTGCAAAAAGAACGCGATGTATTGCAACAACGTTTAAGCAACTACACTGACGAAATTGAAATGCAATGGTTCGTCAATGGCGGTGTTGTCGCTGGCGGCGGTGTATTGTTAGGGCTAATCCTTTCATTCCTGCCTCGCAGAAAAAAACGCCAAGACAACTGGATGTAATTTCAAAGTCATAAAAAGTTAGTCGATCATTGGGCCGCCTGTTCCCAATCTCTGCTCTCAAGAACGTTCAATAACAGTTCAGCCCGTATAGGGCTGACTATGATTACGTGTACTTGCAGTAGCAGAGAGGTCTCATCATGAGCGACAATAAATACTGGCTGACCAATGCCCCGATCGATTCCGATCTAGAAACGTTAAAGCAAAATATAAGCGAACATTACCTGCTCGACGAGAGCAGTACTGTGCAACATCTACTCAGTATGTTGCCGGATGATGACGTTCAACTTCTTTCTCTGTGCAAAAGAGCCGAACAATTAGTCGAACAAGTTCGAACTGATAATTCCGGCGATGGCTTAGATGCCTTCTTGCAACAATACAGTCTCGACACCCATGAAGGTATTGTCTTAATGTGTCTCGCAGAAGCCTTGCTTCGCATTCCCGATGCCGAGACCGCCGACGCCTTGATCCGCGATAAAATCAGCACCACCGACTGGACTAAATATCTCAAAGCCAGCGATTCTGTATTTGTAAACGCTTCAACTTGGGGGTTAATGCTGACAGGTAAAGTCATAAGCCCCTCCAGCGCCATAGACGATAAACCAGATAAATTACTCAACCGCCTGGTGGGCAAACTTGGCGAACCCATTGTGCGCCAAGCCATGTATGCCGCAATGAAAATCATGGGCAAGCAGTTTGTCCTAGGCACCACCATTAAAAATGCCTTAAAAGCAGCCACTGAAAACAGAAGACAAGGATATTGGCACTCGTTTGATATGCTGGGCGAATCGGCCTTGTCTCAAGACGATTCAAACTTCTATTTAAAGGCCTATATGCAAGCTATCGAAAGCGCGGCTGAACAGGCACAAAAAGATAAATCTCATCCCAAATCTGCCACAATTTCAATAAAACTCTCGGCATTGCACCCACGCTATGAAGTTGCACAAAAGTCTCGCGTGATGCGCGAACTCATCGATGATGTACTACCGCTGATTAAACGTGGTCGAGAACTAGATATTGGCATCACCATAGACGCTGAAGAAGCCGACCGCCAAGAGTTAGCGATTGCGGTATTTCAACGCCTTTATCAACATGACAATGTTAAAGGCTGGGGACATCTCGGTATGGCCGTGCAAGCTTACTCTAAAGCCGCGTTACCAGTGCTTCATTGGCTCAATGCGCTAAGCCACCAGCAAGGCGACGAAATACCCGTTCGCTTGGTGAAAGGCGCTTACTGGGATACCGAAATCAAACTAGCTCAAAGTTTAGGCCTGCCCTACTATCCTGTGTTTACTCGCAAAGCGAACACAGATGTGTCTTACTTGGCCTGTGCGAGCTTTTTATTGTCAGACCATACGCGAGGCAATATCTACCCGCAGTTTGCCACTCATAATGCTCACACCGTAGTTAGCATCATCGACATGGCAGGCAAGCGTGAATTTGAATTTCAACGGCTACACGGCATGGGCGAAGAACTTTATGACTTGGTACTCAAGCAATATCCAAGTATTCACTGCCGAATTTATGCCCCTGTAGGAAACCACAAAGATTTGCTGCCATATTTGGTTCGCCGCCTGCTGGAAAACGGTGCCAATACGTCGTTTGTACACAAGTTAATGGATCCCAAAGTTCCTGCCCGAGAGTTATCCGGCCACCCTGTGTTGCATTTGCGCGATAAAAACACGCTCGCCAATGACAAGATCCCGCTGCCTCCGAACATCTTCTCAGATCGCAAAAATTCGCTTGGCACCAACCTTCATATCGCAGCAATGAGCCAACCTTTTTACGAAGCTTTAGCACAATGGCAAACGCACCAATGGCAAGGTGCAAGCATGATCAATGGTAAGTCTACTGGCCAAAAAAATCGAGACGTTCAAAGCCCAGCGTTACATTCAGATATTGTCGGACAGGTGAATGACAGCGACGCACAACAAGTTTCACAGGCCATTGAAGTTGCGTATTCAGCTTTTCCTGGATGGAAACATACACCCGTTCAGCAACGCGCTTGGTTGCTGCTACGTCTAGCCGACAGTTTGGAGCAAAACAAATCTGAGTTGATTGCATTGTGCGTTCGAGAGGCCGGAAAAACACTGCAAGACTCCATCGATGAAGTCCGTGAAGCAGTTGATTTTTGTCGATATTATGCCCGTCAGTCGGAATTGAAGTTTTGCAATCCCATGGTCATGCCTGGCCCTACTGGAGAAAGCAATATATTGGGCTTCAGTGGGCGCGGTGTATTCGCTTGTATTAGCCCTTGGAACTTCCCGTTAGCCATTTTTATTGGTCAGATTGCAGCGGCTCTTGCCGCCGGTAATACAGTGGTCGCAAAGCCGGCTGAACAAACCAGTTTAATTGCCACCCGAACCTTTGAACTCATGTTCGAAATAGGATTCCCAACCGATGTAGTTCAACTGATCTGTGGTGACGGTGCCACCGTCGGCAACACCTTAACAAGCGACCCACGCATTTCCGGTGTTGTATTCACAGGCTCTACCAATACGGCGATGCGGATCAACCAAACGCTGGCAGCGCGCACCGGATCGATTGTGCCATTCATTGCTGAAACCGGCGGGCAGAATGCAATGATTGTTGATAGCACCGCGTTGCCTGAACAAGTGGTGACAGATGCCGTTCATTCAGCTTTTGCGAGCGCAGGGCAGCGTTGCTCTGCACTGCGTGTCATGTATGTACAAGAAGATATTGCTGATCGTGTGATCACGCTGCTTAAAGGCGCGATGGCGGAACTAAAAGTGGGCCACCCTAGCCACTACAGCAGCGACTTAGGCCCCGTCATTGACCAAGCCGCTCAAACAAAACTGCTGGCTCATATCGAGGCAATCACAACATCAGGTCAGTTGATTTATCAAACGCCTCTTGCCGCCGATGCTCAGCAGGGCTATTTTGTGCCACCGACCGCCATCGAGATCGAAGGCATCGAACAGCTCTCTGAAGAACAGTTTGGCCCGATCTTGCATGTGGTTCGTTTTAAAGCAAAAGAGCTCAACAAAATCGTCGACTCCATTAACGGCACAGGTTTTGGTTTAACGCTAGGTATTCACAGTCGCAATGAAGGTCGAGCCCAACAAATTGCACAGCGCATTAACGTCGGCAACGTCTACATCAATCGCGATCAAATTGGAGCTATGGTAGGCGTGCAGCCCTTTGGTGGGCAAGGGCTTTCAGGCACAGGCCCCAAAGCGGGAGGGCCGCAATATCTATTGCGCTTCGCAACGGAAAAAACCATTACCAACAACGTCACAGCCATTGGCGGTAATGCCACGCTATTAACGCTTGGCGATGCTTAACCAAGGCCAGTGTCAATGAACAACAAAAACGCCGTGTAAAAGCGGCGTTTCCATATCCATGCATTCACTACACCATGATGTGATGCCAATAATACATGCCTGTTGGTGTGGTTAAGCCGATAAATGCAATAACATTAACCACAACTGTCGCCCAAAACAACATACGGAACGAACGTTTCTGAGTTTTGTGGCGCAAGGTTTGTTGAGCGATCAGAGCCCCCGGCCAGCCTCCCAACAGCGCGACCCAGTGAAGTGTTTTTTCAGAGGTGCGCCATCGATCTTTTTTAGCAGCCGACTTATCAATGGCATACATAGCAAAAGCTAATAAGCTCAACACCAGATATAAAATTAGAATCCAATAGTGGACGCGCCCCAATGCAACAGCAAAACATACAATCAGTAAAAAGGTAACCGACCATTTAACGGCATTTGACGCGGGCTTGCGCACCACTTCAGTCACGGCAAAGATGCCCCATCAAAGATGTCAAAAGGGATTCGGCTAGAGTCGACACCATCAACACAGCCGAGATTAACGCGATATTGACCCGGTTTGCTTCGCGTTTGATGAAATGTGTAAATACCGCAGCGCTTACAAAAGTGATGTTTGGCAATTTCAGATCCAAACGTATAAGTGGCGAGCGCTTCGGTCTTGCCCTTAATTTGAAGCGCAGAAGGAGCAAGAGCGTATGTTGTCATCACCGCGCCCTTGCGGGCACACAAAGAGCAATTACAGCGGAGTCCTTTGGTGATGAGTTCACCCACAAACTTAAATGTGACATCTCCACAATGACAACTGCCTTGATATTCTGCCACGGCGGTCTCCTCTGAGAACACATCAATTACCAGTCGGTCAGCGCTGGTAAAGTGAATTGCTGGCCCTGCATTTCAAGTATCACTCGGTCTGGCAAAATAGCCTGCACTTGAACATCATTGCCAATCCAATCGCCTTCTCGCAGCTCGGAGCCATTGACTTTAATCATGCGTTTTTGCACATCTGACGAATACGAATGTGCATTAAAATTCATACTCGGCACTTGGTTTTGGTAGCTCTGAGGCTTTCGTGTGAGCGGTTCAACGCTTTGATAATCTTGGCGCACCATCGATTTCGGATTATCACTAATAGTAGCACTCACAGCTTGATTAAATAATGCTTCTAGCTCTGACCCCGATAAACGTTTTGCTTCACCTGTGCCGCGGTCTAAGTCAGAATCATGATCAACTTTAGGCTCAACGATCGCTTGCGCCTTACGCTCGCCGTTTGCAATGCCGGCTGACACGGGTGAACTGGGCAAAGGTTGAGTATGAGTTTCAGGTTGCGGCACTCGCACTGCAGCAATGACGACTTTAGCGCGCGCTGGGTATTGGCTGTAATCTACCGACCCCAGCAATTCCACATCTGTTGGCGGCACATCAGCAACAATCACTTCTGCCTCAGGAGATTGGCGATTCCAAGGCTGCAAAATTAACGCTGAGGCAATGGCTGCAACAACCAATGCCAAACTCACAATCGGCCATACAAAGCGTTGAGCAGAGGCCTTGCTCGCCACACCACTTTGAGTGTGAATACTGGGCACATGCCCGACTTCAGCATCACTCGCATTACGCTTAAGGGCGTCTAAAATGTAGGACATTAGATTTCCCTCTGTGTGATAGATGGTGCTTCATCCATTGCCGCGTTTAACTGAATAATAGTTTTCTCACCCGCAATACCGTCAGGCTCTAAGTTATTGGCCAATTGGAACCAACGCACACGCTCTGACAACTGACCATCAAATTTACGAAGGGGCCGAGGTGTTTGGCCTTGTAAAAAGCTCAATTGAGTTTCCAGCCATTGAACTTGCGATGGCAACGCATTGTTACCAATCGCGCCCACATAGCCTTCCGGAGGTTGCCACAATACCACGGCAGACCCCTGATAATGAGACTCCAACCATTGCATACTCGTTTTAAGCTGTTGCCCCCCAGAATGCAGCAGCACGTTGACACCATCTTGCGCCACGAGCACAGCATAGAACTGCAAATTTTTATCATCTTTGAGTTTCAACAGCAGCGGGTGATCAAAGGCAATCAGTTGCGCCAACGTCGCCTGACTCCACAAACACTTTAAACCATAACCGCGTAAACTCTGACAATCAGAACGGGGTTGTTGCACGCCCCACACAGCAGCAATTTCACGGAACCCTTCGGGTAAACTGCGGCTTGAGGCTGCCACTTCATGCCATTCAGGTATTGTGTGCTCTTCAACAATTACCGGGGCGACTTTAGCTTGAGGCCAAAACGACCATGCCACCATGCCGACGGCCACAAGCGCTGCAATTCCGGCAACGGCGTGCCATAGAATATTGCTTCGCTCAGAGGTGTTTTCTTCCAACCCTTGCACTTCACGCGCTGCGGCTTTGAGTAACTTGCCATCCACTTGCCATTGTTGCGACGAATATGCCGCCAACATAGCCCGATCACATAACAGATTGATCAACCGTGGAACACCACCAGAAAGCCGATGCAATTGAGTTAACGCGCTACGCGTAAAGATCGGACGCTGACAGTCTGCGACTTTCAGGCGGTGTTGCACATAGTGCACAACATCCTCACGCGACAGAGGCAGCAGGTGGTATCGCGCGGTAATGCGCTGGGCTAATTGCCGCAACTCGCGTTGGCGCAACAGCTCTTGAAGTTCAGGCTGGCCAATCAAGATGACTTTGAGCAGTTTTTTCTTGTTCGTCTCTAAGTTAGTCAGCAAACGCAGTTGCTCGAGTACTTCGGGTCTTAGATGCTGAGCTTCATCAATGATCAGCACCACGTTTTCGCCCGCTTCATGTTGCTCTAGCAAATGGTCACGAATGCTATCAAAGAAGGTTTTAATGGTGTCTTTATGGGCGTCGTATGGAAGCCCGAGCTCATCACAAATAGCCGCCATCAACTCACGCGCATCTAGTGCCGGATTCAAGATAAATGCGGTTTTGGTATTTTCCGGAAGCTGCTCCAGCAAACAACGGCACACAGTTGTTTTGCCCGTGCCCACTTCTCCTGTAAGTAGGACAAATCCGCCCGTGTCATTAAAGCCAAAGGTTAAATGCGCCAACGCTTCGCGATGTCGCTCACTCAAAAACAAATAGGCAGGGTCCGGTGCAATAGAGAACGGAACCTCAGATAAGCCAAAAAATTCGGTATACATTGGGACAACCAAACGCTACTAGTGGCGTCAAGGTATCGCCTGACACCACTGATGTCAAAGGGCACTTGGACGCAATTCGCCATTGGTTCGGGTTGTCACCCTTTGAATGCAAGTGATAGGCTTTCACTTAGAGTAAGGGAGAGGTTCAATGCAAATCTATCTGGTGGGCGGCGCCGTCCGCGACAAATTATTAAATTACCCCTATCACGACAGTGATTGGGTTGTTGTAGGAGCAACACCAGAAGACATGCTAAGCCAAGGCTACCAGCAGGTTGGCAAGGATTTTCCGGTATTTCTGCATCCGAAAACACATGATGAGCACGCCTTAGCCCGCACAGAGCGAAAATCAGGGCATGGCTACACTGGATTTGAAGTGCATGCGAGCCCCGATGTGACGCTAGAGCAAGATCTTCAGCGTCGCGATCTGACCATCAACGCGATGGCAATGGCCGATGATGGCACCATCATCGATCCGTACAACGGGCAAGTCGACTTGGAACAACGCGTGCTTCGGCATGTATCGGATGCTTTTGTAGAAGATCCGCTTCGAGTGTTGCGTGTGGCTCGCTTTGCGGCTCGCTATCATCAATATGGCTTTAGCATCGCACCTGAAACATTGACACTGATGCAACAACTGGCTCACAGTGGCGAGCTTGGTCACTTGACTGCGGAACGAGTTTGGAATGAAACCCAACGGAGCCTTGAAGGCAAGTACCCTCATGTTTACTTTGACGTGCTGCGCCAATGTGATGCACTCAAGGTACTATTTCCTGAACTAGACGCCCTTTATGGGGTGCCTAATCCTGCGCGGTGGCACCCAGAAATCGACACCGGCGTGCATGTGATGATGGTGCTTGAACAAGCAGCCAAATTAACGCCGCTTAGCAGCGTGCGTTTTGCCGCTTTGGTACACGATCTCGGTAAAGCCATTACTGATTCATCAAAATGGCCGTCTCATCACGGGCATGAAATGCTTGGATTACCGCTGATCAACGACATTTGTGATCGTTTTAAGTTACCCAATGATCACCGAGAGCTGGCGCTTTTAGTGGGAGAATTACACGGTAAGGTTCATCGTTGCTACGAGCTAAGAGCGGATACAGTGGTTAAAATGCTTAACCAATGCGATGCTTGGAGAAAACCTGAGCGATACGATTTGTTTTTGACAGCCTGTGAAGCGGACCATCGAGGGCGGTTAAATTTTGAAGATATTCCGTATCATCAAGGTCAATATCTGCGTGAATGTTATCGTGCAGCTCATGCCGTCGATGTTCAAGAAATCATCGCTGAGGGTATCAAAGGGCCGGCAATTCGAGAAGCACTCACAACACGCCGAGTCGTTGCAGTGCAACGCATCAAAGATCAATGGCAAGATAACAAACAGCCCGCATAAAGGGGGCTGTTTTCGTCTTTACCAAGGTCGGGTTACAAGGTTGATGATTCAACCACCACTTCTAATATTTGACGAGAGTGGTCTAAGGTGATCGCTTGGTTTTCACCCAGCGCCAACATACCGTGCAGCTCAAGTTGTCCCATAATGGCATTAATCGCGTCAGATTTTTCGCCTTTATATTCGGTAAAGCGAGTCGCAACATTCAAGCTTTCATAAAACCGTTCAATATATTCTACGGTTTGTTCAGCCAATTCCGGCGATGGTGCTAGCCCAAACACGTTTTGTCCCATTTGTTCCAGTTTGGCGCGTTTGTATTGCATTTGGTTGCGTAACAGAGATGAATGCACAGCCGCTAACGAACGTGCATGATCCACACCATATAAAGCCGTTAATTCATGACCAATCATATGGGTTGCCCAATCTTGGCTTACACCAGAACCAATTAAACCATTCAACGCTTGGTTTGCCGTCCACATTAAATTTGCACGCCAAGCATCGTTGTCGCGCTTGTCAAACTCACCCGCTAACACGTTTAAGTTTTTGAGTAAGGCTTCTGCATATCCATCTTGTACCATTGCTCCAGCGGGCGCAGTGATGTATTGCTCGCAGATATGTACCCACGCATCCACCAAACCATTAATAAGTTGGCGCTCTGGTAATGACTTCATCACGTCAGGGTCGAGTACTGCAAATGCAGGCAACACCGCAGGTGACATGAACGGAAGTTTATCTTGGGTTTCGGCTTTAGTGATCACTGCACCCATGTTCGATTCAGATCCAGTTGCAGGCAACGTTAGTACCACGCCTATCGGCAGTGCTTCTGTCACTTGGTGCTTGCCCATTAAGATGTCCCAACCTTGGCCTTCATATTGAGCGGCCGCAGCGACGTATTTTGAACCATCAATAACCGATCCTCCACCCACGGCAAGGATCACATCCACATCTTCTTTTTTTGCCAAAGCAACAGCTTTGTCTAACGTTTCAACGGTTGGGTTCGCTTCAACACCAGAAAACTCGATCCATTGGTGATGCTTCAATGCATCAGACACTTGGTCGAATACGCCATTGCGCTTGATTGAGCCGCCACCGTATATCACGAGTACTTTTTGGTCGGTTGAAATTGCATGTGAGATTGCAGAGATTTGGCCTTGACCAAAATGAATATGGGTCGAATTCACGTAGGAAAAGTTCATCGTTCAGCCTTTATATTAATCAATGAAATGTCGGGGCCTTGATTTAGCGCCGCTAAAAACAGTGAATGCATATTAATATCAAAAATTACCAATAAAAAGCATCAAAAATGCAATTTTATTGCCTATTTCTATTTTTATAAGTAATTTATATAGAATCAAACAATGAAGTAAATTGAATCACATGCATCATTTAGCCAGCCTCATGCAGTCGTACGTTGACCGGAATAACCTTCATTCGCTCAATGGCGTCTCCGCGACCTCAATTCCCGGTGTGAAGTTTTACCGCGCAGACAAAGGGAGTCCTCGCCAGCCCTTTATTTATGACGCCGGTATTATCATCATGGGCCAGGGGCATAAAACAATTCACTTGGCTGATCACCAGATGTCTTACGGGCCAGGGGACTTTTTGGTTCTCGGCGCACCACTTCCGCTTGAGTGCGAAGCATTTGCTGACAATGGATTACCGATGATGGGCCTGTCGATCGAGATTGATTCGCCATTATTGCATCGCCTTGTCAACGACTTGCAGGCCTTTACACACGCCACCGGGCCGGACAAAGGTCCATTAGACTGCTGTGTGAAGTCGGTGCACTTATGTCCTCCAATGCTCGACGCGACGCATCGTCTATTGCAAGCGCTATTGCATCAAACCGATGCACATATGCTGGGTGAATCCATCGTTTCTGAGATTATTTATCGTGTTTTGGTCAGCACGCAGGGCCATGTGCTATTCGATTTAGCGCGTCATGATGGCCACTACGCTCGGGTGACTCGGGCATTGCACAAAATGCATCAGCAATATGCAGACCCCATTACAGTGGAAGTACTGGCCGAAGAAGCCAATATGAGCGTGTCTGCATTTCACAAAGCATTTCGATTAGTGACACGTGAATCGCCGCTACAATATTTGAAAAAAGTTCGTTTGAACAAAGCGAAAGAGTTGATTGCGGCACAGGGCAAGCGTGCCAACGATGCCGCTCGATTGGTAGGCTATGCCAGCCCATCGCAATTTAGCCGAGAGTTCAAGCGTCACTTTAACGCCACACCTAAAACTCTGCTCAATCAGTCGGCTACGGCATAAATATTGGGCTGATGCCGCATCATCAAAGTGCTAGCATCGGCCACCGTTTCAAATCCAAATTGTTGGTAAAGACCGTGCGCATCTTGGGTGGCTAACATGAAGCGCCGAAGCCCTTGCAAGTCTGGGTGCGAATCAATGCAGCGCATTAACCATTTGCTCAAACCCTGTCCTCTGTGTTCGTGAAGCACAAATACATCCGATAGATAGGCAAACGTGGCTGAGTCTGTGATCACGCGGGCAAAGCCAATTTGTTCCAAAGCAGTGTCGTGTTGGCAGTAAACGCCAAAACACAAAGAACCGTCGATACTCCGTTCAACAACCACTCTTGGAATATTCTTAGCCCAGTAACTGTCCGAGATAAAATCATACACCGCTTCTTGATTCAGCAGATTTTTATCTGTACTAATGACATATTGCTTGTGCTGCCAACGTTCCATTTTGCACCACCCTTTACATTCACTGGCAAGAATTTACCAAGCCATGACACCCAATGTGATCAGTACAGCACCCAGCGCAGCGCGGTACAAAACAAATGGCAGCATGCCAATCCGATCAATCAATTTCAAAAAGTAATGGATACAAACCCAAGCACTTACAAAAGAAACCGCCACCCCAATGGCTATGGCACTCCAATCAACCGGTTCTGGGTTTTCCATTAATCCCAGCGCTTGGTTACCACCGGCAAGCAGAATAATAGGAATCGACATCAAAAAGCTGTAACGCGCAGCGGCTTGGCGTGTTAATCCCAGCAACAAAGCCGCGGTAATAGTAATTCCAGAGCGGCTGGTTCCGGGAATCAACGCCAACGCTTGGGCCATGCCTAATGCGAGCGCGGTCTTCCAAGTCACGGTGTACTCGTCTCGCGTTTCTCGACCTCGTTTATCAGCCCAATACAGGACAGGGGCATAAAACAAAGTGGTGATAGCAATCACCCAACTTGAGCGCAAATGCATTTCGATGACACCGCTGAGCATTAATCCAAAAATACCAGCGGGAATAGTGGCAATGACAATACTCCAAGCCAACCACCCTTCGGCTGTTTGCTGGCCGCGAATGGAGCCAAACAATGCCACAGTCAGGGTCACTATTTGTTGACGAAAGTACGACATGACAGCAAGTAAGCTACCGGCATGTACGGCTACATCAAACGCTAACCCCTGATCCGCCCAACCAAACAACTGAGATGGCAAAATAAGATGGGCAGAACTGGAAATAGGCAAAAACTCAGTGAGTCCTTGGATCAGAGCCAATACGATGGCTTCAAGAGTCGTCATTACTTATCCTTGCGAAAACGCATTACATTACCAGTCAAATGTGACCGGCTTAAGAGATTGATTTTTTCTATAGTTTTTCCACATATCTTCATATGTGTTTTGTGTAATTGGATGCACAAGTGTGGGCGCAAGCTCCGCCATCGGCCACAGTACAAATGCATTTTCAGTGATCTCATGACGCGGGATCTGAACCCCTTCATCTGTGATCACGTCATCATACAACAGCAAATCCAAATCAAGCGCTCGGTTGCTAAACTTAGGACCGCTTCTTACGCGGCCATTGTCGTCTTCAATTCGCTTTAAGCGAGCCGCTACATCTTGAGGGCTTTCTTCGGTTTCAGCTGCAATCACCAGATTGTAAAAGGCGGGACCAGAAAAACCGACTGATTCGCTCTCATATACTGACGACACAACAATGTTGCCATAGGCAAGCTGAATGGCAGCATACGCAGCACGAATTTTTTCGTCGCGCTGTTCGTTGCTGCCAACACTAATATAAATAGTGGCCATCGGGATTAACCTTGCTCTGAAGTGCGAACGATACGAATACCCACAGATTTAGCTGCTTTCACGGCCCCAGGCTTATGCAGTGTGATCACCACGCGCGATACACTAAACTCATTCAAAATGATTTGGGCAATTTGTTCCACTAAGGTTTCAAGCAATTCAACCCGGGCATTTTGTGTGTGTGCAATAATACGATTGGAAATAGCTTCGTAATCAAGTGTGTGCTGTAAGTCATCTGTGCTGGCAGCTTTGCCGATACAGGTGTCCATCTCAATATCAAAAAGAAGTGTTTGTTGGATTTTCTTTTCCCAGTCATACACACCAATTACAGTGTCTACACTGAGCGCTTCGATAAATACGGTATCCATGGAATACGGGTAACCCATTGTTGAATAAACACGCTGGTCGGATTGGGGCCGACCATGCTAGCGTGTAGGCTTAGCCTAGCTTGGGCTCGGATCTTAACCCACTTAAGCGTTAGTTAAAATAATAGTGAATGGATAATACACTGATAGTGACAATACTCATCCCCATCATGATTGTGGTGGCATACCTGCTGGGCTCCATTAGCAGCGCCGTTCTCATCTGTCGCATCATTGGCCTTCCCGACCCCAGAACAGAAGGGTCTTGCAACCCCGGCGCAACCAATGTGTTTCGGATTGGCGGTTGGCTTCCAGCATTGGCCACCTTACTACTCGATATTCTTAAAGGCACAATTCCCGTTTACGGTAGCTTCTTTTTAGGTTTATCTCCCTTTGCCTTAGGTTTTATTGCAATTGCAGCGTGCATTGGGCACATGTTCCCATTATTTTTTCAATTCAAAGGCGGCAAAGCCGTTGCGACAGCGCTTGGTTCGATCGGCCCTATTGGCTGGGATATGACCGGCCTGTTGCTAGGCACTTGGATTTTAACCTTACTGATCAGCCGGTATTCTTCGCTGGCATCCATCACAACCGTTGCATTGGCACCTTTATATGCATTCTGGATTGATCCCATTTATGCCATTCCAGTGCTAATGCTCAGTACCTTAATGATTATTCGGCATCGCCCCAACATCGAACGCTTGCTCGCTGGCACTGAAAAGAAAGTCACAGATAAAAGTCAGCGCCAAGACAGGTCGGTTTAAACCGGCGGCAGTGACTCTAACGGCCAACGTGGAAACACATCCACACCCTCGGTAGCAACCTGCCCTGCTTTTAAGCGCTGAAGCCCTGCGTAGGCAATCATCGCACCATTGTCGGTACATAACTCCGGGCGCGGATAATACACTCGCCCTTGGCGTTTCTCTAATTCCACTTTAAGTTGACGGCGCAATTCAGTATTGGCACTGACGCCGCCAGCAATGACCAAGCGATTAAGGCCGGTTTGCTTGAGCGCTCTGCGACATTTAATTAATAAGGTATCGACTACTGCGTCTTGGAATGCATACGCAATATCCGCTTTGGTTTGCTCGGAGTTATCGTTGTCGCGCACCGTATTCGCGGCATGTGTCTTAAGCCCACTGAAACTAAAGTCCAACCCGGGCTTGGACGTCATTGGGCGTGGCAATACAAATCGACCTGGTGTGCCGTTCTCCGCCATACGTCCAAGCGCTGCTCCACCGGGATAATCAAGCCCCAATAATTTCGCGGTTTTATCAAAGGCTTCACCTGCCGCATCATCCACCGACTCTCCTAATAGCTCGTATTGGCCAATGCCGTCCACTCGCACCAACATGGTATGGCCACCCGACACCAACAAGGCAACAAACGGAAAGTCAGGAATATCCTCTTCCAGCATTGGGGCCAACAAATGGCCTTCCATATGATGGACCGGCACAGCGGCGCAGCCCCATGCCATTGCAATACTGCGGCCTAGAGTTGCTCCGACAAGCAATGCGCCAATCAGGCCTGGGCCTGCGGTATAGGCTACGCCGTCGATATCGTTTCTACTGCAGCTCGCTTCGGCCATCACTTCACGAATGAGAGGAATCGCTTTACGCACATGATCACGAGAAGCCAGCTCAGGAACTACCCCGCCGTAATCTGCGTGTAACTTCACTTGGCTATAAATACGATGCGCTAATAGTCCGCCCGTTTCGTCATAAATAGCGATGCCAGTTTCGTCACAAGAGCTTTCGATGCCAAGTACACGCATATAGAGGGTTTCCAGAGTCACTGTAGATTGCTGATAAGGACGCGGATTTTAACTCGCTAAAGATAAAGACGCAAAGCTCCTTTACAATAACGTCAAAGCGGAATATGATAGCGCACCATTTTTGGCTAAGCCTGTATTTGTCTATTTCGATAGAGCTGCTTTGTCAATTGATATTTAATTTAAACAAATCGTTTTTGAGGTGATTGGCAAATGCCTGTTGTTAAAGTACGTGAAAATGAACCATTTGACGTAGCGCTGCGTCGTTTCAAGCGTTCTTGTGAAAAAGCTGGCGTTCTGTCTGAAGTTCGTCGTCGCGAATTTTACGAGAAACCAACCACAGAACGTAAGCGTAAGAAAGCTGCTGCAGTTAAACGTTCACAGAAGAAATTGGCTCGCGAAAACGCGCGTCGAGTTCGCCTGTACTAATTACTGCTGAGTTTCGCGCTATGTCTGCATTAGTTGCTCAGATAAAAGAACATCAAAAAGATGCCATGCGTGCTAAAGATAAAGCACGTTTGGGAACTCTTCGACTGATTTTATCTGAAGTAAAGCAACGCGAGGTTGATACTCGTACCGAGCTTAGTGATGACGATTTAATCGTTATCCTGACCAAAATGGTCAAGCAACGACGCGATTCAGTAACGCAGTACACCGATGCAAATCGTTTAGATCTTGCAGAGGTGGAGCAAGCAGAAATCATCATTATTGAAGAATTTCTGCCGCAACCTTTGAGTAACGACGAAGTCGAAACTCTAATTGAAGAAGCCATTGCTGAATCTGGTGCCGCAGGCATGCAAGACATGGGCAAAGTAATGGCGGTTCTCAAACCACGCATTCAAGGTCGTGCCGATATCGGCGCGGCAAGTGGAAAAGTTCGCGCTAAGCTAAACGCATAGTTTGAACTTAATGCCGCAATAAGCCGTGCTTTTTAACGAAAGCGCGGCTTGTTTGTCTCTGAATCCTGATTCAAAGGAACTCTACGAGAATGGCAATTCTTCGTTCATTTATTGACGATCTACTCGCTAGAACTGACATCGTTGATCTGATCGAAGCCCGCGTCCCTTTGAAAAAGGCGGGCAAGAATTACTCTGCCTGTTGCCCGTTCCACAATGAGAAAACACCCTCGTTTAGCGTAGCCCCCGACAAACAGTTTTATCATTGTTTTGGCTGTGGTGCTCACGGTAACGCCATTGGTTTCTTAATGGAGTTTGATCGACTCGAATTCCCAGAAGCGATTGAAGAGCTAGCAAAAGTTCACGGCCTTGAAGTCCAATATGAAGAAAATTCTTCTGGGCAACAGCGCCCAAGCCGGCCACAAGCCAATGACCAATATCAGCTGATGGAACAAGTCAGCCGTTTTTTCCGCCAAAATCTGCAACAACACTCAGACGGCAAAAAAGCCATTGAATACCTCAAAAAACGAGGACTCAGTGGCAACATCGCAAAACAATTTGGAATTGGTTTTGCCGGTGCGGAATGGGACAGCGTGTTACAAACGTTTGGACAAACACCCCAACTCAAAAACTACTTAGTAGAGTTAGGGATGCTCATTCAAAAAGACAATGGCAAACAATACGATCGCTTTCGCGATCGCATAATGTTCCCAATTCGAGATCGCCGCGGCCGAGTGATCGGATTTGGTGGTCGCGTATTAGACCAAGGTGAGCCCAAATACCTGAACTCACCTGAAACTCCTATTTTCCATAAAGGCCAAGAACTTTACGGCCTTTATGAAGTGAAGCAAGCACACCGCTCCATTGAGCATGTGGTGATTGTAGAAGGTTATATGGATGTGGTAGCACTCGCCCAACATGGTGTCGATTATGCAGTTGCATCGTTGGGAACAGCCACAACCCCAGAACAATTGCAGATGCTCTTTCGGCAGACTCGCCATGTTACGTGTTGTTATGACGGCGACAAAGCCGGCCGCGGCGCAGCTTGGCGCGCATTAGAAAATGCTTTACCGTTACTCAAAGACGGGCTGACGTTAGATTTTGTGTTTTTGCCCGATGGCGAAGATCCAGACACATTGATCCAAGCACAAGGTAAAGCGGCATTTGAGCAGCTCCTTAGTGATGCAACACCGCTTTCAAAAGTGTTGTTTGATCAATTGCTCACACAGCACAATGCGGCAACAGATACCGGAAAAAGTGCATTAGTCGCTGCCGCCAAGCCGTTACTCGAAAGGCTTCCGCCCGGCGTTTATTTCGACATGATGCAGCAACAACTCGCACATTTAGTCGGGATGCAAGAAGAACAATTATCTCGACACATTAAGGTGTCTTCATCGCCCAGCTCGCAAAATGCGCAGGGACAGATGAAAATGACACCAATGCGAAAAGCCATCGCATTGCTGTTACAAATGCCGCAGTTGGCTACAAAAGTGCCGCCGCAACCTGAATTAGCAGAACTGGATATTGCTGGCATTCAAATTTTTATGGGGTTGTTAGATCACTGCCGTGATCACAACGTCGTGCATACGGGTCAACTCTTGGAAAAATACCGAGAACATCCCGCCTATGCGAGTCTATCGAGGCTTGCTGCGTGGGATAGCGGAATCGAATCCGAGCCTGAATGCGAACTCGAGTTTATGGATATTTACAGTCATTTCATTGACCGATACTTGGAGCAACGACTTGAGCTTTTACTGCTCAAGGAGAAGCAAGGGGAGCTATCTCGCGACGAACGTCACGAATACATGGCACTTCTTCAAGCATTAAAGCCAAAACAGGCCAATGTTGACTGAATTCTTGCTGGTCGCTGAGACATGATCGTTGTATAATTGACCGCTTATGTCTGTGTTCAGCAGCAACTGTTACATCAATACTGAAAAGTGGAAGACTCTATGGAGCAAACCCAACAATCTCAGCTAAAACTCCTCGTTCAAAAGGGCAAGGAGCAAGGTTATTTGACCTACGCTGAAGTCAATGATCATCTTCCGGCTGATATCGTCGATTCCGATCAGATTGAAGATATCATCAGCATGATCAATGACATGGGCATTAAAGTTTTTGAAAGCGCCCCGGATGCTGACGATCTGTTGATGTCCGATGATAACTCCAGTCCAGATGAAGAAGCTGCCGAAGCGGCAGCTCAAGCACTTGCAAGTGTTGAATCTGAATTAGGGAGAACAACTGACCCAGTTCGTATGTACATGCGTGAAATGGGGACCGTTGAACTTCTGACGCGTGAAGGCGAAATTGTGATCGCCAAACGTATTGAAGACGGTATCAATCAGGTTCAAAGTGCGGTCGCAGAATATCCTGAAACCATCTCTCATTTGATGGATCAGTGGGATAAATTTGAAGCCGACGAAATTCGTCTGACCGATATAATCGTTGGATTTGTTGATCCAAACGACGATGGTCAAGCCGCTCCAACCGCCACTCACGTGGGTTCTGAGTTATCAGAAGAAGAGTTGGAAGACGAAGACAAAGACATCAAAAATGATGACGAAGAAGACGAAGAAGAAGTCGATACAGGCCCATGTCCAGAAGAAGCACGTGAGAATTTTACAAAACTTCGCGATACCTTCGATGACATGCGCGCAACCTTAGCCGAAAAAGGTACTGATCACCCAGACACCAAAGCTAAGATTTTGGAACTGTCGGACTTGTTCAAACACTTCCGTTTGATTCCAAAACAATTTGATTTGTTAGTTCGTAAAATGCGCGCCACCATGGACCGCGTTCGTACTCAAGAACGTCTGATCATGAAAATGACAGTGGAGTACGCAAAAATGCCGAAAAAGGCATTTGTTCAAGCGTTTGCAAACAACGAAACTGACACAACTTGGATTGATGCAGCCATTGCCTCTGGTAAAGACTACTCAGCCAAATTGAAAGATTTACAACCTGAATTACTTCGCAGCATTAATAAGCTTGAAGCAATTGAGGAAGAAGCAAAGCTTCCAATTATCTCAATTAAAGACATCAACCGTCGCATGTCGATTGGCGAAGCGAAAGCCCGTCGAGCGAAGAAAGAAATGGTTGAAGCGAACTTACGTTTGGTTATTTCCATTGCGAAAAAATACACCAATCGTGGTTTGCAGTTCCTTGATTTAATTCAGGAAGGTAACATTGGTTTGATGAAAGCAGTCGATAAATTTGAATACCGTCGCGGTTACAAGTTCTCGACTTACGCAACATGGTGGATCCGTCAGGCGATTACTCGCTCGATTGCCGACCAAGCGCGTACAATTCGTATTCCAGTGCACATGATTGAAACAATCAACAAGCTCAATCGCATTTCTCGTCAAATGCTTCAGGAAATGGGCCGTGAACCAACCCCTGAAGAGTTGGCAGAACGCATGTTGATGCCTGAAGATAAGATTCGTAAGGTACTTAAAATTGCGAAAGAGCCAATCTCCATGGAAACACCCATTGGTGATGATGAAGATTCGCACTTAGGTGATTTCATTGAAGATACCACGCTTGAACTGCCTGCTGATGCAGCCACAGCTGAGAGCTTGAAGAATGCAACAAACGAAGTGCTTGCGGGTTTAACAGCACGTGAAGCAAAAGTTCTTCGTATGCGCTTTGGTATCGACATGAACACTGACCACACCCTGGAAGAAGTGGGTAAGCAGTTTGATGTAACACGCGAGCGTATTCGCCAGATTGAAGCAAAAGCACTGCGTAAATTGCGTCATCCAAGCCGCTCTGAGTTACTCAGAAGCTTCTTAGACGAGCAATAATCAACACCACCTCAAGAAGCGCGGCAATGTCCGCGCTTTTTTTATGCGTGTAATCAATGGGCCAAGATGACATGCACGGATGGTCCTAAATAAATAAATTTATGTAACTTGTAAAAAAATATTACCCTCTCACTTCACTCTCACATCAAATAGCTCAAACCTAAAAATCAACTAACAAACAATAATTTAGATAAAACCAACCTCCATAACGATTGTTTCAATACACTTCAAACGCTGACTCGTGAAGGAGTGTTCGCTAAAAAAACAGCCTCTTTAACACGACGGGTCATATCTGTTTACAACTTATTAAACTCATCCCGTGAAAACCTCGTTATTATTCATAATGTATACAATTTAATTTCTATCAATGAGCCAATGTTATGAACACAAAATGGATGAAGGTGATTTTGCCCATCGCCGCAATAGGATTTGGAGTCGCAGGCTTCATGACAATTAATGCAACGGCAGCGAAACCGGAAGACATCGCGGTTGTAGACACGCGCCCCACTGTAAAAGTACTTTCGGCAACGGCTCAAGACTACCAAGTTACCATTAGCAGCTTTGGTGAAGTTCGCCCACTTGAAAGCACAATGCTCGCGCCTCAAGTTTCTGGTGAGGTGGTGAGCTGGAACCCGAAGCTAACCGCTGGCGGCTTGGTTGAGCGTGGCGAAGTCCTATTTTCAATTGAGAAAGACAATTATGAAGCAGCGTTGTTGCAAGCCGAAGCTAACTTAAGTCAAGCACAAGCGGCTTTGATTGAAGAAAATGCACAAGCCAAGGTTGCAGAAGCAGAAGCCAAACGCTTAAAAGACCGCACCGTATCAGACTTATACTTGCGTAAGCCTCAAGTCATGAGCGCCAAAGCAACGGTGCTTTCTGCCGTAGCTGCGTTGAAGCTCGCACGTCGTGATTTAGAGAATTGCGATATCAAGGCCCCTTACGATGCGCTCGTAATTTCTCGCGACCTCGGCGTAGGTCAATTTGTCTCAGCCGGTGACGTGGTGGCCGAACTTAACAGCATTGAAGCGGCAGAAATTGTGTTCCCAATTCCAGGGTTCGACAACCCATTTCTACCTGACAATATTGCTGATTTGGCCGCAACAGTGACAACTCAGGGGTTTAATGGATTTACCCGCAGTGGGGTTATCACCCGAGATTTGGGTATCGTCGATAACGCGACTCGTATGAGTCATCTCGTCGCTCGTATTGAAGATCCGTACAGTCTCAATACGGATGCGCCTCGATTGAAATTCGGCAGCTATGTCGAAGTGGCTATTGCCGGTCGGCAACTATCGAACGTATATCAAGTGCCGCAGAAATTAGTCTCTAATCGCACCGTTTGGACCGTCAACGGAGATGACGAATTGCATCCCAAAAAGGTTGAAGTCTTAAGGGAGGAAGGTGAGTTTTTCTTGATCGGCAGCGGTATCGAAGAATCCGACCAAATTGTCCTGACGCTACCTGAATACCCTCAAAAAGGGATGCAGGTGATCTCTGTCCCGGCTGAAACACAAGTCGCCCAACGCTAGAGAGAGCCGCACAATGTCAATCAAAGACGTGAAAGAACAAGGCATTATCGCTTATTTCGCCAATAACCCTGTGGCTGCCAACTTAATGATGCTCTTCATCATCATTATGGGCGTGATCAGTTATTTCACCATTCAGCGCCAAATGTTCCCGAACATCGAAATCAATTACATTAATATTGAGGCCGTGTATTCCGGTGCATCACCGCAAGAAATTGAAGAAAGCATCCTGATTAAGATTGAAGAGTCGCTCAAGGATGTGACGGAAATTAAGCGTGGTATATCGCGGGCATTCCGCAATTCGGGGCGTGTTTCACTGGAAATATATCCAGAAGAAGATCTATCCGATGTACTCGACAAAGTGAAACTCAGAGTCGACGGTATTGCTTCATTTCCCTCGGATATGGAGCCTCTCACAGTTTATCAGGCTGAGTTTCGCCAAGACATTATCGAGATGTCTTTGGTCGGCGACTTTCCGCTCACTGAACTCAAACCCATTGCGCGCGATGTTAAAAACGAATTGCTTCAACTTGGCAACGTTTCTTTAGTCAACCTAAGTGCTCCAGACGATGAAATTGCCATTGAGATTCAACCCGATGTGTTACGCAAATACAATTTAACACTGAACGATGTCAGCCAAGCCATTGCACGGTATTCGGCAAACTTCTCTGCCGGCCAACTTCGCACCAACTCAGGTATCATTTCGGTTCGAATCGAGAATCAGTTTTACAGCGGCCATGAATTTCGCAATATCCCAATTAAAATAGGAGCCAATGGCGCCAAGGTTTTACTCAAAGACATCGCCCACATTTCCGATGAATTTACCGAAGGCGAACGCTACTTCAAATATTCCGGCGAAAACGCCATATACATGTCTGTCAATGCCACCAAAGATCAAAATATGGTGCCGGTGGCAAAGTCGGTTAAAGACTATATTGAGCAACGCAACCAAACATTACCCCAAGGCATGCAACTCAAGGTATTGGTCGATATGACCTACTACCTCAACGCACGTCTAGAGATGATGCTGAAGAACTTACTTCAAGGCGCTGTTCTAGTGGCGTTAATGCTAACGTTGTTCTTACGGTTTAAACTCGCCATGTGGGTCATGGTAGGCCTGCCCATATGCTTCTTAGGTGCAGTCATGGCGATGCCTATTTTCGGTGTGAGCATTAATATTTTGTCGCTGTTCGCCTTTATTATGGTACTCGGAATTGTGGTCGATGATGCCATCGTCATTGGCGAAAGTGCCTACTCCGAAATTGAAAAGAAAGGTGGGGGCATTAACAATGTGGTTCGCGGCGCTAAAAAAGTCGCGACCCCAGCCACCTTTGGCGTTCTCACCACCATAGCGGTGTTCGCTCCATTTACCCTCACTCAAGGGCCAGAAGGTGCATTCTTCTACAACATTGCTGTGGTCGTGATCTTATGTTTATTCTTTAGCTTAATTGAGTCCAAACTGATTTTGCCCGCTCACTTAGCGCACACCCGCTTCAGCCCGATCAAAAAAGGTGGCTGGCGTGACCGTTTTAACACTCGCTTCTTCGGTTTTGTAAATGGCACATATAAAGACTTTGTGTCGCGCTGTGTGGAATGGCGCTGGCTTGTCTTTTGTGGATTCATCGCCCTTCTCGTCATTAGTTTTGCCTTAGTTGCAGCCAACTACGTTCGCTTTGTGCCTAGCCCCAAAGTCCCTCATGATTTTCCGAGCATTAGCATCGAAATGAATGAAAACGTGTCGGATCAACAAACCATCGATGCCTTGAAAATGATCGAAGCGACGGTGTTGTCGGTTGAACAACAAACCATCGACACCTATGGCCAAGGCATGTTGCGCGATGTGCTTGCCTTCAATGAAGGCCGAACCGAAGCCAAACTGGTCATTCCTTTGGTAGATGAGGAGTTGCGCCCTATCGACACCTTTGAGCTGGCTCGCCAATGGCGCGAACAAATTGCACCTATTCCCGGCATGAAGTCATTTCAGATCCAAGATGATGTGAATGGCGGCGGCGACGATGGTGAATTTGGGTATCTCCTCTTTGGACCTGATATTAATACGCTTAATGCTGCTGGTCGCGAATTTATTGCCATGCTACAAGGCGAGGAAGGCTTATTCGATATTAGCTCAACCATGGACCCCTCCAGCAAAGAAGTTCAATTAAGCCTTCGCCCTGTGGCCTACGATTTGGGGTTAGATCTAGCCACTATTGCCGCCCAAGTAGGTGCTAGCTTCTACGGTGGAGAGGCCCAACGCGTGATTCGAAATGGCGAAGAAGTCAAAGTCATGGTGCGCTATCCAAAGCTCACGCGCGAAAAATTTGCTCAACTGAAATACGCCATTGTCACCACGCCGGCCGGCGAAGAAGTCATGCTCGGTGATGTTGTTCAACTATCTGAGAAGCCTGGTATTAGCTACATTCGCCGCGAAGGTGGCTTCCGCAGCGTGTATATCTGGGGTGAAATTGATGAAGAAGTCATCGAGCCAAATGCTGTGGTCGATATCATCGAAGATAAACTTCTACCGCAGCTGAAGAAAGACTTCCCTACCATCAAAACCGAACTAGGCGGCTCGATTGAGGAACAACAAGCACAGCAAAGCCAACAAATCATGTTCTTTATTGCTGGTATGTTGATGGTATATGTACTGCTTGCGGTTCCACTAAAAAGTTACTTGCAACCCTTGATTGTTATGTCGGTCATTCCGTTTAGTTTAACCGGTGCAATTTGGGGACACTTCTGGTTTGGTATCGATTTGAGCATGATGTCCACATTTGGGCTTATTGCCGCAGCCGGAGTGGTGATCAACGACAGCTTGGTGATGACTGACTACGTCAACCAACGCCGCAAAGCTGGACTCTCAATTCGAGAGTCTGTCATAGAAGCAGGGTGCGTTCGCTTTAGAGCCATCACACTCACTTCAATCACAACCTTCGCAGGTGTACTGCCAATTATGTTCGAAACAAGCTTGCAAGCTCGGTTCGTCATTCCAATGGCTGTCGCTCTCGGTTTTGCCGTCATGTTTGCTACGCTCATTACACTGATCTTAGTGCCATGCCTGTACATGATTCTGGAAGATATAAAACGACCATTCGTCTTGTTGGTTCGGAAGCTATTTGGCCAACCTGCGTCGTCGACACCCGCCAATCAAGATGCTGAGTCGCGTGCTTAGTTTGCTTGTGTAAGCGTATTAAAAGTCAGAAATCAGTTGAACGGTTTCTGGCTTTTTTTATTGTGGAAGCATGAATTTGCACAAAGATTAACCAAGCAATTGAAAGCAATGATAAAGCCCTCAACAAAGCACCATCATCCCCTAGACAGCCGCCACAACTGACCCTATAATCGGCCCACTCTGATGCAAAACGCATTAGCAGTCTGATACGGCCCCTTAGCTCAGTTGGTTAGAGCACACGACTCATAATCGTTAGGTCCCCAGTTCGAGTCTGGGAGGGGCCACCACTTTCTCTTCTGTATATGTCCTAAGTCTCTCTCAATCACAAAGCACCCAGACATGGCTCCCATGCGCGCGCTAATGCTCTGCATTATCAAAGCCTGGTTCAATCAATTAAAGCTTGGTGGATAGAAAGTTTTCCTACAACGCCAAACCGGAGAAGGCACAATGGGGAAAGTCAAAATACAAAGGATTCATTTGGGAACCTGAAGAATACAAGCTCCCTATATTGCCGTTTAACTCTCTACTTTCGCTTGGCAATTCTGACACAAACCACTAAGTTCAAACTGCGATTGGAGTAACTGAAAACTGGCGGCTTCAGCAGAGCCTTTAATTTGTTCCATGAGGGCATCGGTCATGCCTACTTCGTGGCTTGCACCGCAAGATTTGCACACCAGAAAAAACTGCTCACCGTGGTTATGGTCACAAGAGAGATGGAAGCAAGCCACATACTTATTTGATGAAGCCAGTTTATGCACCAATTCTAGTTCAACAAACAAATCCAAAATACGATACACCGACATAGGCTGCATGGATGTATCATGCACTCGATTGTATTGAGCGACCAGCTCATAGGCTGACAAAGGGTGCTCAGACGCCAATAGAATAGCCAACACAGAAGCGCGTTTATCGGTAAATTTCACACCGGCACTTTGGCATTTTTGAGAGGCGCTATTGAGCCTACGTTTTACATCCATTCTAAGCTCTATTCTGTTCGTCAATAACAGGTACGCTCTGGCGTAGCAGAAGCGATACCGAGAAATTGGCTCAATTACGAGGGGCTCAATCCTACATGGAGGGCTTTGCGATAAGCACTCACCGATGGAAGTAAGGCCACAATCGAAGTGATTCCAATTGCTACAGCTAGTTGTATAAACTGACTAACTGAAAAAATGTTCGATGATACGAAAACACCGTATTGCGATGCCAGTATATCACTTGCGCTATAAAACAGCCCCCATACCACTGCCAATGAGACCGCCGTGGCGGTAACCGTTAACAAAAGCGCTTCTAGCTGGATCAATGCAAAGAGTACGAAGGGCCCTGCGCCGATAGCGCGAAGCACAGCAATTTCCTTTTGCCGTTCACGCATGGATGAGAGCAACATGGTTGTGAGCCCCAAGATGGCGGAAATAAACACACAGACAGAAATGATCCGGAGTATGTTCTCGACCGAACTAATTAACGCCCAAAGTTCAACCAAAGCAACCCCAGGCAATACCGCCATCAGCGGCTCTGTAGGGTTGTTATTAATGGCTCTTTGCACCTTAAAAATAGACATCTTCGACTTCAAACCCAGCATAAATGCAGTAATTGAAGTGGGCTGCACATCAATATGTTGCCCAGATTCAACCGCATTTTTAAGCGCCATGAGCTGGCTCGGCGGCATATGAACAGCTTCTAGCCCCGCAAGGCTGACATGAACGGTTCTATCAACAGGCGTACCGGTTGGCGCTAGCACGCCCACAACCTCAAAAGGCGCGTTGTCATGATTGGAAAAACTCACCTGGCCTATGCCGTGCGATAGAGTTATCCGCTTGCCCACCGAATAGTTCAGAGCCTTCGCCACTTCCGCCCCTAAAACAGCGTCAAAAGGCGAACTAAAAGCTTTGCCATGCTCAAATTCTAATGGGCGTTTGTCGCTATACCGATAGAATTCAAAGTAGTCGAGATTGGTACCCAGAACACGATAACCACGATGAGAATCGCCCAATGACAATGGCACAGACCAAACCACGTCTGACTGGTTAGAAATATCGTTGTAGCTTTGCCAACTTACATTGTTGGTTGCGTTCCCCATTCTAAAAATGGAGTAGAGCATTAAATTTAGCTGCCCAGTTCTGGCACCAACGATGAGGTCTACACTGGACACGGTCCGATGAAAGCTTTCTTTGGCTTGAGAGCGAATGTGTTCCACAGAGATCAGTAAACACAGGCTCACGGTCATTGAAAATAAAGTGAGTACAACTGAAGCCTTACGGTTGAGCAAACTCTTGTAAGCTAATTTAAGAATCATGACGGCGCTCGTTCAAGCTGATTAAGTTCGGCCAGATCCACAGCAACATCAAAATGAGATTGCAGCGACAAATCGTGACTCACAAATAGCAAAGCGCTATTTTGAGCGCTGCAGATGGCCATTAGATGCTTCATAAAGCTATTTCGCGCATGCGTATCTAAAGACGACGTGGGTTCATCTACAATTAGTAGTTCAGGTTCGTTAATGAGCGCACGAGCAATAGCAACTCGCTGTTGTTGACCTACACTGAGCTCGCCGCTGGAGCGTTGCAGCAGTTCCGGTTTCAATTTCAGAGCATCTAGCAGCCCGAGAAGCCTTTGTGTGAAAGCCTCATCTTGTATCAGACGCGGCTTACCGCCAAACCAAGCCGCAAGCTGGATATTTTCGGCCACTGAAAGGTAAGGAATGAGATTAAACTGCTGAAACACCACACCAATATGCTGAGCCCGGAACTGATCTTTTTGTCGGGCAGACATCGCCGTCAGCTCTTGATCAAAAAGAGTGATGGTGCCAGACGTCGGCTTTAAAACACCACTGAGCAAATTCATCAAAGTACTTTTCCCCGTACCTGATGCGCCAAAAACAAAGCACTTTTCTGCCATGTTTAACCGCCACTCTGGAATATTGATAATATCAGTACGAGTGCCATCGTATGCAAAACGCAGTTGTTCTAAAACAACGGCAGACTGCAATTCTGCAAGATTGTCTTGTTGCACAGTTATTCAACACCTGTGTGATTTCTAGGTCAAACTAAGCGATGACCATATTCATTATCGACACCCGTTATGTTATAACATTTTAATATGATTCGATATCCCTTGGAACGCTGACCATGTTGTGCCGTAATTTTAACATTGCCTTGAGCATTACTCTTGCCGTTCTATTGGCTTTTAGTGCGACTGCAAAGGCAGACAATTATCGCCAGATCGAGTGGATTGAATTGATGCCCGCTGAAGATTTGGAGGCACTGCTCAGCCCTCCAGAAAGCATTGGGAATATTGCAGATGGCAGTGATCAAGACTCAGTGGAAGGGTTATCGGGCGCGGAGGATGAAGCAACTCAACGCTATTTGAAAGCCCTTGAATCGACGGACGTGATCCGTAGTTTTGATAACACTAGCATTCGGCTACCCGGATTTGTTGTACCGTTGGAAATGACCGATGAGTATACCGCCGTGGAGTTTCTCGTGGTGCCATACTTTGGCGCATGTCTGCACCTGCCGCCTCCACCGCCCAATCAAATTGTGTACGTTAAGTACCCGAAAGGCGTGAAACTCAGCTCATTTCAAGATGCGTTTTGGCTTGAAGGAACGTTGAAAATAGAAAGCACTGAAAGCGAACAGGGCACTGCAGCCTACACGTTGGAAGTGGACTCAATAGAACCTTACTCCGAATAAGGTACAGCCGATGTTGGATCATGAATTTCTCTTACAAGCGAGCCACTAGTATGCAAACGATTCTCAACAGGAGTGCCCATATAGCCTTAGGCACCGCACTGTGCCTGTCGACGGTATCTGCATTCGGATGCGATAATCACGGACCAGTGGGGTTTGGTTATGCTGCCATCAATGCAAATTTGAATGCAAAATCAGCGCGAACCGCAGCCTTATCTCAAGCCATGGATCTTTCCATTGCACCTCGACTAACAGTACGAGCGGGCCAACCTGCTCAGGTACCGTACTCTGTCGGACTGCCAAACACCTATCATGAGGCAACGATCTCTTGGCATTCTAGCGACTCCTTGCAGCTCGATGGTAACCAAAATCAATCACTCGCCTCTGGCACGGATCATTCGCTCCATCTTACGCTTTCTTCTGATCGCCCAGGAACCTATACCGTACGTGGTAAGTTGACTGCACTCGTCGACGGAGAAGCAACTTCAAAATATAGCTATCTCCTTGTCAATGTAGTGGGTAGCCAACCTTCTTCTTCGGAAACAGCCCGTACATCAGTCACCCGTTAAACCCATCGAGAGCGCTACAATGACACGCCCAAACCACACCTTAAAAGCCACTTTATTAGCACTTGCTACAATGGGTTATCCTATTCAGTCATTGGCCGAATTTGATGCTCACCAACACGGTTTAGCCCACCTAAATCTTGTGCAGCAAGGGCAAGAGCTGGAAATTGAATTTGAATCACCATTGGCGAATTTAGTTGGCTTTGAACACAAGCCGGAAACGCCGACTCAAACGAAGACTTATTTAGACGCTGTGCATAACCTTAAAACTCATCCGCACTTTGGATTTAAGGGCGCGGAGTGCACTTTAATGCATCAAGAGCTTGAATTGCCTTTTGATTCAACGGAACTTTCAGCGGTTCAAGATAAGCATCATGAGGAACATGATGACCACCATGGAGAACATAACGAACACCATGATGAACAGCATAAAGAACACTCGGCTCACAGCAATTTAAAATCGCATTACCGTTATACATGCTCCGCAACCGTCACGTCAGTTTCGGTCGCACTCTTCGAGCCAATGAAAAACCTCGAAACTATCGAAGTTCAGTGGTTAAGCGACCAACAACAAGGAAGTGCAAAACTCAACAGAACAAGCACTTCGCTCCGTCTGCAATGATGCAAGAATTTTTCGATAGATTACCGCAGTACCGACGCAAGCAATTGATTCAGTAGGTGGTCAAAGGAGTGTTTGCTGCGGTCTATCAATTCAATACGATTTCCTTGTGATTGCTGCAAGGGCCCCACTTGCAACTCACCACCGATCAAACTAAAGCCCTTAGCTCCCTGTTCGGTATTGAACACAGCTTTCATTCGTTCGCAATCTAATGTCTTAAACGACTTTATAATTTGTTCAATATCAAACACCCAAGACGCATCAAATCGCCAGCCGCGACTAAAATAATCACCCTTGTGATTTCGTACCTCGATGTACCCTTCGGCAGGTATTTTTTCGTCAGAATTCGGCTCTTCCGCTGCAGTCGCCATCTCTTGATCAGATACATGATGAAAGATCTTGTGCGTGCCGTGTTGCTGTTTAACTTCGGATGACAGCACTGATGCGGACACTTGCATGAAATCAAGCCAATCCAATTCAATACGTCCTTGCTCAACCGAAACAACAGAACACACTTTGCCAGAGCCCAATGTGTTTACATAAGCCCGAAGGTTGTCCACTGCTGTTTCGTCATAGCAATCTGATTTATTAGCCACAATCAGGTCTGCCACCTGTAGCTGCTGATTATAGATTGGGTGGTCGGTATAGCGCTCATCTGAGATCACCCGCGGGTCAACCAAGGTGATTGTTGAACGAACATCAAGTACCTGTTGGTAGTGTTCTGATGCGAGCAGATCTAAAACTTCCTGTGGGTGACCAAGCCCCGTAGGCTCGATCAGCAAGCGATCTGGCTGAGCCTGATTTAGCAGCTTATTGAGTGTGACTTTGGTGGGCATTCCCATCACACAACACATGCACCCACCTGGTACTTCGGCCACAAACACCTCTTCATCGTGCGGATGTCGCCCCTGAAGTAAACTGCCATCAATCCCAATTTCGCCAAACTCATTGACCAGAACGGCCCAGCGTTCGTGCTTTGGCTTGCTTCTGAGCAAATAAGAAATAGCTGTTGTTTTTCCTACGCCAAGAAAACCCGTAATGATATTGGTTGGAATATGTTGCAGTGGTTTACTCATCACGTTCGCGTTTTATCAATAGATAGAAGAGGAGCTAGACGCATTGACTGGACTCCGTTTCAATAGGTGGGTTGAAAAGATATATAAATTGAGAACCGTTTGACGCGTTTCATACACATCAAACATGCCTATTCGGTCTACACTAATGACCCTTTAGAAGCCATTACGCCTTTTGACATTGCTCTGCCCGGCACGAACGGAAGTTTTTAAGGTGCCCTATCGCCACCAAAAAAGAACCCAACAGAGTGAGGCCTTTCTCACCAAACTCGCCGAATATATCGTGCCCCACCCACAAAGCTAACAGCAGGCATGTTAACCCAGCAAGCCCCCAGCTTAATACTGTCCAATGGCCATGCTTTCTACATCCCATTAGTAAAGCGATCGCACTGGTCGGTACAATTCCAACAACTAACGCTTGATGAAATGATTCGTCCGCAAACAAGGTGCCAGTTAGTGCGGGCAATACCGTCAAAGCAATTGGCAGTAGCGCGCAATGCAATACACACAAGAATGAGATTCCAATGGCGATTCCATCGAGGGTTTGAACTTTACTGCTCATGAATTGTTCCTTCACTATATTTTGGAGCCCGTTTAGAGTTTCATTCGATGCGAGCAAACAACAATGTTATAACGTATCATTTTATACTGATATGAGAACGATTATCAACGCGATTAGAGTAAAGAGTGACGATTAAGCTGTTAAAGCTATTTCCATAGAAATCCAGAAAAAGATTAACGTCAACCTCGGCACATAAATTGCTTTTAAATCCAACACGTTAAATTTGACACCTTTGAATCACGTTCGAAGTCTAAACGGCAAAAATGCGCCCCTGTATAGGCTGCAAACTATTGCCGCTTAATGGATGTAAAGGAATTCTTCTTCAATGGCTTTTTCAATTGCCACCAATAACGCGGCTATTACCAGTCAAAGCAACTTGCGCGAATCGAGTCTAAAGCTCGACTCATCTTTGCAAAAGCTAAGCTCCGGTTTGCGTATTAATTCATCAAAAGATGATGCAGCAGGTTTGCAAATTTCGAATCGGCTCTCTTCTGTGATTAGTGGCTTGAGTGTTGCTATCCGCAATGCCAATGATGGCATTTCAATGGCACAAACGGCTGAAGGAGCGTTACAAGAAACCGTTACAATTCTGCAAAGAATGCGTAATTTGGCCATACAATCAGCTAACGGTACAAATGCAGTAAGCGATCGAAAAGCCATACAAGAAGAAATCTCAGAACTTCAAAAAGAGATCACTCGCATCGCCGAAACCACAACCTTTGGCGAACAAAATTTACTTGATGGTTCGTTTGGTTCAAAAGATTTCCAAGTGGGCGCAGCAGCAAACGAAATTATCCCGCTGACCATCCCAGATCTATCTGGCGACTCCATTGGAGGAAATTTCGCAGCAGCTCCTTGGTGGGGTGCCGATCGCCATTCATTCCCACAAAACTTTGTAGGATATACGGCATTACCGCCTTCCCAACTGCAGATAGCCGGCCATGTAGGAACGACCACTATTAATATTCCGGCCATTCGCAACACCACACCAGACTCGATTGTGCAACAAGTGAATCAGGCCAGTCATTTAACAGGAGTGACAGCCTCTTCATACACAGATTTTGTGATTGAAGCCGACAATATCGACACCCACCCGCTTACGTTTGATTTAAACACCAACGGCCAAACCCTGCACTTCAATCAAGCTTATTCATTGCATGATATTGCAAACCAGATTAATCAAAGCAGCACAGATATCGGCCTTAGAGCAAATGTTGAGAACGATACCTTGATTATTCGAAGTGAAGCTAAAGACAACATTACAATCACAGACGCAAGTAGCAATCCGACAGGATCAACAGCCCTTGTCAAAGCCATCGATAGAGATGAGCCTTTCAATTCCGTGCAAGAAACTGCTCTGAATATGACACTGTTCGACCCCATCGTCATTCACGGCAATATCCAGTTTTCTAGCGATTCGTCATTCAGTATCGACTCCGCAGGATACAACGATCAGCAAGCCTCACTTGTGAGTGTGAATGACATTGATGTATCGACACAGAATGGCGCTCAATTTGCGATTCAAATCGTCGATTCAGCTATTTCGCAAGTGGACTCGGTTCGAGCTGAATTAGGTGCTGTGCAAAACAGGCTACAGCACACGATTTCCAACCTAGCTGTAACAGCCGAAAATTCCTCTGCTTCAAGAAGCCGCATCCGCGACACCGACTACGCGAAAGAAGCGTCACAGCAAGTGAAGCAACAAATTCTTCAACAGGCAGGAACTGCTATTACCCTACAAGCGAATCGGTTACCAGAGTCTGCGCTGTCTTTGCTTGAAGGTAATTAATATGATGAATAGAGGACGTCGTTAATAAGCCAAGATCTGATATTTCAGTAACTTCTTTGCTAGCACTTCATCCAATTGGTTCAGGTCATCATCCGACAAAAAAATCACATTCAGCCCTTGCTTGTCATACAAGGATTTCTTTTTAGACTGTGCCATAATTTCCGCCGTCTTTTGCTCTGGTTCTAAATGCTCAGTTGAGTTTAAGTATTCGATATAAACATTGGCAGAGGGAAGATAAAAATCACTTTTAATGGGCGATTCAGAAGAGTTCACAATAGGCAGCTGACGCCCATAGGCGTGCAAAATTTCAGCGACATACAACCAATTATCAATGGCAACATGCTGCGGAAGGGCCACCGTGTGCCCGTCTAACGATCGATACTCACCACTCGACTCAGCAAGGGGCATGAGAGAAGCATTGATGTGAACGATGGACGACTTAAGAAATTGATTGTCGATGATGCTTGAAGGCCATGCAACATAAGGCACACCTGACCGAAAATCTTCTTTTTGCTGAGCTCCTAACTTGAGTCCTTGCGCCGAGCATTTCCAACCTTTAATCGCCTTTTGCAGCCAGCCTAATTCCGCTAATACGAAATTCATTTTGTGGCTGGGAATATCAAAATGCTGAGCCAATTGACGCGCGGTCAGTAATTTAGGTTCACCCACAGACTGTTCGATTTGTTCAACCGATTGGAGCGTCAAAGTTTCCGGCCAAGCCACGTAGTCACCGTACTTTGGGTGTGTTTTCTCTTCGCCACCGCTTGCTCGGCCAACGCGGGTCAAATGCCAACCGTCCTCCTCTCGCACCATCAAGCCTGACTCCGCTAACTTTTGAAACAACTGCTTAGATTGCAGTCCCCATTTTTTAGCCAATGCCGAGGTCGATACTTTTTGAGCCAAAGTGAATTCCTCTTCAATAGGTTTCAATGCATGACATAGATATCATCATTCTAATCTTACAATTCAATAGTCTCACACACTTTGCCCAGCTGATGTCTCAACTCTAGGTAAAAAATCGTAAAAGCAATGGAGCTCTAATAAAAACGCTTTAAATTAATAACATGCATTTGGCATTGGTTATTTAAGTGGGAACTCATGACGATTACAGTGAATGGCGTGATCGCCGCTAATCGATTTGGTTTGGGAGCATTGCCGACTGAGTTAAACTCAGCATCGAACAATCCAAAACAGTGGCTCAAGCAGCAACTTGTTCCCATTTTATTTAATGACAACTTTCCTTCATCGGGCGCACTGGCAGAGCAACTCAACCAATATCGTGTTGATAAAGCAAAAGCTGAAAAGAACGCCAACATGAAGATGGCAAAACCCCAATTTCCTCGTGTTGCGCTGCAAATGGCCGCAGCTGCAATGACCTCCGCCATTGAGTCACGGCAGAGTCTGAGTTGGCGCTTACTCGATTTCTTCTCAAATCATTTCAGTGTCACAGCCGCTGGGCAAGTCATGGTTGCACTGGCTCCCACGTTAGAAAGAGAAGCAATTGCCCCCTACCTGACGGGCTCATTTGAGCAGATGTTGCTGGCTGTGTCTCAACACCCAGCCATGCTGATTTATCTGAACAACGAACAGTCATTTGGCCCCAACTCCAAAATGGGTAAACGCGGAAAGGGCCTGAATGAAAACCTAGCACGTGAGATTTTGGAGCTTCATACTTTGGGCGTAAACAGCGGCTATACCCAAACCGATGTGGTTGAACTGGCCAAAGGTCTCAGCGGTTGGAGCGTTGCTCGCCCCAAAAAAGATAAGCGTACTGGCTTTATATTCCGAGACCGAGGCCATGAACCTGGAACACGCACCTTGCTCAATAGCTCATACCCTGAGTCGGGCGTAAAGCAAGGCCAAGCCATGTTGAAGTTTCTAGCCAATCACCCCAAAACAGCGCAGCATCTGTGTACAAAATTGGCTCGACACTTTATTGCTGACCAGCCCCCCACATCTTTGGTGGAGAAACTCACTCAAACATGGCAGCGTACTCAAGGCAACATCAAAGCAGTGATTGAAACCTTAATTGATGCCAATGAATCTTGGCAAACCCAACGCCAAAAATTTAAAACGCCAAGAGAATTTGTTATTTCAACAATGCGGGCTGTAGGCATGCAAAAAACCACCGAGCGCCAGCTCATTCAGTCGCTCAAAACTCTAGGTCAACAGCCGTTTAAAGCCGGGTCGCCTGCGGGGTACAGCGATGTGGCTTCAAGCTGGGCCGGAGCAAGTGCAATGATGGCGCGTATCGATTGGAGCGCAGCAGTCGCTGCCCAACAAAACTTTAATGCTGAGCGCATTTTGGCCCAAACGCTTGGGTTATCAGTCAGCGACAATACCTACCGTTCAGTCCTTCGTGCAGAGAGCCGTGAACAAGCTCTTACGCTGCTATTAATGAGCCCTGAGTTCATAAGGAGATAACAATGAAACGCCGTGATTTATTAAAATTATCAGGTGCGTCTTTATCGCTCCTCTCTGTGCCACATTTTGCGATGAGCGCCACTCAAAAAACAACGCCCAAAGTCATTTGGGTAATGCTCCGGGGGGCGCTAGATCCGCTACATACACTTGTACCGACATTTGACAAAGACTTGCCCAAACTCCGCCCCACACTATATCCAAGCATTAGTAAAGCGCTATTACCGCTCAGGGATGGCTATGCACTTCACCCAAGTCTGACGCACTTGCACTCGTGGTTTCACAATAAAGAATTACTTCCAGTAGTGGCGGTTTCATCCGGATACAACGCACGCTCTCACTTTGACGGTCAAGACTTTCTAGAGTCGGGAACGGGGCATATTGACTATGATTCCGGTTGGTTAGGCCGAGCTGTTCACGCCAAACAAACCGAAGCCTTAGCACTTGCCAGAGCCACTCCCATTAGTTTGAGGAGTACGGATTCGGTCAGTACTTGGTATCCCACGCAATTGAAAGATGCCACGGCCGACACGTACAACGCACTCATGAAATTATATGAAGGCGATGAGCAGCTTCATGCACTACTGCAAAATGGCCTAGATCTGCAAAACAAAGCAGGTTCTGATCGGGCTAAAAATCAACGCGGAAAGTTTGTCGATCTAGCCCGCTCCTGCGCGAAATTAATGGTCAGCTCCAAAACTATGGATTGCGCAATGTTAGAGCTTGGTGGTTGGGACACCCACAAAGGTCAAGCCAACAGGCTCAAACGTAGCCTCAAAGAACTAGACGCAGGTCTGGCTGAACTTAAACAAGAATTAGGTCAGCAATGGCAAAATACGTTAGTCATTGTGGGCACTGAATTTGGCAGAACAGCGAAAGAAAATGGCACGGGCGGTACCGATCACGGCACGGCAAGCGCACTGTTTTTTGCAGGCGGCGCGGTAAATGGCGGACGAGTACTCGGAGACTGGCCCGGGCTTAGTCAAGACAATTTGTTTGAACAACGCGATTTACGCCCAACCTCCAATAGTTTTTCTTGGATCGCAACAGCAATGGCTGAGCACTGGGGCATGAATCATTCCCAATTGAGCAATATCTTCCCTTCTGCTACACCGGTACTTTCTGAACGCTTAATCAAGGCTCAGCTCACCACATCTTAAGTCCACGACTTATTCCGGCAGCTAGACCCAATTGGCTAAATGCAGGAGTAAATTTGGTTGTGAACCCAGAACCCCATGTAATCGCCGTGAATCTAGGGGCCGGGTATGAAAATATTGCCGCACTTTCAAAGTGCCATACAGGCCGATGTTTTCTATCGTAATACGAGTGATTATGACGTTCTTTAAATATGCCATCGCGGGCTCGATCGCGATATCTATCAGCGCGTGCTCAATCTCAGAGCCCCCAGTTCTGCCTGCGAAGGATCAGCAGGTCAAAACTCAACCGAACATCATTTTTATTTTCTCCGATGATTTAAGTTACCGAGACTTATCCGCATACGGCCAAACGAATTTCTCCACGCCTCACCTCGATCAATTGTCGAGTCAATCGGTACGTTTCTCGCAGGCCTATGCAGGCGCGCCGGAATGCGCACCTTCAAGAGGAACCTTGCTCACAGGGATGAGCGTTGACAAGCAACCCATTCGTTTAAACAGCAGTGCTCGTGGTTTTGAAGTGCTGCCTGACAACCTCTACACCTTCCCCAAAATGTTGCAACAAGCGGGCTATATCACCGGTGTTGTAGGAAAGTGGGGGCTTGGTTACATAGACACTACAGGCAACCCTCTAAAGCAAGGGTTTGACTATCACTACGGTTATTTAACCCACTACGAAGCCCATTCCTACTTTCCACTCAGGTTGTATGAAAACAACGAAATCATTGAGTTTCAGGCCAATGATGATTTCGATTTGTACACACTTTATGGACAGGACAGACGTAAAAAAGAACAGCAATTTGAAGATTACTATGATGATGAAGGCAAGCTCATCAAAGTTGATTTAACCCAAGCAACCTACGCCCCAGATTTGTTCGATCGCAAAGCGATTGAATTCATCGAGCACAACAAGGCACAGCCATTTTTGCTCTACTTTGCATCGAACTTGCCTCATGGGCCGACGATCACGGACGATTTCAGACAGCTGAAGGATCGCCATGATATGTCAACTTACGCGCGTGAATGGGGGGCAATGGTACAGCGGCTTGATATTTCGGTAGGTCGAATTATTGAGACGCTAAAAGACAACAACTTGTATGACAATTCTCTCATCGTATTCGCCTCCGACAATGGCTATTCGATGCACACCCCTTCTCAACTTGAAGACGGCACCCGTGTTTGGCTCGAAGATGAATTTTTACAAAATAAAGGACAACTAAGAGGGGGTAAGTTCGGCGTGTTAGAAGCCGGCATGCGTATTCCAATGTTCATGAAATTACCCAATCAGGAGAAAGCCCAGGTGATCAGCCAACCCGTATGGCTGCCCGATTTATTTCCTACATTTGCCGATATTGCATCGCAACCGTTAGCGCAAAAAGTTGAAGGCTATAGTTTACTCCCGCTGATAGACAGCAAACCCAACGCCATTCCAAATCAGCGCCCCATGTATTTCTATAAAAATAATGAGCAAGCCGTTCGCATGGGTCCTTGGTACGCTTTCCGTCCGCACCCCAACACACCCATTCAGCTATATTTGATCGAAGATGACGCCATGCTGCAAGCCGATGTGGCGGCTCTTTACCCTTCAGTGATCGCCCAAGTAAAACACATTTTTAATTCTCATGAACCCAGTGAATGGTTTTGGAATCCCGGTGATACCGCTGCCGATTTCAAGCGCAAAGTGCAGCGAGCCGCTGACGAGGGGCAGTTCATCAAAAAATACTACCCGAACCACATTGAGCTCATGCCTTGGGAGAAAAAATAACCCACTCCTTGATTAGGTGCCGTATTCCGACTCCCCACAGAATACGGCACTGCGATGCTCCAAAGCTTTACAGCAAAATCACTGCCTTTATCTATTTTTGACGCTAGGGTCCCAAGATTTGCCTTGAAAGCACTGCAAACGGATAAAATTCACACAGTTTCACTCGATTTTTGAAGCTTAAATCCCTATAGTACGCGCGTTAAACTTTTGTCTCTTTAAGCTCAGGAATATCCCTTTTGATTTCTACCGCAAACATCACCATGCAGTTTGGTGCACAACCATTATTCGAAAATATCTCCGTTAAGTTTGGCGGTGGTAATCGCTATGGCCTCATTGGCGCTAATGGCTGTGGCAAATCAACCTTCATGAAAATTCTGGATGGCACTTTGGCACCTAGCTCAGGAAACGTGAACATCACTCCAAATGAGCGTGTCGGTAAACTTCATCAAGACCAGTTTGCGTTTGAAGAATACTCCGTAGTTGATACCGTGATCATGGGGCACAAAGAGCTTTGGGAAATCAAGCAAGAGCGCGATCGTATCTACTCATTGCCTGAAATGTCGGAAGAAGACGGTATGAAAGTCGCTGAGTTAGAAACTCAGTTTGCCGAAATGGACGGCTACAGCGCAGAAAGCCGAGCAGGCGAAATTTTAATGGGTGCAGGTATTGAAGAGTCGTTGCATTTTGGCCCCATGAGCGAAGTGGCTCCGGGTTGGAAGTTGCGTGTACTTTTGGCCCAAGCCTTGTTCTCCGATCCTGATATTTTATTGCTCGACGAACCTACCAACAACTTAGACATCGAAACCATTAGCTGGTTGGAGAACATTCTTAACGAGCGCAAAAGTACCATGGTCATTATTTCGCATGACCGTCACTTCTTGAATGCAGTGTGTACGCACATGGCCGACATCGATTACGGCGAACTTCGCGTGTATCCGGGTAACTACGATGACTTCATGACAGCATCGACCCAAGCCCGTGAACAACAGCAATCTGACAATGCGAAGAAAAAAGCTCAAATCGCCGAGCTGCAGCAATTTGTCAGCCGCTTCTCTGCAAACGCCTCAAAAGCAAAGCAAGCAACATCACGTGCGCGTCAAATCGATAAAATTCAACTTGAAGATATCAAGCCTTCAAGTCGCGTGAGCCCTTTCATTCGTTTCCCTCAAGAAAAAAAATTGCATCGCCAAGCATTGATTCTTGAAAACATGGCGCATGGATTCGACGGTGAAACCTTATTCAGCGACGGCAGCATGATCATTGAAGCCGGAACTCGCTTAGCGGTCATTGGTGACAATGGTGCCGGTAAAACAACATTCCTGCGTTGTTTGATGAATGAATTAAGTGCCAACGAAGGTGTTATCAAATGGTCTGAAAACGCCACGCTAGGCTACTGTCCACAAGATAGCACTTCGGATTTCAACGAAGAAATCAATATCTTCGATTGGATGAGCCAATGGCGCAAACCCGGCCATGACGACCAAATTGTTCGTGCCATGTTAGGGCGTTTGTTGTTCTCGGCCGACGATTACAAAAAGCTGGTAAACGTTTGCTCTGGTGGCGAGAAAAACCGTCTACTGTTTGGCAAATTAATGATGCAAGAAACCAACGTATTGTTGATGGATGAACCCACCAACCACTTGGATATGGAAGCCATTGAAGCGCTCAACTTGGCTCTTGAGCATTACGAAGGCACTTTGATTTTTGTCAGTCACGACCGCGAGTTTGTTCAATCATTGGCGACACGTATTGTTGAGATTAAAGACAAAAAACTAATCGACTTCCAAGGCACGTACGACGAATATCGTGCAAGCCAAGCTTAATCAATAGTCATTAACAATAGAAAAAAGGCGTGCGGTTTAACAACCTCACGCCTTTTTTAATCATGTTAAGAAGTGGTTTAACAATTAACGATGGCAGTACGTTAAGTCAAAATACAACTGTTGTTCTTCACCCTTAGAGTCGCGCATCACATGCACATCATAAGGAACACTGTTCACCACTTTTACGGCATGCATAACAGACCTAGAGTCAGGATAAAATGTATCGATCCAATCCGCTTCTTCTGCAACGGTCATGACTACGATTGCTTTTCCTGCTGAAGATCCATCGTGACAAGCCTTAGATTCAGACCAATTGTCAAAAACGTCCATCAGCGCCGTCCTTTCCTGTGGGTAAGGTGCACCTCGGCATTTAAGCTAAAGTGCACACTTATTAACCATAGCAGACGATTTTTGAAAGCGTTAGAACAATTTTATTAGCGATTAGGCACAACAACATAACGTCTGCATGAGCCGATTCTCCACACGTTGCAACGTCTGAAAATCACTGACATGCATCGTCATCCACCCACGTCTTTATCGCCAAATTTCGGGTATGTCATAGCCATATAAAAATGACGCGTTCAGCCAACCCCAGTTGGAACCGGTCTCTTTTGAGGCTTGCTCACATTCTGATAACCAAGAGGCAAATCAAAAGATTCATCTATGCTAATTTAAAGTAACCGCAGGCTAGCGGTACTCAAGGCTAAAACAAAAAAGAGAACCATCATGCATAAAAATATGCCGGCAAAGCTGACCGCAGCATTTGCGCTCTGCGCTCTTGTCTCAGCTTGCAACAGCACGCCAACAACATCACTTTATCTCAAAGGCTCAATGAACGATTGGAGCACCTCCACTCCAATGACTCAAGACGGCCACATTTACCAAGTCGATATCGTACTTCCTAAAGGTGAACATCAATTTGAAATTGCCGATCAGTCCGATACCTGCGGTACACGCTATGGTTCAGATATTGCTGAAAGACTGAAACTCAATCGCGACTATGCCTCCAATGCATGTCATGAAGAGCAACCATTTACGATTAAGTTATTTCGACAGGCTTCCTACCGAATTACGCTCGACACCTCCGAGTCCAACGCAGCATTGAATATTGCTCTGTCACCCAAAAAGCCCGTCGCACTTACGCCTGCAATCACTAAAACATGCCCCTCTTGGGATGGTGGCGAAGTCACTTTCTCGGTGGGAGGAGCGTTCGCAGAAGGATCTGAAGTGGTTGATTTCTACAGTGGCAATATCGCCACCGTAGCCAATGGCAAGCTCACTATGACGCCCGCAGCACAAAGCCGTGGATTAATGCTTTTAGAACAAGCCAATCACCAACCTTCTGAATTTAGCTGGGACAATGCCTCGGTTTACTTCGTGATGACCGACCGTTTTAACAATGGCGATCCGAGCAATGACAACAGTTATGGCCGCACCCAAGATGGCGACAAAGAAATTGGCACCTTTCACGGAGGCGATCTCAAGGGCCTCACTCAAAAACTCGATTACGTTGCTGATTTAGGCATGACGGCCATTTGGATCACCGCGCCTTACGAGCAGGTCCATGGTTGGGTTGGTGGTGGCAACAACGGTGATTTTAAGCACTATGCCTACCACGGCTACTATGTGATGGATTACACCAAACTTGATGCCAATATGGGCACCAACGAAGACCTTCAAGAATTTGTTGATGAAGCGCATGCCCGAGGCATTCGCGTGGTGTTCGATATTGTGATGAACCATACCGGCTATGCAACCTTAGCCGACATGCAGGAATATGGCTTTGGTGGTTTCTTTAACAAAGATAAATCACCGGCTGAGTTATTTGGCACTGAGAAATGGACTGATTGGAAACCCAAAGGCTACGAGTCTTGGCATGACTTCAACCACTATGTGAACTTCACCGATGAGAATTGGATGAACTGGTGGGGCAAAGATTGGATAAGAACAGATATTGCCGACTACGATGACCCGGGCTACGACGAAATTACCAAATCTTTAGCTTACTTGCCCGACTTTAAAACTGAGTCTAACAAGGTCGTCGATCTACCCATCTTCTATCGCAATAAAAAAGATACCAACGCGGTTAAAATAGAAGGCTATACCGTTCGCGATTACATCACTCATTGGTTATCTGATTGGGTTCTCGAATATGGCATTGATGGCTTCAGAGTCGACACCGCAAAACATGTTGAATTGGAGTCTTGGGCTGCACTTAAAACTCGGTCTCAGCAAGCATTCACAGAATGGAAACAAGCGAACCCCGACAAAGTATTAGACGACAACGATTTCTGGATGACCGGAGAAGTCTGGGCACAAGGTGTTGCCCGCAATGGATACTTCGATTCAGGATTCGATTCACTCATTAACTTTGATTTTCAAAATGAAGATGCTGAAAAAGTCATGAATTGCATGGCCGATGCCGACGAAGTTTACCAACACTATGCCAGTAAAATTAATACCGACGACAGTTTCAATATGTTGACATATATTTCGTCTCACGACACTAAATTGGCATTTGGGAACATGACTCGCAATCTGCAAGATCAAAAGGATATAGCAGCCCCCTTCATGTTTTTACCCGGCGCAGTGCAAGTTTACTATGGTGATGAATCCGCACGTTCTAAAGGGCCGAGCGGTAGCGATCCGCACCAAGGAACTCGATCAGATATGAACTGGGGCTCGATTCAAGGACCACGCGCTGACTTGCTAGCTCATTGGCAAAAAGTTGCTCAGTTCCGTAAACGTCATGTGGCAATTGGAGCGGGTCAACATCAACGTTTGAGTGAAGCGCCCTATGTATTTAGCCGAACACACAACGGAGATACCGCCGTAGTAGTGTGGGCCGGTAAATTGTAACGCATTAATCAAGGGCTCTTCGGAGCCCTTTTTTATCGTAAGGTCGGGCTAAAATTCTGCTCGTAATGCTGTGTAATACCCATCGCTGGGCATAACCTTGATACTCAAACTTCGCCCATATGTTGTTGTGTTCAACCCCCAACAGGAGCAAGGATCATGAATTTCATGGCGCTCTATTTTTCTTTTGCTGTAGCCGCTTTATTATTCGGAGCGATTGCCCCGAATCACCCATCCTTACCTTTGGGATCTTATCAAAAAGACTGTTCCAGTATTTCAATTGAAGATGACAGGCTCCATGCCACTTGCCAAAACCAGACTGGGCAGGCGGTCAGAACATCATTGGCGCACGCTTCCAAATGCGTACTCAACAATGCCGATATCGTGGTTTTTGAGGGGCATTTAATTTGCAGTGACATTACGCACTTACTATCAGGTTCCAATTCAAACAGCCCAGCTAACACACCATTAAAACTAGTGAGCGTTCACGATAATGGCGAGTAGCCGAATACTGAATTAGATTTGTTCATATGCGGCAATTCTCTGTGAATTGTCGTATACCATTCTGCCCCCTTATCAACCCAATTCAGAGAGCCGTGCCGTGAGGCAATCGTTTAGACAACATTTGGCTCACTTTTACTTTATCACTCGTTCAAGTTAAAATGCTTCCGTGTTCCCTTTTCAATTTGGAAGCTGTTGATGCCAAACCCTAAACGCTTTGACCGCGAAGATGTCACTCAAAAAGCCAAAGAGTTGTTTTGGCGACAAGGTTATCATGCAACCTCTATGCGAGATCTAAGCGCTGAGCTTGATATGAGGCCAGCAAGTATTTACGCCGAGTTTGGCAATAAAGATGGCATCTTCATTGAGGCGATTACTGCATACCAAAACGAAATGGAACTGCGATTTCACCAAGCTTTAGACTCAACTGATTGCGGCTTAGATGCACTGAGAACATTTATTCAAAGCGTATCGATAGGCAATCAGCATCAAGCGGCTCGCGCCTGCATGCTCGCTAAAACGTTATTAGAAATAGAAGACCACGAACACCGCGCCCGCCAAGCCGCCCAAGCTTATATTGAGTCATTTCAAGGGGCACTTTGTGGTCTCATCAACAGTATCCAAGATGCAGGGGAAATAGACCGTTCTCTTGCTCCAAATGACGTGGCAACCTTCGTTCAAGTTCAATTAATGGGCCTACGTTCGGCTTCCCAAATGGGATTATCAAACGAGCAACTGCAACATCAATTAGACTGGTGCATGGCCTCTATTGCCACTCTAACGCATTGCGAATGATTAAATTTGCACATTCAACTGGACCTTAAACTCTGTGCCTGACTGAGTGTAATTATAGGGTCGGTTGCTACTGTCGATATATAAATCAAACACTTCATCCGTTAAGTTTGAGATCTCCAGATCAAACCGAATCGACTCGGCCCATTGATAATAACCCGACATATCCAGATAGAAAGCGCTGTTGAGTCCGTCTTCATCATTGTTATTCCCACTGGGCACTGACTGCACGTATGCCGAACGATAGTTTCCTGACACCCTAAAGCCAAATTTTGCAGTGTCGTAAAAAAGCGTGGCATTGCCGATATGTCGCGACAAGCCAATTAAAGGAGAAGTCACTCGTTGATCTCCCACCGAATAGCTATCTTGCGCATCACTAAAGGTGTAATTAAAACTGAGTTTCGGCGCACCATCAGTGCTGTGCCATAGCGAAAACATGGTCGACAGCTCGGCACCCAGTAATTCAACCGAATCGCCATTGGTCGGTTCACTGACCCAATAGACAGTGTCACCGTCTTGACCTCTATCAGAAATTAAATCAAGACTAAGTCCCGTTTCTGAAAATGGCTGCATTCGAGACTCTTCATGCACTAATGAATCAATGTCTTTGTAAAATACCCCCACAGAAATAAAATGCTGATTACGTGAAAACCAGTCGAGCCCTACATCAATGGAGTCTGCAACCATAGGTTTTAACTCAGGATTGCCGCGATTCAAACTTTGCCCGCCCACATTAATCGCATGCGACGGATTAAGCTGTCTAATCTCTGCTTTTGACCAATTTCTATTTGCCGCGAATCGCGCTTGTATTTTCTCGGAAAACTGCCAAATCAAATTCATCGAAGGAAGAATTTGAGCATGGCGTTGCAATGAGTCGAAAATCTCAGGCTCTTCAGGCGTGGCAATCGTACCCTGGCTGCGTTGCCGAATAGATTCCCAACGAAACCCCAAATTCCCAGACAATGGAATATCGTCAAAAGGTTCATCAAAAACTGTTTGTAGATACCCTGCAATCAAGTATTCACGCAACTTGGCACTCAAATCTGGCGACTGGTTCTGAGTTGGATCACCGTCATATAACGACGAAAATGCATCATGTCCCGCTACAATCCAAGTGCTAGGAAGCCCTACCACCCCCATATTTTTGCCATAATCCACCGGAGAGTTTTCGGTAATCGCCGCAACATTTTGATTGCGCATGCTTATGTCTCGAAAACGCACCCGTTCATTTTCATTTTGGTAAGTTTTATATTGAATTCCCGCTCTCAACTCCCACCAAGGCGACAATTCATGATTTATATCTATCTTGGTTTGAACGAAGCGGTTTTCCACTAAATCGATATCTCGTGTGGTTTGATACAAAGACCAGTCTTCTTTGGTGTGCAAACCTGCGCCATAGTCATTCACCGAAATACGGGAATGCTGACTAAAATCATAACGAAAGGATTGTTGAGGTGACCATAAATAGACTTTGTCGTGGATAGGGCTGTCGAACTTGGCATTTTGTGCACCCAATGAGACGGTAACTTGAGTCTTTGAATTGAACTCATAATCCATCCAAAGTTGCGCTTGAACATAATCTGTTTGATGACGCTCGCGGTTGTACTCGGTTCTTAAATCAACGTTGTCTAAATCGGCATACACTAAATCGTCGCCGTCAAAGTGAACCTCATTCACAATCACACCGGATAAATCATTGACCGCCAAGCCCGATGAACTAATGTGATATTCATCCATACGCACAGCCATGTTGCCTGCAATCACATTGCCTGCCACTTGAACCGATTGATTGGGTCGCCACTGCGCTGAAACTAATCCTGCAATTCGCTTTATATTCCGTTGGTATACATCGTAGCGGCTATATCGAGAGTGGTACGTTTCTCCTGATTCCAACTTATCGATATCAGTCGAACTGACACTTTGCCCTGTTCGTCCAGCTTGATACAGGTTCCCCCAATCACCTTGTGCCCACCGAATAGTTGAATACCCTTTTTCCGTTGTATCACGGTCAACATATGCACCACTTAGCGCCACTCCGAACGAGTGGGTGTCATTCATTCGGCTCAATAAAGCCGACACACCATGCCCCCACGTTTCAGAAAAATCATTGTAGCTTTGCTCAATAGAAATTGAGCTTTGTTCGTCACTTAGTTCAAGCGGCAACGGAGTTTTAAGGTTCACCGTACCGGAGATCCCGCCTCCATCAATGCTTGCGTTGCTCGATTTATAGACTTCAACGGAGCGGATTAGCTCGGCAGGAATAAGATTCAAATCAAACTTCCGAGTATTATTGACTCCCCCGCGCGAATCAATGCTCGCACCTGTCGCTAGTGACTCCATGCCATTGAACTGTACTCGCGTAAAACCTGAATCTAATCCTCGCACCGAGACTTGCCTGCCTTCTCCCGCTTCTCGTGTGATAGTCACCCCCGGCATCCTGTTAAGTACCTCAGCAATGCTGCGTTCAGGCAACTTACCGATTTCGTCTGCGAACATATATTCTTTGAGCTCTTGAGACGCGTATTTAGCCGAATATGACAACTCTAGAGCATTGCTGTAACCGTGAACCTCTAATCTGTCGAATGTGTCTTGGCGCTGTTTTGGTATCGTATTGTTGGATGGCGGAGCCGATGGTTCTGAGCGTTCAATGAGAATACCTGCATGGGTACTTTTTGCTGTCAAATGATGCGGAGTTAATATTGTTTTTAGTGCTGATTCAAGGCTCATTGAACCTTGTATTGAGGGGCTTTCAAGCCCTTCGACGATCCCGGCATCCGAGATAATAGCGATGTTGAATTGTTCGGATAGTGCGCTCAGAGAACGATTTAATTCCCCAGCAGAAAGTGCTACTTGGCGTGGGATATTGGGAGCCTCGGCCCACGCCATAGGAACAAGGCTTGTGGTATAAAGTCCAACAAGCAATTGGGAGAAATAATACACTCTCGCCCAACTGAAGCCTTTAATCATCTAATGCGACTCAAATAAATATTGGCTGGCGTCTCTACAATATCGACTTGGTGCAATTCACCAATAAGCGCTAGTGTTGCGGACGGCGTTCTAATATTGAAGCGTCCAGAGAGCATCATTTGCTGACCAAGAGAAGGTTCAACCACTAACTTTTTAGGGCTGTAATGCTGCAATTGCTGAATGACTTTTTCCAGTTCCACGTCCGTAATATCCAACCAGCCCGAACGCCAATCGGCTCTGTTTTTTGCATCAAACTGAGTGACTTCTACCTGCCCTAGCAAGTCGATAAATAACCGATCGCCCGGGTATAAGTCGTACTGTTCTCGCACTCGAACATGCCCTTCATCAACCGTAACGGTCAAGCCATCACCTTGGGCATCAACATTGAATCGTGTGCCTAACACTTCGATATCAGCAAAGCTGGTTTGAATGACAAACGGGCGAGAAGTATCACGCGCCACATCAAAATACACCTCGCCATAATCTAACTGCGTTTGTCGAATATCCTTAGTCAAACTCACATGCAAGGTAGAATGGCTATTCATATGCAGCTTGGTGCCGTCGTCTAACTCAACCTGCTCATTCTTCCCTATCGGTGCAGATAGGGTGTGCAAGGGGACGGAGACGCTGGCGATTACTTCATTTTCTAACTGACTCTGCTGGCTCAACAACACACTTGCAGTCACAACAAAAGCACAGACCGATGCCGCGATTAACCAATGCCTTGCTGCTGATTTTTTCTTGGGAGCAGAAGATGCTTCGCCGCTAGAAAGATCCAGCTCATTTGTGACGCGATGCAACGGAATATCGATTGGGTTGTCTTTATAACCTGCTAATACTGTGTTGATTTCAGCAATACCAAGCGCGCGGCTCATGTACATCAGCGCACTATAATGTGATGGCTCTGACAACCAAATCATCAATTCGGCTTGCTCTTGGGCGGTCAATTCATGAATCTGATCCAGCCAATCCGCAGCTTCCTCCAGCACGTCCTCAGAGAATTGTGGGGTAAATTGACTCATTTTCCGTCCTCCTCTACGAGGTCGAGTTTTTCTAATTCAAGAGTTAGCGTCACCATAGCTCGGGTTAAATGCTTTTTAACCACCTCAACTGAAACAGAAAACTCGCTTGCGATTTGATTTCGTGACCAGCCTTCTACACGGCGCTTCATAAAAATGCTGCGCCGTAGCTCGGGCATATCACCAATGATGTTTAACACTGCTGCACTGCGCATTTCTGATAGGTGAAGCGATTCTGGAGATTTAACAGTGACGCTCATGTCATCTTCAATTTCAACATGAGGAACGCTTTGCTTTTTCCAGTGTTCAACGATGTTAGATTTAGCCACTTGAATGGCGTAGGCCAATGGGTTCGATAGGTCGGTTTTAATCGATGCAGACAGTGTTTTACATATCGTGTCTTGCACTAGGTCGTCTACTTCTTGTCGATCTGGCACTTTAGAGGCAATGAAATTTCGTATTTGAGGAATGCGACTGGCAAGCTCTAAAGATGTATTTGAGAATTGATCCGAAGCGGCTCCATCGTCCACAGATATACTTTTAAGTTTAGAGGTTATGGAATTATTCATCGCCAAAAAATATGAATGCTGGCGAGGCGCAATCACTGCCGCCCCCAAGGAATTGAAGTACGGTAACACTGAATTGTGAAGAGTGTGTGAATTTTCAATTTTTCTAATTAACTCAATATTCATGACACAGCTTAGCCTCAAATAAAACTAAAAAGGCCCGCTTCTTTCGAAGCGGGCTACAACAAGAACTTTTGAAGTTAAAATCAGAAGTCGTAAAGTAAACCTACATAGTAAGAACGGCCGTTCTCGGTCGTGTTATACAGTCGGTCAGCCGAATCTGAGTATTGCTCTTCGTGTTCATCCGTTAAATTTGAGCCTTCAAGGGTCAGCTTTAAGTTGTCATTAACTTGATAAAAAGCCGAGAAATCAACGTACGTGGTTGAATGAAAACCGCGCTCGTCTTCGTCTTGGTTACCTGCTTGCACCGTTGAGATGTAGTCGCTTCGGTAAGATGATGCAATGCGCCCCCCCCATGTGTCAGTCTCGTAATACACCGTGAAGTTGCCTGAATGATCCGACAACCCAGGGAATGACTTGTATTCATCTTCACCTGAACCACCCACGTTGCGATACAAGGTTTCCCCATCCGAATAGGTATAGTTGGCAATAACACCGAATCCATCAAACGGCGCAGGCAAGAAATCTAAGTCTCTTTGAAACGCAACTTCGATACCGCTAATGTCTGCATCATCTACGTTCTGTGGCTGTATGACTGTGTATAACGTATTCGCATTTTGGTTGGCTCCGAGAAATGCCAATGGGTAGCCGGTTTCACCATATGGTCGATCATAGGTTTCAACCAAAATGAAATTATCAATCGATTTATGGAAGTAGCTAATAGCCGCATATCCTGCTTCATCGAAGTAGTACTCCAAAGATGCATCAAGATTCACCGACTCATACGGTTCGAGTAGCGGGTTTCCTGCTTGAATATTCAGCCCTGAAGGTGAGTCAGGGTCATTGACTACATTACCGGTTGCGTTCATTGAACCCAACGATGGGCGGGTAATATTTTGACTAGCAGAGCCACGTACCACCAAGTTATCTGTAGCATCCCAAACCACATTTAATGCAGGCAGGAAGTCAGAATAGTCGTTACTGACATCAATCTGGTTGTCGTTCAAAAAACCTGTTGATGTAATTTCAGTGTCGTAATAACGCACCCCAATGTCACCGCGTAAATCACCGATGGGAACTTCAATATCTATGTTGTATTGAGCAAATGCAGATAACGTTTCTTCTTCAACTTCATCCTTGGTGGGATCTGATTCAAGGTTGCGAACAATCGCCCATGTATTGAGCACATCGCTCACATTAACGCTCGTCCAAGCCAGTTTTTGATGCTCTCTGTTAGTAAACGCTACACCCTCAGCAATGTCATCGCTGAATGTACCGTTGGACCATTCACTTTTGTTTAAATCTTTGCCGTCTACCTGGCCTGTTTCATTTTCAAACTTCTTGTATATCACCCCACCGGTGAAATACGAACTGTCATTCAACACATACTCAAAATCCAACGAGGCTGTATCAAAACTGCTATTGATTTCCGTCTCCTGCAGATCAATTTCATGGTATTTGAACTGATGAATATCGGTGGTATCAAAGCCATATGAGTTAGTGCCATAAAAACGATCATTGGTATAATCAATGGTTAAGTCACCAAATGTCTCGACGTAGACCTTAGCGCTACCGGTTTCGAAATCACTACTCTGATGCCCAACTAATGCTCGAATGGCGAAGTCATCGTTCATCTGCCATTCCGCGTTTGCCACAACCTGCTTAAACTCAGTATCGGCATACTGTTCGCGACTTTCGCTATGAATCGATGTGTTAGAGAAGTTTGAATACATCACTTCGTTTTTATCGTTGTATCGAATCTCGTTCACCACGGAGCAAGTCAAATCGCCCGCATAAGCGGGCCCGCCGCAACCTAACGCGGTTGAACTCGAACCTCGGCTTTGAAGATGGTACTCGTCTCGATCATTGTTCAACTCACCATATAAAACATCGAGTCCGAGATTCAGGCTTTGAGAAGGCCGGTATTGAAATGCTGTGGTGATCCCCAAACGCTCTTGATCATTTAAAAAGATGGAATTACGACTACCGCGTGAGAAGTGCAGCTCTTCATTATTGATAAGCTCTTGAGTTCGTTGCGGCAGACCCGAAATATCACTTCCTGATGCATTTTTCTGTCGCCAGCGATAGGTGTTGTAACCTTGTTCATTGATGTCACGAGTGCTGTAAGCAACCGACATCAACGCTCCAAAGTCATCCCATGTATTCGACACCAATGCTGCCACTCGAGGACTCAGATCGTCAGCGAGGGAGTTATGCCCTACTTGGCCGCTCACAGCTCCTTTAAATCCGTCATAATCGAAAGGCTTTGCTGTCTCTAAATTAACCGTACCGCCAATGCCGCCTTCATCCATGTCTGCTGAGAATGCTTTTCTAACGTCGACTCGACTAAAGAGTTCTGCTGCGAAAATATTGAAGTCAAATGCACGAGAACGCGATGTGCCGCCGCGACTATCCATTGCTGATGAAGAGTTACCCAGCGCTTCCATGCCATTGAGCTGCACTTGAGTAAAATCGGGGCCCAAACCGCGTAAAGAAATTTGACGCCCTTCTCCACCTTCACGAGTAATGGCGACCCCCGGAATACGATTCAATGCATCAGCAAGGTTTAAGTCAGGAAAGTCTGCAATGTCTTCTGCCACAATCGAATCTTGTGCACCATTGGCACTGCGTTTTAAGTCGCGAGCCTTAATTAAGCTGCTACGAAACCCCTTAACTTCAATGGCCTCAACTTCTGATGGGTTGACTACTGACTCTTCTTGAGCAGACACCGTCAGAGAAGTGGTGGTGATTGCAGATAGAACAGCAACCGATACCGCTGTTTTGGTCCACGAAAAATTCATGAGAATACTCCAGTCGTATTAATATTGGGTGTATTGCGCAATGCGCGATTGAAAACAAACAACTGACGAATGCTCTCGCTGCAACCTTTGATTGGACTGCACGAAACAATCATCAGAAAATGAAACTTGATAGCCACTCTCTATCGCTTGCGGTGACGAGGGGTAATAATCAGTGGAAATAACTTGAGCGCCGCTGGCTTTAGCAGCTTGGAATCGAGCCTGATTTTTAGCTGTGGGTGCGGACAAATCAGCATCCGCTCGAGTTCGTATAAGGTAACCCTGATCAACCAGTGATGAGATCTCTGAAAATTGTTCGACAGGATTATTCCTGATCATAATTGCCGCCTCTGGCTCTCCAGGTTCGTAGCTGGCAAACATGGCGCGCCCCATCAAAGCAAAGTGTTCATCTCGGTATAACTCTCGTTGCTTAGTGTTGGCATCAAATATGAAGATGAACTTCCCACGCATGTCCTTCAACAAAGGCCAGCCTGCTTGTTCAATGGCTTCATCAAGTGAGTCATAGTGAGCTCGAAGCGAGTCAGGGCTAAAGAGGGATTGCTCCGAGATAGCATTGAATATCACACGGTCTAATGCTTGATATTGGGCAGGTCCAAACTCTTCCGGAATAGTACCTTTGACGAATTTAATGTGGCTTTCTTTTACATTGAGTAGGATCGAAATTGGTAGATGTTCAGGGTTTCGATTAGACCAAGCAGTTAATTGATGTAAGCATTCGCTAAACAACTGACAATGCGATGAAATGTCTAAGTCAGGAATATGAAGTACTTTAAAACCGGGTTTAAGAAGTTGTTGGCGCTCAGCCTTATCTAGCAAACGACTTCCAGCAATCTTTTCTGCTAATGGATACGCATACTTACCGCCCGTATCATCGACCAACACATCAATTTCTAAATGCCTTAGCCCCACGTCAAGCTGAGCATCGAGATCAATGTGGGAATAATTAATCTGGCGCGATAATTTTGGGTTATGCGAGGTAATTAATGTCAGGACAGTTGGATGAACGGCCTTCTTATAACTGTTATGCGATCCTAAAAATTGAGCGTGATTAAACCGAACAGATTGCTGTTGAACCGCATGTTCAGACGAACTCTTGATGTTGCCATGAGCACAGTTGACTGAGCTCACAATGATGCACAGAGTGGCCCCAATTCGATTCAACATTTGTCATTTCATTCCACATGTTTTTAATATGCTTCAGGAGACTTTTAACGCGTAAAACGGGGACATAACTT